>CAZONC010000021.1:0-1803 GCA_964581305.1 uncultured archaeon | reverse complement strand
TTTTAACAAAAGGAAAAACAAATTGGAAATATATTTTGATTTTAGTGATTTTAGCAGTAATAGTTGGCGGAGGGATTTTGGGTTATTTGAAATACTTCGAGAAAGAAACGATTTCAATCAGTCAATTTCCTGAGATAAAAAAACCAGAAAAAGTTGTTGAAGACGAAACCGCCAATTGGGAAATTTATATTAGTAATAGATATGGATTTAAAATGAAATATCCCACCAATTGGATTTTTACTAATAAAATTATATCTTCTGATATCATACCGTCCTCATATAGAATGACTAATAAGAGGGGATACATGCGGTTTATACCCTGTTTACACACTCACGAGAATTCCGCACCAATATTGCTGAACATTTATTTTAACCCAAAGAAGTTAGATTATATAAATTATGGAAAAGAGTACCAGGATGGTTTCGCAAGTCAATTTTCAAACGCAATCTCTAAGAAAGAACTTACGTTAAGAGGAAATATTAAGGCAACAAAATTTGTTCTGGAAGAACCGTATTTAATCTCAAAAGAAAAAACAGAAAATAGATACATAATTATAACTGGAATTTCTAGGGAAGATTTAATATTAGAACTAATACAAGAGCTGACCGCAGAGCCATCCGAAGCAACTTCTGGGTCTATATATTATGAAGGTACTAATACCTACAAAAATATACTTTCTTCTTTAATATTCTTTGAGAAAAATGCAGTAGATTGGGAAACTCTTACAAGAAAACAGGATGGATTTGAGATAAATTATCATAAAGATTGGGGATTTGATCTTGTCGGTTGTAATGATATTGCGGGCATAGAAAGGACTGTCTTTTTTTCTCCACTAGTTTATATAGAAGAATATGAACCGGCTATACAGGTATCATTGCGTATTTGGAATAAATATATCAAAGGCAAAGAGTTTAATCCGGAAGAGTTCCAATGTTTAGAAAAATGCCCGAAAAGTATAACTTATTATATTCCTAATAAAGATAAAACAAAGACTGCCGAAATTCAATTGACATTTCAAGAAGTGGCTTACGGACATAATATGCCAGAGCCAATTCCACTTGATAGAAACCTTTACCCTCTTTCTGATATCGAAATTGAAAAAATTTTCAATCAAATGGTCTCTACCTTTAGGTTTTTGGAATAAAAGTTGATAAGGTATTTTAAAAACCTGCGAAAAGCACGGGCTTTTGTTTTTTATTTTGAAATTTTATAATAATTAAACAATTTGATTATTCGCTCAGCCATTTTGATTTTTGAGATTTGAATTTTGAATTTGACTGAGCAATAGCGAAGGAATATGCCAATAGAAAAATCAGCAGGAGCAATAGTTTTTAGAAAAGAAAAAAATAAAATTTTTTATTTGCTTTTACACTATCCTGGGGCTTCTCATAGAGCAGAAAAAGATTATTGGGATTTTCCAAAAGGTCACATTGAAAAAGGAGAAAAAATTGAAGATACAGTAAAAAGGGAAGTTTTTGAAGAAACTGGATTAAAAGAGATAAAAATTTTGCCAGGTTTCAAAGAAACAATTAAATATTTTTTTAAATTTGGAGGGAAAAACGTTCTAAAATTTGTTACCTTCTTTTTAGCAGAAACAAAAGAAAAAAAGGTTCAAATTTCTTTTGAACACATTGGTTATGAGTGGTTGCCATTTGAAAAAGCAATCGAAAGATTAACTTTTAAAAACGCAAAGGAAATTTTAAAGAGAGCAAACGATTTTTTGATAAAATTTAAACCTTAACTTTTTACTTCTTCTACAATTTTCTCAAAAACCTGGGGATAGTTTTTTGCCAATTCTGCCA
>CAZONC010000020.1:0-2731 GCA_964581305.1 uncultured archaeon | reverse complement strand
CAGTTTGCGGACCATACTGCCAGGTTTGAGCAAAAACTAAAGATAATATAAAAAAGAACAGAATCTTCTTCATTTTACCTCCTTTTTAACATATTTAAATATGCATAAAATTTTTATTTTTGTCAATAAAAATATTATTCATTTTGCGTCAGAGGATTTTAGTAGCTATTTCACAATAATCTTCCTTTTTCTCCTTTTTTCTTTTGTTTCCATCTTAAAAAATAGACAACAGGTTTTAGTTTTTCTATTTTTTATTGGCAATCTTTTCAAAGGAATCATAAATTTTTGAATTAATTTCTTTTTTTTAAAATCAGTATAGATTATCTTTTTATTTTTTTGGCCTTCTTCAATTCCCATCAATAAGTATTTTATTGTTGTGTAGTCAGAATAAGTGCCATTTTCCCCAACTATAACCGGTTACATAGAGATTACCATTGTTATCAGCAGCTATTGCCTCTGCGCAATCAATATTATTACCCGGTCCTTTATATCTTATAACCCATTTCTGATTTTAAAAAACTTCCAATAAAAAATATCTTCCTATCTTCCTATGCTCCCCATCATATAGGGTATGGCTACCTTCCAGATTTTTAAAATTCTTATAAAACTCCTTTAATAAAATCCTACCAAATCCTTTTTGAAAAAAAACTATTCTTGCCTATTAATAAAGGGTTATTAGTGTTGGCTATCTTCCCTTTCTTGATTAAAGCACTATTTCTCTTCTCAATTGGGTCTTCATAGGCAAAAGTATATTGTAAAATATTACTAAAAAATTGTTTTGATTTTAACATGCATTCTTTCTTGCTATGGCTTAGATTGTAATATCTATGTTATCGGTAAGAGTGAATACGATTTTATTGTCATCAGCAGCTTATTTAGTCAAGAAGTGGCGGCTTTAAAAGAAGAGAGAAATATTAAAAAGGGGAAAATTATCTATAAAAGTATTACCAGGAAAAATAATTTTTTCCCTTTATAATCTATCGGGTAAAAAATTTTCTCTTTTATTCTTCCAGTAAAGGAAAGTAAAAATCTTTATGAGAAAAATTTACCACCCTTTAGTGAAGGAATATACTTTTTAAAGATAGAATCAAAATAGAAAATTTATAGAAATTTATGTCAATAATGGTTTTGTTTGACTTTTTATGATTAATTTTTATAATTTTCAAATGGAAATTGCTATTATTGGAACTGGTTATGTTGGGCTCACCACCGGTGCCTGCCTTGCCTATATCGGTCATATTGTATCATTCTTATTATCAGACTGGGCAAAAGCGTCCTTGGTTTTCCATTCAGCGATACTCAAGAGGAGAGGTGCGGAAAGAACACTAAAATCAGATGTATTTCAAAAAAAAATCAAAAGGAGGAATAAGATATGAATTTACCAGAAAAATATGCACAATGGAAAGACATTCCGAGAGAAGAGATCCACTGGCACCCATATATCGATGAAAGCAAATGTGTCGGTTGTGGTATGTGCATTACGAGCTGTGGGCGAGGGGTTTTCAAGTATGACGAAGTTAAAAAGAAAGCCGTTGTAGTCAATCCGTTGCACCGCATGGTGGGTTGTACTTCATGCCAAGTCTGGTGTGTCTTCGATGCGATTAGTTTTCCGGATCCACAATATGTAAAAAACTTGATAAAAGAGAAAAAGATTCTTGCACTTGCGAAACAACAACTCAAACAACACATAGAGAAATATAGAATAAATAAATAGAATGCTAACGTCGCCTAACAAGGGGTATCCGGCTACGGCTTCGCACTTTCGTCAATCTAGCCTTCGGGCGAACTTCAGATACCCGCAAAACGTTGTGTACAATGCTAGAAGACAGAACAGCATCCAAAGAAACATTGGAATAATAGATGATGGAAAATATAATAACAATTAAAATCTGACTAAAAAGTATGGTGACTTTATTGCAGTTAATAATATATCATCTGACGTAAACAGAGGGGAAATATTTGGTCTTTTAGGACCAAAGGGAAGAGGAAAGACAACCACGATTAATATGTTGATTGGACCGGCAAAAATTTCGTCTGGCAATATTTATTTTAATGGTGAAGACCTGACAAAAAACATAAAAAAGTACAGGAAATTATAGGTGTTGTTCCTGATGAAAGTAATTTATATGACGAAATGAGCGGATATGATAACCTTTGCTTCTGTGGTTCTTTATATGGTCTTACAAAAATGGGGAGATAAACAAAAGCAACTGAATTATTAGGAAAATTCCAATTGACAGAGGTTGCAAACAAAAAATTTAAAACGTATTTAAAAGGCATGAAACGTAAACTTACCATTGCGGCAGCTTTAATCCACAAATTTTATTTTTAGATGAACCAACCACAGGAATTGATGTTGCAAGTGCAAGGCAAATAAGGGATATGATAAAAAGTTTGAATGAAAACGAAACTACTATTTTCCTGACAACTCATTACATTAGAAGAAGCTGAAAGAGTATGCGATAGAGTTGCTTTTATAAATAAGGGAAAATTATAAAAATTGTTCAGTTGAAAATTTATTGAATGAAACAAAAGAAGCAAACATAATTGAGGTTGTTTTTGAAACAAACAGCAATAACAAAGATGAATTCTTAGTAAAACTAAATCAACAATTTCCAAGCATTAAATGCAGTTTGAAAAAAACCCGAATACAATCAAGATTATAAGTCCTGATAAAATTGACATTTTCCCCTAAGGGAATTATTGTAAGTTTTTTTGTTTGACTTTTTAT
>CAZONC010000019.1:0-2757 GCA_964581305.1 uncultured archaeon | reverse complement strand
CAAATGGTTCCAATCACTACAGCTGTAGCAAAGCTAGATACAGAGGTAACACTTGCAGATAGAGCAAAGAACTTAATACTTGTTGGCGGTCCGTGTGTGAATACACTGGTTGCCGAGCTAAAAACAGCTGGCAAGTTCCCATACGGATGTGAGGACTGGCCAGGAAGAGACTTCGGTAGAATACAAGTAATCGACAATGCATTCACAAGCGGTAAGATTGCAGTCGTGGTTGCAGGTACACATGCACCACAGACAAGAATGGCATGTACAGTTCTACAGCAATGGGATGTTTGGCTAAAGGACATGACAGCATCAGCTGTAGAAATAACATCAGTAGATGCAGCTGGTATAGTTCCAGTGTAAACGCAGCCATAAAAAAAACTTTGGCTTCCTTTTTCTTTTTTTATTTTTAAAACAAACATATTCTAAGATAGTATGAAAAAAAGAACTAGGAATATAATGTTATTTTTATTTGTTTGTGCCATAATCGTTTCTTTGCTCTATTTTTACTTACAAAAGCAGCCAATAACCACAATTAAATATAATAATACTATATTGGTATTTAGGGTCGATATTCGCCAAGCAAGGCAAATTCCTGTATACGGCTCTTTGCCGGATTTTTCGAATATCTCAAATGTAACAATCGTTTATGTTAATACATCGGATCTGCAATATGTGGCATTGCAGTCTTTTATGATAACATTTAACCTAAAAAGAATATATAGAAATTTATCTATAAGCGCACAGGAAGTTAACGATTTTATTTTAGAAAACGGAACATTTATTGCAATTCTCCCACCTTCCATAGCAAATGAAAGTGCTGTGCGTGTTTTGGATAATACGATTTTTATTTCAGGAAAAACGTCTTATGAGCTGGATTTGGCAACCACGAAATTTATTTTGGCTCTGCTTAACATTTAACTATTTTTTCCAATTGCTCCAGCGAAGTTAAACCTTGGAAAACGTATTTTTCATCGATAATGATTGCTGGTAATTTAGTTATATTATATTTCTTTAGCACACTATCAACAACTATTAAATCCACGTCCGCAGTGAGAGGAATAAGCATCATTTTTGCTCCACATTTATACTTTAGCTCTAACATGACAGCTGACTGAACATCATTTTCTGCCTTTTCGATTGGCGATATCTTTATATTATATAGATGAACGGCTGTATGATAATCCAGATTACATCTTTGCCTTAGTTCAATGCTATTAAACCAAAACTGTATTTGAAGAAGAACATATCTTGTCCATTCCTGTATAATTTCGGGTGTAAAAAGATTTGCTTTAAGCATTTTCTCAATTTCCAAACCTTTCTTATATATTTTGTCATTAAATATGAGATTTTGTTGGAATGCCAGATCGCACGACTCATTTCCCATCTTTTCCAAATACTTATTAAGAAGTTGGGCATCATTCCAAATTATCTCAAATTCGGATAGAGCTTTCCTTGTTTCCCTCAATCTATAATTTTCAATCCATATACCGATCATTATACCTATTAGAAAGACGAAAATTGTAGGAATGAGAGCTTTTATATATACGTTCATTTTGTTTGCCACCCAAAGTCCTTTCTCATATATTTATATATTCCATTTAAAGTAACAAATGGTGTTAGCATAACATAGAGCGTTCCGTAAATTATTATATGGAACAAATCGATTTTAATTCGATAGGCACCCAAAACCAATTTTAACATTGTAAAAAATAGTAGGAAAGATAAAATCCCATAAATTATTCTCACATCTATCATACCTCCGGCCAAAAGCACTGATAGAGGATTTGCACCAAGCGATATTGATTTTATAAAAACAATGGAAAATACAGAAAATTGGATTACAATAAAATATACAAATAGAGTAACGATGAATGTTGTAATAATATAGCCAGTCAATGATGTTGGCAGAAGGAAGCGTCCAACTGCATGCTTATCCTTTCTAAAAATGTATTTAAAATATTTGACAAAAGTTTGAAAATTGCCTATCGCCCACCTTGTTCTTTGTTTCCACCAATGCGAAATTGTAGATGGAAAGTACGTATCCACGCGTGCATCCATTGCCATTCTGGTTAGATAACCATTTGCATGCAACCTCCATGCAATTTCCACATCCTCAACAAGATTTTTTTCATCAAAACCACCAACTTTTTTCAAAATTTCTTTGCGATAAACACTGAATGGACCAGGCGTTGAACTAATAACATTTGGAAATTCCTGCAACTTTCTGAAAAATGCATTAAACATAAGTTCTATATATTGTAGCTTTTCAAGAAAAGATCTTTTTTTTGGTAAAATATTACTTGTTACTGCAGCAACTTTTGGACTATCAAAGTACTTTAAGCAATTTATCAAAGCATTTCTATACGGTAGGCTGTCAGCATCCATTATTACTACAAAATCACCTTTAGCCATCTTAAGCGCAAAATTTATTGCATTGGCCTTCCCCCCTCTCGCTTTTTTATAAACTTTGATTATGTTGGATTCAAACCTTTTTGCAATTTCATAAGTTTTATCGCTACTTCCATCATCGATCACTAGAATTTCAAGCTTATTTTTTGGATAATTTAGCTTTAAGGCATTTTTTAGAGTTGCAGCAATAACTTTTTCTTCATTATATGCAGGAACTATAATACTGACAAATGGAAAAAATTTTATTTTTCTTTTAGAAAAAAGCTTTCCCCTATTTTCCATCCACAATACAAAATGGAAAAATGTAAAGTAACTTGTAACAAAAAGCACAGTGAAATAAATTAT
>CAZONC010000018.1:0-4567 GCA_964581305.1 uncultured archaeon | reverse complement strand
AATGCAGTCTCATCCGAGAAATGCGCATACAAGAAGGCACAACCGAAGATTGGCGCAAACTCGCAAGTTTCCATTATCGTAGCCACAAAATAGCTGGACCGAGAAAAATCTTCTGCCTAAAACGAGGCGAGGAACTATGCGGAGTAATCGTTTATGCCCATCCACCACCCACATGCTTCGGAAGAAGGCTTGTCCTGCCAAAAATGTCAATGAAAGAGCTTAATGAAAAATTGAGCATTATCAGCCGTGTTGTTGTGCATCCCAAATACCGAACAATAGGCTTAGGCACAAAACTTGTCCGTGAAACTTTGCCTTTAGCCGGAACACCATATGTAGAAATGCCAGCAGTCATGGCAAAATACAACCCATTCGCAGAAAAAGCGGGAATGCAAAAAATAGCCAAGTAACCACCACCAAAAGAAGCAATAAAAATTGCGGAAATTCTACAGCAACTTGGTTTCAATATTTGCCTTTTGGGAAGCCAAAAATACGTTCGAAACAAGTTACAAAGTTTAAGCAAAAAAGAGATGCAAGCAATTAAAGAAGCGTTCATTAAACACAGACATATACGCTTCATAAAATATTTCTTTTGCCACTTGCCATTCGGAAAAAAGCAAATCTATGTGGAAGAAATGCACAAAGCAAACTTTGAAAAGTTTGTGCATTTAATCAAGGTCTGCAGTTTCTTAATGCAAACGAAAGTTTATCTGTTTTGGAGTTCTCATAACAAAACAAATCTTAAGACCTCGAAAATCAAAGGACAATAACATCAAAGAGGAACATGAAGATTTTTAATAAGAACTACTAATCTAAAATACTGGATAAAGATGGAAAAAATTGGTCGCGATGTTCTTGGTAAGGTTTCACGTTATTCTAAGATTCAGCATGAAAGATCCCGCGTATTGCCTCAACTTAACGATTATGAATCAAAAGAAAAAGAAATGGCGTGCGAAGCATTTAAAAAGATTATTACTTATGTTTCAAAAAATCACATGCCTAAAGTCCAAGATATATTTCGAGTGCTTTATGAAGACAAATTTCAGTATAGAAATCCAATGGCGTTCGTGGTTGCTAGCCCATGGGCTGTTCCAGTAAAACTTCTTTTGCCCTTTTATGAACAAGTTTGTATTAATATACCGCCATGTAGAACGGAGAGAGAATTCATAAAAATTTTTGGTTTAACTCCGCTTCAAGTTGCATCTCTCTATAAAAGAGGAAGAGTATTACCAGTCTTAAGATGCAAGCCTACATCCTATAGGGAATTTATGAACGTGTTGCTTGAAGAGGAACCACCAAGCGAAGAATTAAGATGGAAATATTTCATGGATTCACTCGAAGAAGCTGGCATTGTGAATATCACAGACAATATTAAAGAAGCGCACAAGATTTTTTGTCGCTTAGCCACGGATGCTGTTTTATCTTCATGGAAAATACATGATCTTTCCCTTTTTCTCCGAGAAAATAGAACGACATTGGATGGACTCTTTTATTCTTTTCTAACATTATATTGTGAGCTAAAGCTCGTGGGATTTAAAACGTTAGTAAAAGCGATTACGGAGAGCTTTGATTTAAAAACATGCGTTGAGTTCTTAGCTACATACTGGAATTTTTTGGCCGAGCCAAGCATCCGAGGGCTTGGGGGATCCTTGCAAATAGATAAAATAAGCTTGATGTGGGCTGATACATTTGGAGTAAAAATTTCGCAAAAGTGTGTTTTTCCCTATGAAGTCGGTCAATTCTTGACAGAATTTTATGATCTAACATTTCCTACAGACCTTGAAATGGATATCGTTGATAAACTATATAGAGAAAAAGTGATGGTTAAAGCGCGAGAACTTTTAGAGCGATTAGATGAGGCAGTCCAGCAAGGAAAATGCGGCGAAGCCATCGAAAAAGGAAGATACTTAAAAAGAGTCTTTAAAGAAGCTTGCGAAATCTTACCCACATTGGACAAACGACTTGAAAAATGTAGGTGGATGCTCTCTGCTGTAGCTTACGGTGCGATAGGCGTTTTAGGTATGCTTACTTCTCCTGCTATTGGCCTATTAGCGGGAATAGGTTATAAGGTTGCCGAGAAGAATCTTTTCGATCACTTAGCGTTAAAAATCACCGAAATTGGAATTAACCCATTAACTACAGCGGTATGGCATTTTCAAAGAAGCTACAAGAATGTTGAAGACCTGAAAAAGAATTGGAAAAAATTAAAAAAATGGACCAGCGAACTTTCGATTAAAGAAAATCGATTGTCGAATATGTGTATGCAGACAGATTAGTAGTAATTGATAGTAACTGGAAATCTGATGGCATAGTCCGACGACACGACATTACCATTCGATGGTTCAGTCAGTATGTCCAAGCATAGACAGTATATCAATTGAAATAAATAAATCGGACTCGAATCTCCAATCCCCAATTACAATGACAAAAAAATTTGGCGATTAGAATAATTAAATGAGACTAAGCATATGTTTCTAATCCTATTTTTAAGCAATAAACTGAAACATAAAGCCTCTTATTTCAAGTGGGCTATAACAGCGTTAACAAAGTATTTTCTTGAGACTGTTAGTGCAAATGCGACCGAGAAAATCTCTAAAATAATTAATATAAAAGCTTCAAAAATAGAAAGAGCCCAAAGGCCGCTTGTGCTTACCAAATATAAAAAGCTTAGAATATAAATACCTAACACATATTTGTGAAGCAATTTTGGGCTCAATATTGTGGAGTTTAACATCAATCCAGAGTTTTCTGTTATTAATAAAAATGTAGCAGTCACAATAAGCGGTAATGTGAGTGAGAAAGTAAAACCAAAAACCAAGGGATTATCTATCATATAGAAAAGCTCTGGCGGGGAAATTGAAAAACAAGGAATATAAACGTCAAAATATTGTAAAAGAAGCTCATGAAAAGTTGATTCAATGGATAATTGCTCCAAAGGTATCACCATAGTCTTTGCTTCTTTGATAAAAAATGCAAAAATAGATAATGAATAAATAAAAAGCTGAAAAAACGAATAAATTAAAAATTGGCGATTGCTTAATGGCTCCTTGATATTCGTCCATTCAACAACAACATCCGTCTTTTCGCCTTGTAAATACCTCCAGATTTTTGTTACATGTTTAGAGATGGCTACTAGTCTTTTGAACTGCCAGACAATTATATGGATTAAAACAAAGCCAAATATCATGAAAAGCAACATTAGGTTAAACAATGCAAAACTAATACCAACGAATAACACTGTTATATTAAAAAATGGAATCTCTATGGGTGTCCGTTGCAAAAGAAGAACGCCATACAAAAACCCTAAGAAAAACGCCAGAAGCATCATGCTAAAGATGTTCTTAGATGAAAACACTAACGGTTTCGGTAATGCTATAATTTTGCAAAGTGTAATTAATAGCAATGACATAGAAACAAACGGTATGGACACGCGCAAAAGCTTAGCGAAGAGGAAAAACCCAGAAGAAAATGCTATTTCACTACATAGAAATCCAAAATGACCTAAAAAGAAGGCGGCAACTGCATATTTAATGTGCAATTGTGCGTCTGGCATTAATATCTCAATTCTACCTTTTTTTTCAGAAATTAAATACAGTAACGATCCAGTAAATTGTGTTAGAGCCAAACATTGCCAAAAACCTGAAAATAATCCGATGTTATGATCGAAAAAAATAGAAACAAAAAGTAAGTCATACAAGTAAACGTATTGATACAAAAAAGCATGAAGTATAGGAAAAAGCATGAGAACGAGGCCAGCAATTTTGATAACAATGAATTTAAAACTTACTTCGTTAGTTAAATTTAAGTGACCACTTAAACGGCATCGCATGATAAGAAGGATATAGAACATTGAAGTAAAAGCCGTCAATAAAGGGAAAAAGAAAAAACCCAAGAATCGTTAATGGGAATAAAAAGCATGCTATAAAATAACTCGCCTAGATTCCATAACCCCACAGCAAAAAGCCAATCTGCAAATAATTTAATGATGTAAGATATTAACACCCAAATAAAAAGTAGAAGCGGGAAAGCAGTTAAAGATAAGAAAATACAAAATGGTTGGCGGATTTTAAACCTAACAAAATTTGCTAAAATAATTCCAAATATAGCTGTTGTAATAAGGAAAATGATCGAAAAAAAGTTGGATAACCTTAGGGAAAAATTGTTAAAAGCACTTAAATGTAAACAGATTTTCAGAAAAATAAGACCAAATATTGCAAAGCTCTCTTTTATGCAAATTGAAATTCGGGGACTCATTTCAATTATAGAGCATGCTGACTATTTTTATAACGCTTTAGCTTTGAACCATTCTAAAAATTTTTTTACTGCCGTTTAAAAATCGAAACTACCTAAATAACAAGTGTAAAGGAGGCGGAAAGAAAGATGCCAAAACCTGGAATGACAGGCATATGCCTAAAAACAGAAGTAGCTCAGATGCTCAGAACTAAAGCAAAAGAAGCCAAAATGGGGATAAACGACTATTTAACATTTCTTTTAATGGAAAAGCCCTTCAATGGTCCTGCGGAGCCGGAGATCCTGGGTTCAAATCCCAGCGGGCCCGCTACTTTTTGCT
>CAZONC010000017.1:0-7220 GCA_964581305.1 uncultured archaeon | reverse complement strand
TGCCCATTCAAAATCCTTTTTTGAACCCATAATTATTATAACCTTTGCCATTTTTACCTCCCTAACTTTTTAGAAATTTTTATTTATAAAAAATTCTGCCAAAATCTTTTGGATCAATTGTGAGATTTTGTTGCCAGGTTGAATTATCTGAAACTCTTTGCTGTATACGTCCTATATTAAATCCCCATTCACTTCCAGATTTTACAAAAACTCCAAAAATTTTAAAGGGAATAGCAAGTTCTAATATCCATGCTTCCTTTTCTTTACCTGTAGAAATTTTCCATTCACCATTCCATTCCCGATGTCTATCAATATTTGAATCATCAAATTTAATCCATTGGTCAAAAATCATGCCTTCAGGATTTATTATTACCTGGTACATCTTTCTAATTTTTATATCAGGTCCAATAAATATAAGAATACAATCATCACCAATTATATTTGGGTCATCTCTTTTTTTAACAGATGCTTTAATTTTATCAATTTCTTTTTCATTACATCTTATTCCAATATATAAATTTTCATTATCATAAGTAAGATACACATCTGTTTGTTCAACATTGGTATTTTCTCCACCACTTCTATAAAATTTTCTCAATTTGCTTGCTTTTATCCACCATTTATCATTAAGTATGCCATCAATTCTTGGAGGATATTTAGTTTTTTCAATTTCAATTTTTCGGAAAATTTTTAAAGGTATCTTTAATTTATATTCACCCCATCCTTTATGAGGATACTTAAATTCAAAAAATGGAGCAGGAAATAAATTATCAGGAAAAATATTTTTGAATTTAAATGCTATTCTTTCTGTTTCTCGTTTTTTAAAGGTCCATCTAATTTGTTCAGGATATACTTTCCATGGGGTTGCGCTTATGTTCCATTTTAAAGTTTCAATAAAATCTTCATCCAATATGTTTTTAATTTTCACATTGACATTATAATTCTTTAGCTTTTTATCATCAATTACCACTATTGAATCAATACTTATACATTCCTTTTCAATCTTTAAAAGTTTTTCTCTTTCTTCAAAAGTAAGGGCATTTTCCGGAATAATATTTCCCAATTTGATATATGTAATAGATAAAGTTGTATCTTCTATTTTCACCCATGCATATCCATAAAATTCACCAAGTGCTTCATTCCCTTCAACTTTAGCACCTGAACTCCCTATAATATAATATTTTATCCCATCAAAATTTGTTCGCATAAAATAATGAACATGTCCACTTATCACATAATTAACATTTGCTTCTTTAAATATATTATGCATTATATCTTTTTCACCATTTGAAATCATTTTAAGCCAGAAAGGTTTATGAAAAAAAACTACACATTTTTTATCTTTATTTTTTATTAAATCATCTTTTATCCATTTTAACTGATTTGTATCAATTTGGCTCCATGCTTCTATTGTGCTGTTATCTATAATTAAAAAATGGAATTTCCCAAAGTCAAATGAATAATATGGATTTTTCCCTGTTCTTTTTTGATATATATTGTAACTTTTTTTATCCCATATATCATGATTTCCCGGAACAAAATATACTGGACAATCTAAAACTTTAAGGAAATTCAATACCGTATCCCACTCTTTGTTTATCTTAAAAGTATCACCTGTATATCCCTCTATAAGGTCACCAACATTCATAACAAAATCAGGTGATAACTGTTTAATTTCATTTATCACTTCTTCAAAAATTTTTTGATCAGCACCACCTGTTCGATCACCAAATATTGCAAAATGAAAATTATCTTTTGCATAGGACTCTTTAAATAGAAGAAAAAATAATACATAAAACAAAAATTTTTTTATTGATCCCCTCATTTTTCCTCCTAATTTGAATATTTTAATTTTAAAGAAAAAATGAGAAAATTTCATAACCATATAAACATATATTTTCTTTCATCTTGCCTTCCGACATAGCACATATATTATACCATCATAAAGATCCATTTTATCTATAATAAATTTAGATGAGACAAGCAACTTACACAATGTCCATTTATCTGTATGCACATGATAATGCCAGCCTGAATAATTTGCCTTTATCTTTTCAGCCTGTAAATAATACAAAAATTCTCCAAAAAGAAGTGGTTTTTTCTTCAAAAATTTCCAATAACAAAAAAGTTTAAGATCCCTTAAAAGTTCTTTTAAAGAGTCCCAAAATTTAGGATGCATCCAGGTCTCAACACTCATATATAAAATACCTCCCGGCTTTAAGATGCGTCTTATAGAATACAAAAACTCTTTTCTTCTATCCGGAGGAACATATTCAAAAGCTTGAGAAAACCATATACCATCAAAGATATTTTCTCTGAAAGGAATATCAAATATAGAGCCTTTTATAAAAGTAATATTATCTCTCGCTTTACATTTCTCCTTTGCCATCTTTAAATTATTTAGGGAAAGATCCAGAGCGATAACATGATTTGCTCTTTTAGATAGTTTCAGAGTGTGTCTGCCATCTCCACATGCAAGGTCTAAAATAAGACCTTCTTTTTTTATTAAAGTAAAAAAATACTCAAAATATTCAGTTTCAAATCTATTCTCAAACTCACCAACAATTTCTTCCTCATATACTTGAGCAGCCTCATAAGGCATAATGATATTTTTCATCATTTCTAATAGAAATCTTTCTCTTTTATTCATTGATTTAGATTTTGCAAAATGCAATAGAATTTACACTGCTCATGCTGAATGTATTCACTTTTGCAAAAATTAGTGTCATAACCCATTCACCACCACCATTTTTTCTTTAATGGCATACAAAGAATCTCTATTACCTCCATCCTTTTATCAGGTATTTTTGAAAATATATCAACAGAAAAAGCGGTTTTCATAACAATGGCAGTATCGGCACCTTTTTCAGTTCCTCCAACAGAAATTATATGTTCGCCCGGATTTACTTTTCCGCAATTAGTAAGCATAAATCCTATTTCTATTGCTACTTTTAAGCCATTACCACCAACCATTCTAAAAACATCAAAAACTATACCCATTAAATCGGGTAATCCATAAACATTTTCAGATACTCTTTCACTATATGTATGACAGACATAAGGGGCATAATCTACTATCTCAACTTTTATTTTTTCAAGTTCTTGCCTGTTTCCCTGTGAAATAAATGGATAACCTTTTGCCCAAGGTGGATCAGAGACACAAAAAATTTTGATGTCATTTAATGATGAAAGTATAGATTTTGCAAAAATTAATGCGGTTTTGCCTGAAGTAGATGCAATTGCTACTTTTTTAATATCTCCTTTTTTAAGTCGCATAATTACGCGCTCACAAACTTTTTGAGTATTTTCTTCACCGAAATTATCAAAATAAAAAATAAGTTCTTCTTTCATAGTTGCCCAAATTCTATTTTACTAACAAAAAATTGAGTGCCTTTTCTAATTCCTTCTCAGGTTCGCCGGGAAATGCATGTCCTATTTCTGGATAAATTTCAAGATGCACCTTTGTTCCATATTTTTCAAGTTCTTCTTTTGCCTTTTTATTATTTTCAAGGTTCTTATCCTTGCCACCGATCATTATATATGCCTTGAAATCTTTTCCTTTAAGTTCTGGTAAATGCTCTTTTGCATCCTCTTCTTTAAATGTGCCGGCAACTGTTATTATTCCTTTAAAAATATTAGGGTGCCTTAATCCAACAGAAAAAATTCTGCTACCACCTTGTGAATAACCGAAAAGTATAATCTGTGTAGTATCAATAGAATATTTTGATTTAATTTTTTTTATTTCATTCAATATTTTCTCTTCACACTTTGTAATATCTCCCCACGCAAAACTTTTAATCCCGTGTATTTCTGTCCCAAATGGGCAAACAAAAATATATCCTTCAGTATATGCGGTCATTCCCTTCTCTATATATTCCCGCCTCAACTTTACATTCTTTTCCTGTGCAAAAGCTATATTGCTGGCTAAGAGCAATATCATCACCCAAAAAAGTCTCCTTTTATTTTTCATGGTTCACCTCCTTTTGTATCAAAATTTTTTTAAATTATACTTCATTAATTCTTTAATCTCATAATAGGCAACCTCTTCTATATTTGCAATTTCTAACAAAAATTTAGAGATTTCATTTCTTCTATCACCTTGGTCTTTCAACCATTCAAGAACGATATGAGAGATTTGCTTTATTATTTCACCTGAAATAAAAAATTTCTCAGCTACTGCATTTAGACCCCCTATGTCAGTTAATAATGCAAGTTCTTTAAGGAGTTGCGAGAACTCTTTTCTTCTTCCTGTAAAGTTGTCAACTTCTGGCAACAATGTCGGTGGAGTATTGGCATACATTGCCATGTTTTTTAATCCAATTTATAGTCCTCCTTGCTGAGTTGCTTTTCCCATCCCAAGAATTCTTTGGCAAGTTTACGAATGCCTGGTATTCCCAAATTTCTAATAGGTGGATTAAGCATCTCGTTCGCTTTCAAAAGTAACCCCTTTTTTATAACTTTATGAAGTGGCAGATGTTTTTCAGAAAGAGAAAAGGTAATTACAGCATTTCTTTTCATGTATCCGGGCTCGTCTTTACCCCAGGCAAGTTTCAGGTTGTTATAACTCAAAATCTGCATCCCTGACAAATCACAATCGTATAAGAATAACTTGCTCTCAGTATCATCATACCCAACTGCTAATACAAAATGAGGGAATGCATGTATTTTTTGAAAAAATTCATTTCTGTATTCTAAATAAAACATATCAAGAGGACCTATAACTACTGGATTTCCTTTCTCTATTTCCTGTTTCACCTTATTAAGAGCAAAATTAAAGCTCCTGCCCTCCTTGATATTGATTTTAAAACCAAAGATATGTTCTAAATTTTTGTATTGCTTCTTAATACCCTGAGACCAGAAAACCATAAATGGTGGTTTAGCCTTTTTAAGTTTGAGATAGAAAAAACTTGCCATCCCACTTGTGCTCATCAAAAATTCATCATGGATCATTTGCCCTGTTTTCCATCGATATACATCACCTAACCCATTAACTGTACAAGTAAAAGGGCAAACTGTGTGAGGAATTTCTATAATCTTCTTTTGCATATTAGTACCAATATTTTTTAAACATATAATATCCTTGTTCAAAAGTGCATGGGAAACCTTTCATAGAATCTATCATAATTCAGAGCGGGATTCTTTTAAAATATAATTGCGACCTTTTTAACATATTATCGTCTTTTTTTCCGGAGTAAGGATTAAAAACTTTTTCAGTAAAGTTTATGCCATACTCCAATAAACCTGCAAAATCAATTGCTGGGTCTCCAAATGCACAGTCAAAAAAATCAATAATATTTAATTTTTTCTTTTTGCTATCCCAGAGAATATGCTCTCCTGTCAAATCATAATGAACAAGTACATTAGAATATTTTTGGCTAAGAGCATCCTTCAGTTCACCAAAGTATTCTTCAATGAGTTGAATATCTTTTTTTGAAACTCGAGGAAAAATAATCTTTTCAGCATCGCGAAGGAGCTTTTTATATAACTTTCTCTCATCTTGAGTTTTGATGTTGTATTTAGTGATTATTGATTTGGGTGTGACATGAAGTGTTGAAATGAAATCCGCAAGTTGCTCGGCAAGGCTTTCTTTTTCTTGTGATGATAATTTGCGAAAATTTGAATATGTAAGTTCTTGACCATTTAATTTATCATATCCTGCAAATGATTTATCTTTAGAAATATACATGTAATCTGGAATATTAGCTTTAACTTTCTTTTTTAGATAGCGAAGCAATCTTATTTCATCTTGAAATTTTTCTCTGGCTAATTTATCTTTTGGAAAACGAAAAACTATTTTCTCATCAAGAATAATGACAATATGATCCCAACCATGCATAAGAACACGGTGTTTCCTCCATTTAAGTTTAGGAAAATTATCCTTTATTTTTTGTAAAAAAAATTCAATTTTCAATTTGTGAAGCGAGGGTTTGGAATTGTTTTATCACATCTTATCAACATAGTCCTTCCATTGTTTATCAACCCATTGCTCAAGTCCTTTCTCTTTGATTTCCATCAGGTTCTCAATACAATGAAATTTTATAACACCGGGGTTTGTCTTCAACAATTCACAGGGAAATTCTGCACATTCAGAACATAAATCAAAACCTTTATTATAACAACATTGTCTAATTTTGCATCTATCTTCTTCTGGACTTTTAGCAACTTCTGCTTTACAGCCTGAGCATATTCGTGAATCTGCGAGAATCTGTAATCCTTTTTTTAAATTATCTATATCAACTTTACCCTCAAGGGGTCTTTTAAACCCATATTCATTTAACATTACTAATGCCGATTGAAAAGTTCTTCTTATTTTTCCTGTAAACCAGTCACAGGTGTGGCAATATGAGTCACAAAATGATAAATATCGCTTTTTTTCTTCGTTATAATTCATTCACCTCCTCCTTTTTAGTTAAAATTATAAAAAATAAGTATCTGAACTAAAAGCATAAAAATCCCTTATATTATATAAATTTAAATTTTCCTTGCTACTACTATTAATCTTCTTTTATCTACTCCATATTCATTCATATCATAATCTCCATAAAATTTTTCCACTTTAAGAGAATTAAGAGAAAGAAGATAAGAAAGTTCAGATGGCGTATAAAGCCTTACCTCATGTTCCCTTCTATCTATCTCCTTCCCTTTTTTAAAAATTATCCTTTTTGTTTTTACTTGTCCTGTTAAAAGATTAAATTCATTTTCTTCAAGAACCAAAAGATCTTCAATTAAATCCCACATCTGGTACTGAAAATTGTTTAAAATCCAGAAAATATTCATCGTATCAATTAAAAATTTGCCACCTTTTTTAAGTGCTTTACTTACTCCCTTTAAAACATTAAAATTTTCTTCATCAGAAAAATACCCAAAAGATGTGAAGAAATTATAAATTGCATCAAATTCCTCATTAAAAGGAAGTTCCCTCATATCACCCTTTAAAAAATTTATTTTCAAATTTTCCTTCTCTGCTTTTTCCCTTGCAATTTTTAAAAGATATTCTGAATAATCAAATCCAGTAATATTATATCCTCTTTTTGCAAGTTCTATTGCATGTCTTCCATAACCACATGCTAAATCAAGTATTTTCATATCCTTTTTTAATTCTAATACCTTTTCAATAAAAAGAACTTCTTTTTTTAACCTTTCTGGCTTGGTATCAAAAGGAGAATATATTTTATAATAAATTTCATCAAAATAGTTTTCCCACCAATTCATTGTCTTTT
>CAZONC010000016.1:0-8417 GCA_964581305.1 uncultured archaeon | reverse complement strand
TGTAGTAAAACTTGTAACTCAGGCCAATGTGCATATTGTTATGTAAAAAGTTGTGATAACTTTTTGTGTTGTAGATACCCATCTGATAATTGTCAGTGTTGCAGTGGCGAAAACACATGTTCATGTGCCTGCGAAACTTGCGCAAGCTGTTCGGGTAAGCAATCTGCTTATTGCGATTATGGTTGTAAGTATAAATGTGTAAAGGGTTCTTGTGGTGCACAATGCAGTTATCCTACTAATGATTGCGATAATATAAGCGGGTATACGGCTACATGCAATTCTGATTGTACTTGTAGTTATGAAAAAATATGTGAGTGTACACCGGGTGAAACACAAACCGAAACATCATCCTGCGAATGTGCAAGAAATGGTTGTGCTTATAAAAGCGGGGTCAAAACACGGACCCGAACATGTCAAGCAAATTGTACATGGGGCCCATGGAGTGAATGGAGCAGCTGTTCGAATTGTTCTGGATGGTTAGCTGGCTCATGCCCCACCACTGTTAATTGTCATGATGATCCCGGTAAATACAAACCCGGCGAAACTTATAAGATTGGTGATTATATGCTTTATGGCGGTGGTACTTGTGATACAAATACTGGCTATTGTGTTAATTATAGCTACTATAGTTGCTCGGGTCAAAGTTACTGTCAAGGCACAACCTATATAAGATATGGATGTGATAGCAATAGAAATTGTGTTTCTTCCTCTGATGATTGCAGAGATTGCTCATGTAGTTGTGGTGGCTACAATATAGAGGAAAAAGTAGAGAATAATAATTGTAATGATGAAATAGATAATGATTGTGATCGTTCTACCGATTGGGCAGACTCAGGATGTTTCAACTTCAACATTACTGTAACTCCTAGTTTAGGAACAGTATCACAGGGTGCTTCCATTAACACAACGGTTAATCTTACACTCGTAAGCGGCACAGCCCAAGCAGTTAATCTTTCATGTCCCAATCTTCCTGGAGGTGTTAGCTGTTCATTTGCTCAGTCTCAACTTACACCAACCACTACTGGTAATACCACAACTCTAACTATATCAACAAATTCTTCTGCTCAGCCCGGCAGTTATTCAATTAATATTAGTGGAACTTATCAAACATTAATAAAAAGTGCTACATATACACTAACAGTTAATCGGCCACGTACATTGGTCTCTTTAAGCACGAGAAGTGTTAGACCTGGTGATACTATTAATATATCGTATTCTTTCGAAGCGGATGGTTTTTTGAATGCTAGCAAAATAAGATTTAGATTAGGTATAATGAATGCCACGGGTTCTGTTATAACATGGAGCGATTGTTTTCATGATGCAAATGTGAGTTTGATTGGTTTGATGGGACAAGGACAGAAAAGTTGTAACTGGATGTATAACTGGAAAGAAAGAGGTATAACAAAGAATACCAACATAACTTGCGTTACAGATAGTTTTGGTGAAAATCGAAGTATGCTGGTTAATTTGAGAACAGAAGGTGGAAAAACCATATTTAATTTAACTGCCCAATGCATAGTTCCAACTACAGGCATTTCGCCTGGTAATAATACGCTCATAATAAATGCAACTCTATATTCTGAGCCAACTGGCCTTCCGGCAGCGACCACGCCACTCTATGTTTGGCCAAACGATATAAAACCAATAGAAAAGAAATTTATTTCAATTTTAAATCTTTTCTTCCGTCTATTCATTCCACTATAAGTTTATATATTAATTTTTTAAACTTTATCGTGATAGTAATGGCACTAAGACCTGGACGAACTGTTCGAAGACCAGAAAGACCCTATACACGTGTTTCTAAAAAAGTTCCAAGGAAATCATATGTTGTTGGTGTTCCTCCTCTAAAAACACATCTATTTGAAATGGGCACTTTAAAGGAATATGATGTAACATTATATCTAGTTTCAAAACAAAATGCTCAAATAAGAGATAATGCAATTGAGGCAGGACGAATAGTTGCACATAAGTTTTTGGAATCGAATCTTGGATCAAACTATTTCATGAAAATTCTCACATATCCGCATCACGTTTTGCGCGAAAAACCGATTGCTACTGGCGCTGGTGCCGACAGATATTCACAAGGTATGCGGTTATCATTTGGTAAACCAGCAGGTAGAGCTGTTCAGGCAACTGTTGGACAACGACTTGTGGAACTACGAATTAATAAAGAAAATTTGGAAATTGGAAAGAAGGCGCTAAAGAAATTTGGATCAAAATTATCTGCTACCACACGAATTGATGTTGTGGAATAAAAATTTGTATTTAAAAAAACAACAATTTCTTGAAAATGAAATAAGGACAAAAGTGATGGAACTTGGTAGATGCTTATTTGAAATATTGTAAAATTTCCAAAACAATAACAGTTTTTGGCAAACTTTTAACCATATTTTTTAAGGAATACATAATTCTATTATGGAATACATTCTTTGGTTCGATCAGCTAAAAAAGGAAGATCTGGCAATTGCTGGTGGTAAGGCTGCAAATATAGGTGAAATGGTTAAAATAGGGATGCCTGTTCCACCAGGCTTTGTCATTACCACAAAAGCATTTAAGAAATTTCTTTCAATGACTGGTTTAGAAAAGGAGATTGATAAACTTATTGCAGACTGTGATGTGGAAAATACGCAGAATCTTTTGGCTATTTCAAAAAAGATAAAAGAGATGATAGTAGCACAGGAGATACCTCGAGCTATAAAATATGAAATTGAAGAAGGGTACAAAGCACTTTCATATACAGATCAGATTGTGAGTGAGGAAGTGCTGGAACTTATTGCTGCTGGTCGTGAGTTGGCAAGCGTAGCAGTTCGAAGTAGTGCAACAACAGAGGATCTGCCTGAATTTTCATTTGCCGGTCAGTTTTCCTCATTTTTAAATGTGCGGGGTCAGAAGGAGCTGATGGAAGCAGTTAAAAAATGCTGGGCGAGCCTTTACGAGCCGAGAGCAATTTTTTATCGAGCAAAGCATAGTCTTGGTAAACCGTTGATGGCTGTAATTGTACAGCGAATGGTAAATGCAGATAAAAGCGGTGTTGTCTTTACAGTCGAGCCATCCACTGGTCATGATAATATACTCATCGAAGCTAGTTGGGGGCTTGGCGAAACGCTTGTTCTTGGTGAAGTTCAGCCAGATCGTTACATTGTTTCAAAGCAACTTAAGATTTTAAGCAAAAAAATTGGACACAAAGAAAGGATGCGAATAAGAGATTGGGCAAGCGGTCGAACGGTTGAGATATCAGTTCCGTCTTCGCAAGTTGATGCCCAGGTGCTGAGTGATGAAGAGATTGTGCGGCTAGCACGACTTGCCCTTGCACTCGAACAACACTATGCCAAACCGCAGGATATAGAATTTGCAATTGAAATGGGTCGAATTTATATTGTTCAAACGCGTGCTGTCACAACTAAGGCCAAGATAGAAGAGGTGAAAATTGCTGCAGAGCCTATTCTGAGAGGGTTTGGCTCATCGCCAGGTCTTGCAACAGGAAAAGTAAAAATTATTAGAGACATTGCCGATCTGCCAAAAATTTCTAAAGGTGATATACTTGTAACTAGAATGACATCTCCGGATATGGTTGTTGCAATGAGCAAGTCGGCAGCGATAGTTACTGATGAAGGCGGAGCTACATGTCATGCAAGTATAGTGGGCCGAGAAATGGGACTACCGGTTGTGGTTGGTACAGGCAATGCAACTAAGATACTACAGGATGGTCAGTTAATAACTGTGGATGCATATCATGGTCTAATTTATCCTGGCATAGTTGAAATTCAAAAACAGATAGAAATACCTACGATTGCACCGCCAACCGTAAAAACAAAAACACAGCTAAAGGTCAATCTTGCTTTTCCTGAAGGGGTGGAAAGGATCGCGCCAGCAGTTGATGGTGTTGGATTATTAAGGCTCGAGCATATGATCGCACGAGCAGGCATTCATCCGGCCAAACTAATTAAAGAAGGGCGAAAGAGCGAATATACGCAAATGCTGATAGATGGAATAAGGCCAATTGCACGTGCATTTTATCCAAAACCGGTTTGGGTTCGAAGCCTAGATGCAAGAAGTGATGAATTTAGACATCTAAAGGGCGGGGAAGAGGAGCCAACTGAAAGCAATCCAATGCTCGGCTGGCATGGGATTCGGCGGGCATTGGATCAGCCAGAAATTCTGGAAGCGGAGCTGGAAGCTGTGAAAAAGTTGCACGAAGAGGATTTAGACAATGTCCACATAATGTTGCCTTTTGTAATTTCTGTGGACGAATTTCAAAAAACAAAAGAGATAGCTCAACAGATTGGTCTGCCAAAAAGTGTGAAAATGGGAATAATGATTGAAACGCCCTCTGCTGCAATTTTAATAGAAGATTTTTGCAAAGAAGGAATAGATTTTGCATCCATTGGTTCGAACGATCTTACACAAACTGTGCTTGGGGTTGATAGAAATAATGCAAGAATTGCTCAGCTTTTTGATGAGATGCATCCTGCTGTACTTAAACTGATTGAGAATGTGGTTCGAATATGTAATAGTTATGGTGTAGAAAGTTCGATATGCGGCGAGGCACCCAGCAATAGACCGGAGATGGTAAAGTTTCTGATCAAATGTGGAATTAAGAGTATTTCTGTTAACATCGATGCAATAGAAAAAGTGCGAAAAGCAATTATAGAGGCAGAAAGCGAAAGCCAGATTTCTTGAGCAAAAAAACTTTCAATTAACCTTCTTGCATTATACGCATAGCATTTCATACAGTCCTATACTTTTTCATAATGTTTTTTATGCTCTCTGATAAAGGCGGTATAGGAATTATTGCAGTTCCAATATTACTACTTTCCATAGCACATCTTTTATGAAAATTAAGCTCGTTTTTAATTTCAGGCAAGGCTTTTCTTATATTTTCTACAGAATAAGGTCCATCAATTATTTCTATTTCACTATTTTTTTTATCCACAAGATATAAAAGCAAGCTTGGGTCAAGTTTATTTAAATAACTATCATCCAGTGCATACAAAATACCAAAATATTCATTGTACCATTTAAGTACCATATTTTTTTAACATATGTAAAAATTTAAAAATTTATCGTTTTAGGCAAAAATAATATTATTTAATATACGCAATATATGTAAAAAATTTAAAAATTTATCGATGCAAAAATTTAAAAATTTATTGTTTTAGGTAAAAATAATATTTATGATTAAGAACTGGTATTTTTTACTTCATCCAAAAGTTGTTTGTTTGGTTACAACCATAAACAAAAAAGGACAGATAAACGCAGCACCTTTTACCTGGATAACCCCACTTTGTGATGATCCGCCAATTTTAGCATTTTCACCATGGTATGAAACTCATACTTTCAAAAACATAAACGCAACCAAAGAATTTGTGCTAAACATTGTGCCAGAAGGTTTGGAGAAAAAAATTGAAATTTGCGCAAAAAATTGGCCAGAAGGTGTAAATGAACTAGAAAAGGCTGGTCTAAACTGGTGTGCATCAAAAACTGTTCGGCCACCAAGAGTAAATGAATGTTTGGCATGGATTGAATGTAAAGTAAGGAAAATAGTAAAGCAAGAGGGAATGTACAGTTTAGTAATTGGTGATGTGCTATGTGTGGAAAAAAATGAAAATCTGAAGAAGAGGAAATTGCTTCATCTTGGTGGAATGAAATATACATACATATAAATTTTTTTTCCTGATAAATTTTAGATATGAAAGTGCTGGTTTCTGCTGGTGGCTGTCCAAACGAAGCATATGCTATTCGAATTTTTGAGGAACTGAAAAAGGAGATTGTTTCCGAGAAAATTGATTTTTTAAAAATTCCATATGCAGTTACACATTTGCATGCTTTAGATCGTTTTAAAAGATATGTGTATAAAGAAATTGCAATAGATATGGCAGCAATACCTTTGAATAAAAAAAGAATTGTTTCAAAATTTACTAAGATGGTTAAGAGCGATTTGGAAAAAAGAAGTGCGAATTTTGAGAATATGGTCAAAATTTATAGAGAAAATAAAGATATAATTGATTTTGTCTATCCACAGCTTAAAGCAGCAGCCAATCCAGACATATATCTTGATTATTTATTCCGTTATAAAGAAAAAACAAAATCCGACATTATTGTTGATCTTAGGAATATGGATGGTAAAAGCGCAATTTTTAAGAAAAATTCTCCATTGATTGTAACTGCTCCACTGAATCTCCAACATTTACTTAAGAGGTATATGGCTAATGAAATTAAAAATAGTGATATGGTTACAATTGCAATTCCAGCAAGCTATAGAGATCTTGGTTACTCGCTTTATCATATGTTAAGTGAAAGCTGTTGGAAATTTTTTGATCCAAACCAACCGAATTTTTCTAATCACAAAGATAGAGTGAAAAAAATTATTTTGGAAATAGAAAAAATTTAAACACAATTAGTTTGTTTGGCCAATATTTCTTTTGCCATTTTCTTATAAATTTCAAAATGCTGCTTGCTGTATAATACAAAGACAACTTCTTCCAATTTATTCTCTCTTTTCAAAAATTCTTTTACGGTTTTAAGTGCAACTTTAGTAGCCTTTTCAATCGGATAGCCATAAGCACCGGTACTTATAGCTGGAAATGCAATAGTTTTTAAACCTTTCTCGCATGCAAGTGCCAAAGAATTCCTATATGCTTCTGCCAAAAGTTCTGGCTCATTATTTTTTCCTCCTTGCCAAACAGGCCCGACAGTATGAATAACATACTTGGCTTTTAGATTTCCACCTGTAGTTATTACTGCCTTTCCAGTTGGAAGACCATTAGGCCATTGTGTTGCTCGTATTCGTTTACACTCTTCCAAAATTTTTGGCCCTCCTTTTCTGTGAATGGCGCCATCCACGCCACCCCCTCCCATTAGAGATGGATTTGCAGCATTAACTATAGCATCTGTTGTCATCTCTGTTATATCCCCCTGTATTAAAGTAATTTTAGTTTTTCCGATTTGGTATTGCACTTTTTCTTTCACATACATCCTTAAAATAATTTAAAGCCCCAGGCGAGATTTGAACTCGCGACCCCGTGCTTACCACGCACGTGCTCTAACCAACTGAGCTACTGGGGCACAAAATACATATAGCCTCTAATATGAATTCGTTTTTTAAATAAAAATGCTAAGCGTAACAATTTTTGGCTATAAAAATTAGAATAAACAAAAATAAAAAATTAAAAAAGATGCAGTTTATTTTGAAATTATTTTATAGACCTTATCGTTCTCTCTTACTCTTTCTGGAACTTTAAGTCCTATGCTGTCTCCCTTTTTTGCTTCAGTCACATTTTTATGTTGGATTTGCATTGAATCGACTTTCATTCTAAGATTAGTTGTTGCACCTTCTATTGAGATTTCATCCCCAACTCTTAGTGTATCTTCCAGCTCAACAACTCCCACACCTATTTTAGTAAAATAGTGTGTTACCTTTCCAATAAGTTTTTTTTCTTCTGGCATAATATCATTTTTCCCAATTGGTATTTAAAAGTTTTTCATGCAGGGGGTGGGATTTGAACCCACGAAGGCACTAAGCCGCAAGGTCCTAAGCATAGCAAGTACTTCTTGCCCCTTTGACCAGGCTTGGGTACCCCTGCATAATTTAAAAGTATTTTCTCTATAATTAAATTATGCCTTTTGGTTTATTATATGAAATGTTATATGATTTATGTAAAGAAAAGTTAGATGTAGCAATTTTAATTTGTGATCATGCAGAGGATGAATTTAGAAGAAAATTTAAGAATTTGACAGGACCTTTATTACCAAATTATTTTGCATGTGTTGGCACTTGCCTTCGAACAAGTAGGTCTGTAAGCGCTGAAAGGGAAAATATAATATTCACTCCATACGAAAGACTTGCGGATTGGTGCCCAATTTTTCCTGCTAATATAATAGAAAATGATGATATTTCTGCACAACTCTATCAAAAAATTCAGAACGAGTATGGTATAAATGTGAACTTTATATTTAGAGTTCCCACAACTCTTAAAAAATACGAATTCGGAAAATACAGAGTAATTGACAAGCAACCTAGAAAGCACAATTGGAATGTCGAAACAATTTTGCTATCAAGAAACTATGAACTTTCTACATATGTGGAGTCGATTGTACATGTAATTATAAAAAATCGGCAAAAAATATGCTCCCGACTGGAATAATAAAGTTGTCAAATCTCATTAATTAAATTCTTAAATTAAAGCGGCAAATTATTTACTCCACCGGTAAATTTAGATAAAGGAAGTACTATCCTTTTCTTATACCTAATAAAAGAAATGTGGCAATGAAGGAAAGAGCAGATCCATAGATAAAAGCTACAGTTGGGGAAATCATTACCCACAGACTACCAACCACAAAGCTGGAAACAAAATCCCCTATGCCATCAATCGTATGTAACACGCCATAACCAGTCCCTCTTATGTTTGATGGCAAAA
>CAZONC010000015.1:0-8706 GCA_964581305.1 uncultured archaeon | reverse complement strand
TCAGCTAGCAATGGCAATGCAACTTTTGAATTTTTCGACGACTTTTTTGATTTAAGCAAGTGGAATGCAAGTAGAGTTGAAGGTAATCCTAGTTATGTGGCTCAAGATGGTATTTTAAATGTTAACTTTACAGCCACAGAGAGTAGACAACTTACAATCTACTCTACTGCTGCTAGCTGGGGTGTTGGTTATGCATGCAGATGGAAACTTGTTGGTCGGGCTGCTGGTGTTTCGAGAGATAAATCAATTAACGTTGGGTTTGCACACCCAACCAATAAATTTGACTGGTCGCCATATCCTACTATTGTAATGGAAGAATATGATGATTATAATAGTCCTTTTAGTAGATTGCTAAGCGGCACTTGTGCATCATATGGTTGTTATAATTATAATCAACTCCCAACCAGGAACAGTCCAGGTGATATATTAGAAATAAGAAGAATTGGAAGCGTGGCTAAATTCTATCGAAATGACGTCTATGTCACAACTAACGATTATAATGTACCCACAGATGAATTAAGAGGTGTTATCACGGCTGGCGGTTGGCCAGATGGAACTATATGGGCTAGGTTCGACTATTATTTGATTCGGAAGATTATCGAACCAGAACCAGTTGTGACAATAGAACAATAAATTTTTGCTGAAAATTTTTATTTCTAAAAAACAAACTAATCAAAGCGTATATGCGCCGTTCGTCTAGATGGTAGGACACGAGCTCCCCAAGCTCGGAGCGTGGGTTCAAATCCCGCACGGCGCATTTTCCAGGCATGTTTTCTTAAAATTAAAAAACTTATTTAAGTACTAAAAAGAAAAATACTTGATTATATGAAACGAACAGGTCCAACAAATCCATATTTGAAATCACTTATAGAAAATTTGAAGAAAAAATCTTTTGAGCTGAATGCACCAATTTGGCGTGCAGTAGCCGAAAAACTAGAAAAACCTAGAAGGCAGAGAGTGGAAGTGAACATTTCCGATTTAGAAAGAGTGGCAAATGAAAATGAGTATATAGTGGTTCCTGGTGTGGTTTTGGGTTCGGGTGATTTGTCCAAAAAATTAGTGGTAGCTGCATGGAAATTTTCACCAACTGCAAAACAGAAAATAGAAAAAATGAAAGGAGAATGTCTATCCATCGATGAGCTCGTAGAAAGAAATCCAAAAGGAAGTGGTGTAAGGATAGTGGTTTAAATGATAATTTATGATGCAGAAAACCAAATTTTAGGTCGCTTAGCTACAGTAATAGCCAAACAACTACTTGAAGGCGAAAAAGTTATTGTTGTAAATTGTGAAAAGGCCGTGCTGTCCGGCGATCCTAAATCAAAAATTGATTTTTATTTTCAACGTATAAAACGTGGTGATGTAAAACACGGACCATTTTTTCCAAAATATCCTGATGGAATTTTTAGACGTGCTGTACGCGGAATGTTGCCATGGAAAAAGCCAAAAGGAAGAAAAGCATTTAAAAATTTGAAAGTTTTTATTTCAATTCCGGATGAATTTAAAAATAAGAAATTTGAAAAAGTGAAGGATGCGGATGCAAGTAAATTGAAAACAAAATATATTACAATTGAGCAATTATCTCTTGCCTTGGGAGCGAAGAAAAAATGGTAGAAAAGAAAAAAATTGCATTTGC
This sequence comes from uncultured archaeon, assembly GCA_964581305.1. Lineage (GTDB taxonomy): Archaea > Aenigmatarchaeota > Aenigmatarchaeia > CG10238-14 > SCSR01 > CAZONC01. Next base: position 7,073 of record CAZONC010000015.1, on the reverse strand, counting down.
GACTGGAAAAAGAAAAAGAGCAGTTGCTCGAGCACGTGTTATTGCTGGTAGCGGCCGAGTTTTAATAAATTCTGTTCCAATCGAAATATGGGGTAATGAGGTTATGCGTGAATGGGTTAAAGAACCATTAATTCTTGCTGGCGATTTAGCAAAAAATGTAGATATAAAAGTTAATGTAAGAGGTGGAGGAATAGTTGGGCAAGCAGAAGCCATAAGGCAAGCCATAGCAAAAAGTTTGGTTGATTTTTTTAACGACAAAAATTTAAGAAATAAATATATGGAATATGATAGAGGATTATTAGTATACGATTTTCGGCGAACAGAGCCACATAAGCCAGGTGCAAGTAAAAGAGGTGCAAGGCGAGGGAAACAAAAAAGTAAAAGGTAGAGTAAATGATTATACCAGTCCGTTGTTTCAGTTGTGGAAAAGTTATTGGTCACCTTTGGGAAGAATTTAAAAAGAAAATTGATGCAGGAGAAGATATGGAGAAAGTGCTAAATGAGCTTGGGCTGAAAAGATATTGTTGTAGACAGCTTTTTATGGGCCATATAGATCTTTTAAAAGAAATAGCCCAATTTAAGAAATAACTGAGAGTATGGTAGTCTGGCCTGAAGATAGATTAACAAGATTTGAAGTTGCACGTTTGTTGGGTGCAAGAGCTCTACAGATATCATTAGGTGCACCAATTTTAGTTCAAACAACAGAAACGGATCCAATAGAAATTGCGAAAATAGAATTTAGAGAAAAAATGATACCAATAACAATTAAGCGAAAACTACCAGATGGAAGGGAAATTGTAATTGAAATAAAAAAAGCTATAGAAAATTGGCTTATAGATAATAAAGGAAAAATATAAGAAATTTAAATTTTTCTGTTTAATACTTAACCATGACAATCGGTATAGAGAAAATTTTCGGCGATTATATAGGGAAGGAATATGGAAATTTTTTGCGTGAGTTATATTACTCAGTAATAGATAATGAGAAAATATATCCACATGCAGAGCTTATATGTTATGCCTGTCGAAGAACATATCCAATTAAAAATTATAAATGTAATGTATGTGATGGTAAACTAGAAGTATTTCATGAAGAAAATTCTGCTCGAATAAAATGCCTGGAATGTGGTAAAAGTTTGGATATAAGGCCAAGATGTGAGAATGATGGGAACATTTTATCATATTTTTTGATAGGAAATCACCGGACAATCTTTCGCTTTTTACCTATTTTACTATCATTGGATTCAGAAGAATATTCGACAGTAACGTATGTTAGCCATATTTGTGATATAGCAAACATATATCCACCGCTTAAATATTTGAGTGATGAAGGTTATGTGGAGCGTGGAGGATATATAACATCTCAATATGGCGGTAAAATTTCTTATTATCGAAAAACAAATTCTGGCTGTATGTATGAAGAAAAATTAATGAAACCGTTGGAAGAAGTTGGTCTTAAAAAAATTCTTACAGATTTCATGGCAGAACGAATCGATAACGAACTAAGTCGTCATGGTATTCTATTTGAAAGAGAAATTAGCGATTTGTCAATTTATTATAATGGAAAAATTTATGAGAAAAAACGTAAACTAATAATTCGACATATAGGGTCAGAAAAATGGTAAGGCAAATTTATGATGTTTGGTCATCGTGGATAAGAAAATATCTTTTGTGTCCTAGATGTTTTTATGATGAATTAAAAGGAAACATAACAGAGCAGGAGTTAATCAAATTAAAAAACTTGGAATATATGAAAAATCTTTTAGTGGAATATAAGAAAACAGAAATCTCTTTATATAGACCGGATGAGAAAATCTATGAAAGGAAAAAATTCAGAAACCCCGATCTTGGTATTACAGCAAGACCAACTTTCACAATTTTAAGAGAGCATTCAAATAAAAAAATTTTAGTACCATATCGAATAGTTTTTTCAGAAGAAAAAATGAATGAGGCCTTTCGACTACAGCTAGTAGCCGATGCGCTTGCAATAATTGGTAGCAAAAATATTCGTCAAAAATATAATATCCAATCTCTAGAAGATATGTACGGATGTATTCTTTATGTTGATGGTCAGGAAAAATCGGTAAATTTTAATGAAAATGATAAAGAAAAAGTTGAACAAGTATGCAAAGAAATAAAAAAAATTATAACATACACAAAAAACCTAAAGCATTCAGACCAATGTCCAAAAAACGATGATTTACATTTTTTGTGGTACTTCGATTCCGATTAATTTAAGGATGCTTTTTAAAACAATTTCTGTTGCCAGAACAAGTGTTAATCTAAAATTCTTTCTTTTTCTATCTTCTATATTGAGAACAGGACAATTTTCGTAAAAATTATTAAATGCAACTGCAAGATCGTAGGCATAGTTACAAATATAATTCGGCCGAAGATCCTTTGCTGCCTGCTCAATGACTTGAGGAAACTGTGAAATCTTTTTTATCAAAATTTTTTCTTTTTCATCCAATTTCTCAACAAAAAAATTTTTTCTTATTTTTTTCACTTTTTTCAAAATACCTGCGCATCGTACATACGCATACTGCAAATAGGGACCCGTATCACCTTCTAATGAAAGTACATCACTCCATTTGAATGTGACTTGTTTGTTTGGATCGATTTTCAAAATAGAATAAATAACTGCACCAATTCCAATTATTTTAGCAAGATTTTTACTAATTAAATATCTTTTCCTCACTTCCTCTATAGCTTTTTGAATAACATCATCGAGTAAAACAACTCGACCAAAACGTGAAATAATTTTTCCTTCAGGAAGCAGAACATATCCATAACTTAAGTGTGTGGAGTTTTGAGCAATCTTTTCATATCCCAATAGTTTTAAAATTTCAAACTGTTGTTGGAAATGAAGCCTTTGATCTTCAGCAACAACGTAAACATTTAGCTCAGGACTGTATTTTTTGAATCTATAAATACTTGCGGCAGTATCCCTTATAAGATAAAGTGTTGTGCCATCATATCTTAGAATTACAGTATTTGGTAGGTTATATTTCTCCAGATCAACAACAACTGCACCATCGCTCGTTTCAAAAGCCTTTTTTTCCATTATTAATTGCTTAACATATTTTTTCGCATCTTCAAGAAAATCACTTTCCCAAATATATTCATCGAATTTTATTCCAAGAATTCTATAAGTTTGTTTAAACCCATTTAGACACCATTTGACAATTTTTTTAGTAATTTGTTGAATTTTCTTATCCCCCAATTCTAATTTTTTTAATATTTCACTTATTTCCATTTCTTTTTCTGGATTTTCTGCTAAGAACTTGTTGGCTTTTATATAGATATCAAGAAGCCAGTGGTCAGCTTTTCCAGTTGGCTTTCTCCCTTTTGCAAATTTTAGATACCCCCAAATAAGAATTGCAACTTGACGACCAATGTCGTTGACAAAAAAAATTCTTTTAACTTTATAACCACATTTTTCAAGAATTCGACATAACGATTCGCCAATAAATGTGGAGCGTGCCGATCCGATATGAATAGGATGGACGGGATTTGGTGAAGAAAATTCTACTACAGCAACTTTATTTTTGCCTATATCTATGCTGCCATATTTTTCTTTTTTTGTCAAAATATCTTTCAAAATTTTTTCTGCCACTTTTTCCCAATTAAAGAAAAAGTTTATGTAGCCATTTTTCGCTTCCACTGCTTCAATTAAAGAATCTTTCAATCTAATTTTTTTTACAATTTCTTCAGCTATTTCTTTTGGATCTCTTCCTTCTTCTTTTGCAATTTTGAAACAAATGGTTGATGCCAAATCACAAACTTCTGTTCTGGGAAATTCGAGCGTCTTTTCTATATTTTTTAAACCAATCTGTTCCAATATTTTTTTTGCCTCATCTTTTAGCATAATATTAGTTTTAATTTAAATAAGAAAATATTATGAAGGTTAAGGATTTTCATATAAAGAACGGCGACATTGTTAAATTAGTTCAGCAAATGAAAGAAGCAGGCGGATTTACAGTTAGATATTTGGCAGATTGTATAAAAATACTTGAACAAATGATAAAAGACAGAGATTGTTTAAAAATATTGTCATTTCCTGCAGACATAATTGCTACCGGCACAAGAGGAATTATAAGAGATTTTATTAAAAACAAATGGTTTGATGTTCTTATCACAACATGTGGTACTCTCGATCACGATTTAGCTCGATCGTATGAAAATTATTACCATGGTTCATTCGATGTTGATGATAGAGAACTTCATAAAAGAGGAATTCATCGATTGGGAAATGTTTTTATTCCCGAAAAGTCCTACGGTCTTATAATTGAGAAAAAAATGGTAAAGTTCTTGAATGATATTTACAAAGAAAAAAAGGAAATTTCTACATACGAGCTTGTATGGCAACTAGGAAAAAAAATCGGAAAAAAAGATTCAATTCTATACTGGTGCTATAGAAATCGAGTTCCAATGATTGTGCCAGGAATAACTGATGGTGCAGTTGGATATCAAATTTGGCAATTTTGGCAAAATCATAAGGATTTTAATATAAATTTAATGAAGGATGAGCAACAAATAAGTGATTTAATCTGGAATGCAAAACGATTGGGTGCGCTAATAATTGGTGGAGGTATTTCTAAACATCATGTGCTTTGGTGGGCGCAATTTCATGGCGGACTAGATTATGCCGTCTACATAACTACAGCTGTGGAAAGCGATGGAAGTTTATCTGGAGCAAGAACCCACGAAGCTATTTCTTGGGGTAAAATTAGCGAAAAAGCCAGACACGTGAATGTTTATGCAGATGCAACAATTTGTTTACCAATTATTTATGCCACGCTTTTGGAGAAATTAGGATGATTTTTCCATTGCAGCTTTAATTATTTCTATAATTTTATTCGCAGCTATTTTTGCATGTTCAAATGGCTTTTTCTGCGGCGTTCGAAGAGATATTATTTTTACAGCCGCATCTGCAACATTACCAACAATAAATGCAATTTGTCTATTAAATTCTTGATGAAGCTCTATTTCTTTCTCTGTTTCTATATCTCTTTGCCTTGGTATTCTAATAACCCCAGTTTCCACAGATTCGAATTTTTTACGTGGCAAATCTTTTTTCCTTCGCTCAATCACATCTTTTGGATTAAATTCAAGTACAATAATAATGTCAATTTTTGCCAATTTTGCTAGATCATCAGAAATACCAGGGAAAAAACCCATCGGCGTTTTAACAGATAAGTGTGTGTCTATTAAAATTATTTTGTTTTTCATTTTTGCAATTTTTTCATACGCTTTTCTTTGTGCAAATCTATGATTTTCGATCGAAAGTTTTTTTCTCATCTCATCCCGATTTTTAATTCCAAATCTTTTTTTAGCAATATCAAACATTAGATCTCCAACATTAACAACCTTAACTTTTGGCATTTTTCTTTTTACATATTTTAAAATAGTTGTTTTTCCAGCACCAGGAACAGCAGTAACAAGGATTTTCATTCAAATCCTCTTAACATTTAATCATATTTAATTATCATAACAAAAAAATTATTAAATTTAAAAAATAAGAAATTCATAGGCTGGGGTAGTTCAGTGGTTAGAGTAAAGACCTAAACGCCAGACTCATAGCTTTGCGAATGAGTATTGATTAATGATGTAAGAAATCTGGAAGTCGTGGGTTCGAATCCCACCCCCAGCAAATTAAAATAAAAAAACCAATGAAAAAATAGGAGGGATGATTATGGAATTGACAGAGGATGAAAAAAAGGTAGTTGAAGCAATGAAAAATTTGAAAGCAACAGCACCAGACAAATTAAAAGATGCAGATCAAATTGCAAAAGCAGCAATGATGCCGAAAGGTAAAGTTGCAAATATTTTACTTGCACTAATAAATAAGAAAGTTGTGAAAAGAGTTGCGAGAGAAAAAGCTGCAGGCTATTATGTGATAAGTGGATAATTGAATATGGCCGCAATGGTGTAGCCTGGTTAGCACGGGAGCCTGTGGAGCTTTGCAGAAAGCTCCTAGGTTGGGTTCAAATCCCAATTGCGGCCTACTTTTTCTTTTTTTTGAAAAACTTTAAATATAATCATCTTCAATATTTAATTTGCTCATGAACTGGCGTTAGGGCCAGAGAAAGCGGCAGCTTGCAATGAAGGTTCCTGTTCCTGTTCATGAGAAAGTTAATCCTGGAATAATGATCCAGGTAGGTTGATTGATGAAACCTAGAGGTAGAACTTCCCCGCCAATTCTGGTTGATCCTGCCAGAGGCCATTGCTATCCGAGTCCGACTAAGCCATGCGAGTCGAGAGGGGTAAGCCCTCGGCGAACTGCTCAGTAATGTACAGTCAACCTACCCTTAGCTGGGGGATAATCTCGGGAAACTGAGGCTAATACCCCATAGGTGCTAGGTACTGGAATGTCCTAGCACCGAAAGCTACGGCGGCTAAGGATGGGACTGTACCCTATCAGCTAGTTGTGGGGGTAACGGCCCCACAAGGCGATAACGGGTACGGGCTATGGAAGTAGGAGCCCGGAGATGGACTCTGAGACATGAGTCCAGGGCCTACGGGCCGCAGCAGGCGCGAAACCTTCGCAATGGGCTAACGCCCGACGAGGGGACCCGGAGTGCCCTTGCTCTGCAAGGGCTTTTGCGGTCTGTAAAAAGGACCGCGAATAAGGGGTGGGCAAGACGGGTGCCAGCCGCCGCGGTAATACCCGCGCCCCGAGTGATGGCCACGATTATTGGGTCTAAAGCGTCCGTAGCCGGTCCAACAAGTCTTGAGTGAAATCTTCCAGTAAACTGGAAGGCGTGCTCAAGATACTGTTGGACTTGAGACCAGGAGAGGGTAGGGGTACTCTTGGGGTAGGGGTTAAATCCTGTAATCCCAAGGGGACCACCTGTGGCGAAGGCGCCTACCTAGAATGGGTCTGACGGTGAGGGACGAAAGCTAGGGGAGCGAACGGGATTAGATACCCCGGTAGTCCTAGCCGTAAACAATGCCCACTTGGTGTTGCAAGCTTCTTGGGAGCTTGCAGTGCCGGAGCGTAGGTGTTAAGTGGGCCACCTGGGGAGTACGGCCGCAAGGCTGAAACTTAAAGGAATTGGCGGGGGAGCACAC
>CAZONC010000014.1:0-13073 GCA_964581305.1 uncultured archaeon | reverse complement strand
CGAATATCCCAAACATTCCAAAACCTACTATAACTATAGAACCATAGTTTTATAAAAAAATCATTTATAAAATTCCTTCACTGCTTTTATCAGATCTGTTTTTGTTATTATTCCAACAAGTTTTTCGTTTTCAACTACTGGTAGCCCACTTATATTTTCTCTCAACATTATTTCCACAACTTTAGCTAAACTATCGTTCGGACTAACACATAAAACCTCTTTGCTCATTACCTCTTCCACATTTATTTTTTTCAATTTTTCATCCCACTGTTTTCCTTCTGCCAGTTTTCTAAATGCTCCTAACGCGTTAGCTATGTCCGCCTCAGTTACAATCCCCACAATTTTATCTTTTAATAAAATTGGCACTCGTTTCACACCTCGTTCGAACATCAGCTTTCTTGCTTCGAGCAAAGTTGCGCCAACATATAAGCTAAAAGTGTTTTTACTCATATACTTTTCAACAAGAACTTTTATATTTCGAAGTGATTTTATCAAATCAGTTTTCGTTAAAATGCCAATTGGTTTTCCATTTTCGGTGACAAGTAAGCTACTTATTTTTCGTCGCAACATTAGTTCAGCGGCGGTGCCCAAGCTCGCATTGGCATCAATTGTTAATAAATTATAACTGCAAGCTGCGGAAACATGAATGTGTGCATCGCTAATTTTTCTTTCTTTCCAAAATCCAAGCCGGTCGGCAATATCGCGTTCAGTTATTATACCAACAATCTTATCATTATCTGTAACTAAAAGTCGAGAAATTCGATTTTTTCTCATCAATTTCAGCGCATCTCGCAAATTTCTATCAACGTCTATTGTTACAATTTTTTTTGTTGCCAGATCTTTAACTTTCATACCAATGCCTTAAGCAAAGACAAATCGCTTATCACTCCACCTTCCTTTACTGCAATAATGTTTTTATTAAAATTTAACATTATTTTTGCTGCATCTCCAACCGTTTGAGTCTCAGATATGAGAAAATTATTTTTCGCCATATCTGCAACTGTTAATGGTGGTAAATGTACTATTTTCCCTTCCTCCTTCAACTTTCTTAATTTTGCTTGATTTATCCTCATTTTTAGAATTTTTCTTTCATCGCCACGCAGAGTTTCGAAATCTCGCTCGATTTTTCTCACAGCATAATTAGAAACAAAAATTATGAAATATAGTTCCTCTGGCGAAAATGCAGTAAATGGTTGTCCGTCTTTTAAGATCAATATTGGAACCTCATTTTTAACCAACTTAATAATTTTCTTTATACTTTCTTCCAAATCAACGGTAACAAAATCTTTTGATACATAATTTTTTATTTCCTCATCCGAGTCCAACAGAAAGCTAAGCAGTCGCCGGCGCTGAACATAACCAATAAATTTTTCTTTAAAAATACAAGCTATGAAACGTTTTTTAGACAAAAATTCTTTTGCTAGATATGACAACTCACTATTAACATCAGACTTAATGTAATCTTTTTCTGCAATATGCGAAGCAAGCAAATTTTCTATTTTGACCTTTGGCAAAATATTTACTAAATTCTTCGATGTTATTGTTCCTATTAAATCGTCTTCTGATACCACTGGTAGTTCTGGTAATAAAGATCTATTCATCAGATTTCTAACTCTTATTAAACTATCATTTTTATATACAAGCGGATCGCTTTGTATAAGACTCAAAATCTCCATATAAATTTATTATATTTTGAAATTTTAAATTAGAATCTATATAAAAAAGTAATTAAAATTGATAAGAATGGGAAAATTGCAAAAAAAACTTGCAGCAAAGATATTGAAAAAAGGTAAAAGTAAGATTTGGTTAGATCCAAGTAAAATCGAAGATATAGAAAAAGCTATAACGAAAGCAGATATAAGACGGTTAATTAAAAAGGGTTTTATTAAAGTTCGAAAAAATAAAGTTCCAAAATTGAAAGAAAAAGGTGGAAAAAGGGTTAAAAAGGGCGGCAAATACTCAGTGGTTACTGCCAAGCGAAAATGGATTAATACTATAAGGCCTATAAGAAGAATGCTTAAAGAACTTAAAGAAACCGGTCAAATAGACAATAGAACATATAGAAAATTGTATTTACTTGCAAAAGGTGGGACATTTAGAAGTAGATCACACCTTAAAATTTATTTAGAACAGCATGGCTTACTAAAGAAAAAGTGATAGTATGAAACCGACTTATCGAATGCCATTCAAAAGAAGACGATTAGGAAAAACTGATTACAAAAAGAGGTTAAAACTTTTGCTTTCTGGTAAACCACGGCTTGTTGTTCGAAGAAGCCTAAAATATATTAGTGCACAGGTGATACAATTTTCAAGCGAGGGTGATAAAACCATAGTATCTGCCATTTCTAAAGAACTGAAAAAATTAGGTTGGAAATTTGCATGTGATAACTTACCTGCCGCATACTTAACTGGTCTTCTCATAGGAAAAAGAGCATTGGAAAAAGATATAAAAGAGGCTATTTTGGATATGGGGCTTTACCGCTCCACAAAAGGAAATCGCATTTATGCTGTTGTTAAGGGTGCAATGGATGCAGGATTAAAAATACCATGCAATGAAAAAATGTTACCGAGCGCGGAACGAATTAAAGGGTTACATATAGCAAGTTATAATGAAAAGTTCAAATCAATTGTTGACGAATTTGAAAAAATAAAACAAAAAATTTTAGGTGAAGAGAATGCCTGAAGAAGAAAAAGAAGAAGAAATACCTGTTACAGAGGAAATAGCGCCAAAGGTTGTTTCTCCATTGGAAAAATGGATACCGAAAACTGAAATAGGAAAAGCTGTATTTGAAGGAAAAATAACAAATATTGATGAAATTTTTAAATTGGGTAAGAAAATAATTGAACCTGAAATAATCGATAAACTTGTGCCAAATCTAAAAAATGAAATTATTCTTATTGGAGGGCGAACTGGAAAAGGAGGTGGTATTGAGCGAATACCGACGCGTATTACAGCTACAATGACAAAATCTGGCAGACGATTCACATATTCAGCATTCGTTGTTGTTGGTAATGAGGATGGCCTTGTAGGCATAGGCAAAGGAACTGCTCCAGAAACGCGAGCTGCAATAGAGAAAGCGATTGCAAAAGCAAAACTAAACCTAATTAAAATTAAGCGTGGGTGTGGAAGCTGGGAATGCACATGTAATACAGAACACTCCATACCCTATAAGAGTAGTGGTAAAACAGGTTCTGTTAGAGTTATTTTGTTACCTGCACCCAAAGGAATTGGGTTGGTTGCGGATGATGAATCAAAAAAAATATTACGACTAGCAGGAATAAAAGATATATGGGTAAAAACGTTCGGTGATACTAGCACGCGTATAAACTTAATCTCAGCGATATTTGATGCGCTCAAAAAACTTTACATTTACGATCGTGGTTGAATGTATGCTGTTATAAGAATAAGAGGACATCCTGGCACACGAAAGAAAATTGAAAATATATTAAAACTGCTTAGGCTTAATAGGGTTAATAGCTGTGTGATTTTGCCTGAAAATCCTTCATACCAAGGAATGATTAAAAAAGTTTATGATTTTGTTGCATATGGAAAAATTAATAGAGAGACGCTGATTGAGCTATTAAAGAAAAGGTTGAGGTTAAAAAATGGTAGAAGGGTTGATGAGGCACTTCTGAAAAATATAACCGGCTTTGATACTTTTGAGAATTTTGCAGACGCGCTTTTAAATGGTAATATAAGTTTGAAAAATTATGAGCAATTACAGCCATTTTTTCGACTTACGCCGCCTAGTGGTGGTCATAAATCTATAAAACAACACTATCCAAAGGGCTCACTTGGTAATTGGGGAGAAAATATTAATGAACTAATTAAAAGAATGATATAGTGATAGAATGGTTGTACGAATAAAGAAAAAGAGAAGGCGTGGTGAACGAACGTATCACGGTTCACATAAAAAATGGCGAGGTGGAGGTAGTAGAGGTGGTAGAGGGAAGGCTGGTTTGCACAAACATAAATGGAGCTACGTTGTTAAATATATGCCCAACCATTTTGGAAAAACCGGATTCAAAAGGCCGCCAGAAATAGTTAAAAAACCGAAAACGATAAATTTGTGCGAGGTGGATAAAATAGCTAAGGAAATGAAAAAAACAGAGATTAATGTTTGCGAACTTGGATATGAAAAAGTTCTTGGAAAAGGAAAAGTGACTCAACCTCTAATTATAAAAGCAAAATTATTTTCTAAAAATGCAATTAAAAAATTGGAAGAAATTGGTGGGAAAGCAGTTGAGGTCTAATTATGGTATTTTCCATAAGCTCCATTTCAAAATTATTACCAGCTGTGGTTAAACCAACGTATAAACAAACTATTAACAAACGGCTTATGTGGACTGGAATAGCACTGATTTGCTATATTGTTCTTTCACATATTCCTATATTTGGCATTCCTGGCAAGGAGCAATTGGGACCAATTATAACTTTCCAAACACTTCTTGGCGCAAGATTTGGCAGCTTAATGACGCTTGGTATAGGTCCAATCGTTACAGCTGGTATTATTCTCCAATTGTTGGTTGGATCAAAAATAGTTAAGTGGGATATGACAGAAAGTGAAGATAGGAAAAAGTTTCAAGCATGGAACAAAACCTTAGCATTTCTTTTTTGTTTTCTAGAAGCAATAGCATTCGTACTTGCCGGTGCATTGGGTCCAGTAACTGGCAGTATTTTGCCTTTGGTAATATTGCAACTTGCATTAGGTGGTATAATTGTAATTTTACTGGATGAACTGATAAGTAAATGGGGTTTTGGCTCTGGTGTTAGTTTATTTATAGTTGCAGGAGTGGTGTCACAAATTTTTATTTTTATCTTTTCTCCAGCTACAAATCTAACTAATCCACAACTAAGAATAGGTCAACTTTGGAATGTAATTAGTTTTTTGCATACAGGAAATTATTTTAATGCTTTAATTGCTGCTCTCCCTATAATTTCTACTATAGCTGTTTTCCTAATTGTTATTTATATACAAAATATTGGTATAGATATACCTTTAACTTATGCTGCTCTTCGTGGATTTGGCCGAACATGGAATCTAAAATTACTATATACAAGCAACATACCAGTTATATTTGCCGCAGCTATAATAGCAAACATCCAACTAATTGGACGAATGTCAATTAATCCTATCACTGGCTGTAGTCTTCTTGCATGCTATAATCAAACTACAAATGAAATAACTGGAGGTCTTGTATATTATTTAACATCGCCACGAAATCTGCTAAAAGATGCTGTTACAGGTACTTTAGTATCTTCTGAAGTAATAAGAGGAATTACTTATTTAGTATTTCTTGTGATTATTTGTGCGATTTTTTCTGTATTTTGGGTAAATACTTCTGGGATGGATGCTGAAAGTGTGGCAGAACAATTGGAGAGTATTGGAATGCAAATACCTGGATATAGAAGCGATAAAAGAACTATGGCTGAAGTGCTAAATCGTTATATACCACCGGTAGCTTTACTTGGCGGAATTTTTATTGGTTTAATTGCTGCTTTGGCAGATTTTACGGGTGCAATAGGAACTGGTACAGGAATTTTACTAAGCACAATGATACTTTATAATTATTACGAGGAATTAAGTGCAGAGCGATTAGAAGAAGCTCATCCAATAATAAGAAAAATAATGAGTGTATAAAATGTTCGAATTAATCTATGGAATATTAAATAAAATATTTTTGCCAATAACACAATTTAGTCCACACATTTCTTTATTACTATTAGCTCTTATCATAACATTATTTACCACATTATTAAATAGATTGGTTACAAATAGAAAGCTAGTAAAAGAACTAAACGAAAAAATAAAAAAAATAAAGGATGAACTTAAGGAAGCGGAAAAAGAAAAAAATAGAGAAAAGGTGAGTAAAATTTGGAAAGAATTTGCTGATGCAAGTCAAGAACAAATGAAACAATTGTTTAAAGGTTTTATTGTTTCTTTGGCTGTCATTGCGCTATTCTTACCTTGGATAAGCTATAAATATGGTGGAACGACCATATCAATCATGCCACTTTCATTCTTTTTTGGTAATCTTAGTTGGATATGGTGGTATGTGCTGGTTGCACTAACAGTCAGCATAATATTTCAAAAACTATTTGGGATCTAAATGCCGAAAGTAAAAAGAAAAACACCTGGAAAAAAAATAGTAGTTCACTATAAAAAGAAAAAACCTAAAATTGCTAAATGTGCAATTTGTAAAAAGCCTTTACATGGCATTCCCCGTGATGTTTCAAAAATAAGAAAATTGGCCAAGAGCAAGAAGCGTCCAAACAGGCCATATGGTGGATATTTATGTTCAAATTGTTTAAAAGAATTATTAAGAGAAAAGATTAGGAAGATGGTATAAATGGCACTAGAAACTGGAAGAGTTTGTATAAAAATTAGTGGTAGAGAAGCAGGAAAATATTGTGTGGTTCTGAAAAAAATGGAAGATAAAAAAAATAAGTCGTTTGTTTTGATAACCGGACCAAAAGCATTAACAGGTGTGAAAAGGAGAAGATGTAATGTTGCACATCTTGAGCCACTGCCATACGTTCTTGAGATAAGCGAAAATGCAAGTGATGAGGAAATTATTGCTGCATTTGAAAAATCTAATCTCATTAAAAAATTAAATTTAAAAAAGCCATCTGCTACACAGTTAAAGCCAAAGAAAACTGATTAAATAAATTTTGTTATTCCTGGTTTTATTTTTGTCGTATCTATAACAACAATCTCTTTGTTAAGAGGAAGTGATACATTAAAAACAGGTACAGCATCTACCCAAACCATTTTCTTACCTTTATGGGAATGACCACAAACAACTAAATTCGGTTTTTGTTGCATTATAACATTTTCATATGCTTGGCAACCAAGATTTGGAAAAAATCTTGGATTTTCACCTTCTAGTATTTTATATGTTGGGGCATAGTGCATTAAGAGTATTTTTACATGGGTTAACATTCTTTCTAAATGTTTTGAAGCTCGTATAATTCGTTCGCGATAAATTTGTTCTACATTTGGTATGTTGCTTTTTTGCCATCTTGTTGGCTGATCAAGGCTTCCTGTCGTACCATAAATTCCAACACTGATACGTCCTATCTCAAAAACTATACTTTGATCATCTAAAAATCTAATTTCTCTATATTTTTGCTTCAGCGTTTCTTTCTGTTCCTCGAATTCATTGTTGCCAAAGCAAGCTATAATTGGACAATCTATTTTACCAAAAAGTACATTGTAAATTTTTTCATATTCATCCACATTTCCGCGATGAACCATATCCCCAACTAGCAAAAATAAATCTGGTTTTATTGTCAAATTATCAATTGCACGAACAAAATCTTCATAATAATATGGAGAATGAACATCTCCTGTTGCTGCTATTATCATAATTTAAAATTATTTTAGGAAGTTTTATTATTTAGATAGAGGCAATAATATGCATAATCGCACGTTTTACATAGCGATTTCTCGCAATATGGTGGCATATTATCCTTTTTACATTCTATGTCTTTTTTCATTGAAAGTATGGAACTTTTTATTTCCATAATTTTGCTTTTCAGTTTATCGGACACATAAACGGTTTTTATTGGTTTATTGCTTATTTTATAATAAAAAACATTACCATGATCGAGACCAGGACATAAAGTATCTTCCACAACCATTGTTTGTGCACAAACATAGATTTTATCTGAATAAGTTATATCATGTCTTATCTTCGTTCCCTTAAATTCAATAACTTCACAATTTTCTTCTCCCACAGCAATTAAATCGGGTTTTGCAGCTAGACCATATTTTTTAGAAACTAGTGCCTGCTCAAAAAATTTTGTGTTAAAATTCATGAGAAATTTTTCAAGTTCATTTAGTGCAGAAATGCAAATTTCAAAATCATTTTTTTCCAAAATGCGATAATCAAAATTTTTTTCAACTATATTTCTTAGCAGCAAATGCTCAACTCTTCCTTTCACTCGTTCCTCGCGTTCAACATAAGGAACTTTTTTAAGTTTAAAATAAACCTGTCTGGGGCATTTTACATATAGAGCAACATCACTGGCAGTAACTATTGTTTCTTGCATACCGAGATTTAATAATTAGTTTATCTTTAAATACTTTTCATTGGTAAAAAATTAATGCAAAATGAATTCTACTATGCTTCATTGAATCATATACCAAAAAAAAATAATGGACCGACCGGGATTTGAACCCGGAACCTCCGCTTTGCGAAAGCGGCGATCTACCATTGATCTATCGGCCCAAATACGGATCCAAAAATATTTAATTAATTTAAAATTTATTATTTTATGGGCCAGTAGCTTAGCCTGGTTGGAGCGTCCGGCTGATAACCGGAAGGTCGAGAGTTCAAATCTCTCCTGGCCCACTGATTTCATGAAAGGTATATTTATTGTTTTTGAGGGCATAACTGGTGCTGGAAAACGAACACATATACGAATTCTTAGTGAAAGGTTGCGAAGATTGGGCAAGGAAGTTGTTAACATAACATTTCCAAATTATGAAACTGATATAGCAAAGCTAACTAAAAGATCCGATTTTGACCCTTTCACACTTTCACTTTTATATGCAGCTGACCGAAGTCTTTATCAAGAAAGAATAAAAGGGTTGCTTGAAAGAGGTATTATTGTTATTGCCGACCGTTATTGTTATAGCAATTTTGCTTATCAATCTGTGCGGAACGTTCCATTGGAATGGTTAATTTCAATAGAAAAAAATATAATCAAACCTAATCTGGTTTTTCTCATCGATACTCCACTTGAACGCGGAATTGCACGAATTCAGCAAGCAAATATAGAGGATTTTACAAAAAGAGAAATGCTCGAAAGAATTAAAAAAGAGAGGGAACAAATTGAGCGAATAAGAGCAATGTATCTAAAATTAGCAAAAGAGATTAGAAATGGCTCGAAGTGGGTTGTTATTGATGGAACAAAGAATGACAATATAATTGCTGAGGAAATATGGAATGTTGTTATTGAAGAAATAAAAAAATCAAATGAATAAAATTTAAATAGAATTAAATTATCAGTAATTATATTGCCCCCATCGTCTAGCCCGGTCAAGGATACGGCCCTTTCGTGCTTTGCACAGAAAGGTTTGATACATGATGATAGCAAAGAAAGGCTGCGACGCGGGTTCAAATCCCGCTGGGGGCAATAAATCTAGGAACTATTCAAGCATTCTTTTTCTCCTATGTAGATACATTCATCAGAACAAGTTTTCTAGTGTTCCAAAGGCTCTGTAGATTTTTCGGTTGATGGTATTACTTTAGGAGAAGTTTTATTTTCAGAGATGTTAAGAGATTCTTTAGTGATGTCAATTGGCTTAATGGTTACAGAAGTCATATATCCAATAGCGCCAATAAGCCCGCTAATAAGTATAAATTAATCCCTCTCAGAGGGGCATTATTATTCAAAAACTTGAACTTTGCTATTTTTTGCCAACTCTTGTTCCCACAATCTTTCAAAAATCTTTTCTAAACCAAGGAATTTATAGCCATGCGCATGTGTAAATAGTCCATTTTCTTTTCTGTAGATATCCTCAACAAAGTCAGCATACTCGTGAAAATGCGGTGTAATATGGACTGCAAAACCTGGATTTTCCGTAGTTATATAGGTTTCCACAATTTCATGAATAAAACGTGCAGTAATTTCCTTTTGTTCATCATTCGTATGCCCTTTTTTTATTAAACAACAATTCATCATTGCTATATTTTCAAACAATTTATCACGGTTTACATAAATTTTTTTATCTTTCGCCGAAACTCTAAACAAATCGGCACATATATTATATTTACCAATTTCGAGTGATGGAATAAAATTTATATTAAAGTGTTTTTGAAACCATTTTAATGCATGGTCAAAAGCTGATTTAATCAGATACTCCATATTAAAAATTTATTTTGCAAAAATAATTGAAATTTGTGGCTCGGATAATTTTGCACGTTGATTTAGATGCTTTTTTTGCAGCAGTAGAGGAACGGCAACATCCAGAATATCAAGGCAAACCTATAATTGTCGGTGCAAACCCTAAAGAAGGGAAAGGACGTGGTGTAGTTTCGACAGCAAACTATATTGCACGGCAGTATGGTATACATTCTGGAATGCCAATTTCAAAAGCATGGAAAAAATGTCCTAATGGAATTTTTTTACCAGTAAATATGCCACTTTATGAAAAAGTTTCGAAAAGTATTATGGATATTCTCCGTGCGCATGCCGACAAGTTTGAACAAGTGAGTATCGACGAAGCATTTCTTGATATCAGCAAACGTGTGCAGGATTTTGATCAAGCAAGGGCATTTGCAATTTTGCTAAAAGAAAAAATTTATGAAAAAGAAGGCTTAACATGCTCGATTGGAATTGGGCCAAATAAATTGATTGCAAAAATTGCTTCAGATTTTCAAAAGCCGGATGGGCTAACTGTTGTCAAACCTGAAGAGGTAAAGGATTTTTTAGCACCTCTGGATGTACAAAAAATCTGGGGAATTGGACCAAAAACTGCTGAAAAAATGGCTAAGCTTGGTATTAAAACTATAGGTGAATTAGCAAAATATCCTGTTGAAAAGTTGATTAAAGAATTTGGTAAATTGGGTTATGAATTTCATAAAATGGCACAAGGAATTGATGAATCAGAAGTGGAAGAACGGCAAATAATTAAGTCAGTTGGACGTGAACACACATTTGAAAGTGATACAAAGGATGAGGAATTAATTTATAATGTACTTTCAGAGTTGACTGAGGAGGTATGGAAAGAAATAAAAAATCAATTTTGCTTCCGAACTGTAACTGTAAAAATAAGATATGCAGATTTTGAAACGCATACACATGCAAAAACACTACCTTCCTATACAGACAAAAAGGAAGATATAATAACAATATCAAAGGAGTTGATTAAACCTTTTCTTAGATCAGAAAAGGCCATACGACTAATAGGTGTTCGAGTTTCAAATTTACTTCAGGGGAAGGTTACTCTGAAAAAATTTAAAGAAAAGTAGTTTATATCCATCTTATAAAGAAACGTATAATGTATGCAATTATTCGATCAAGTTTTCCTGGTACAGGAGCTTTTGGTGGTTTTGGTATAGTTTTGACTAATTCACTTCTTTTTACAACTTCGTTTGGAATATTTAATATTCTTTGCTGTATTTTGCCTTTATGCGCAACAGTCAGCTTAACCGGTACATTAAACTTCTTTGGCGATGATGTTTTCACAGCCTCAAAGGCAACAACCTTTGTTTCATTAGCAACTCCTGTTTGTATGCAGTTTTTATCAGTCATTAGGTTGCCAAATTCATCATAAACCCCAACAATTGTATATCCAGTGGGTGCATATGTGCATACATCAACTGTCCAGTCGCTATCTGAAGTAAATATAAGTGGATAGACATAGTTATTTATCCCTTCTTCCCAAAGTGCCTCGGTTGGATAAGTAATAATAAGCTCACTGCCGCCTATTACTACATCATCAGCAGGCATAAGTTGTATACCGTTGGGCTTAACCGTTTTCACTATTTTGAGTTTTTGTTTTGTCGTATCTGGTTCGCCATCCATATTACTATCAATATTAAAACTTCCACTCTTTACGAGCTTACATACTGTACTAATATATTCAGCTGAAGTGTCGGGGTCAAAAATATGCACTCGTAATATTATTACATAATCATCGACTCTTGGTACACCTGTTATTTCCTTGCCAGTAACTACATTCACAGTTGCAAAAGGTATAATATTTGAATTGTCAAAAATCTGCTTGCATTGTGGTTTGATCTGGTCGAATGAGCTTAGGCCGGTAGCAGCTAAAAGATCATTGTAAACGTAAATCTTTTTTTGAGCAAATACTACACTCTCATTTCTGCTATCACCTATAGAACCTAGTTTAAGTGGAAGCTTACAATTCATTTTTTCTCTACCTTTATCATCAATACATGCATAGCCATTATAAGAAAGTCCTTTCTCTTTTATTCTATGATAATGTACATGGAGATCATCATCTTCAACTATTGCGGCAAGGCAACCTGTGTTAGCTATATTACCAGTTATACCAGGACAACTATCGGTAAAACTTTGTCCTGGACTTAAAGTGATTGTAACATTATCCATTGTGAATATGACATCAGTTGTGCCGAGATTGATAAATTCAACTGAGGTATTGGTTAGCATTATATCGATTGCCTGGCCTGGATATAATAAACCAGAACCGAGTATATTGTCGCTTTCATCAACAACTTCAACCAAAATTGGTTCGGTGTTGGTAATCGAAGCAGTTACAGCACTTCCAAGAGTAGCTGTTTGACCTGTTTTTAGTGTGACTCGCACAGCTTTTCCTTTTTCACCAGTAGGAGGCATGCGCAACTCAATTTTTGGATTTGCAAACTCAGCGGCAACAGTTGTGCTGCCACAAGTTATATTGGCCGTTTCATTTTCGGCATCAAGCATCGTTTCAACATTATTACTGCAACTTACAATTCGCGCAGTTGTGCCACTTCCAGATATACTAACCTGTACACCAGCTGGATTTGGTAGTTCTTTGACGGTAACGTTCCAGCCGCCACGATCTGTTATGGTACCAAATGTTGTTCCACCAAGTACTCGGTCATCAAAATCATTTGAAAATACCAATGGCTGTGTATCTATTTCATCGTAAATACCATCATTATCATCATCCACATCACATGCATTTCCTAGCCCATCCCCATCTGTATCTATTTGATCAGGATTATATACCATTGGACAATTATCTGGATATGTATATGTTTGAGTTGTTATAGGCGCTGTATTTCCGACTATATCAGTAGCAAAATAGTTTAAGGTGTGTGTGCCTTCTGGAATTACAACCGTTATAGTGGAATTATATACAGTTATGATTGGCCCGTCATCAATAGAATAACTTATATATGCAACACCGCTTTCATCTACAGCAGTAATTATTACTTCTGGCGAATCAAGGGCAAAATCATTATCTGTATCAGAAACTACAACAGAAACTGTGGGTGGTGTGGAATCTTTTATTAAGATGTTTTCAATTCCAACAGTTATAATTGGCTCTGGGAAAGCATATTGTCTAAAAGGATTTCTTGCATCTCCA
>CAZONC010000013.1:0-13734 GCA_964581305.1 uncultured archaeon | reverse complement strand
ACAGCAATGATTGTGGAAATGCCTTTCATAAAAATAGTTAAGATTTAGGTATAAATATAGGTTGTTGAGAAAGCAATTTTGGTAATGTCAAATATCTAAATGGCTTGTTTTTGGTTTTTGTTTTAATTTCCTTTACCAGACTTTCTAGTTTCATTTTTACTATCTTTCCCTTTTCTCTTACCCGAATACTAAGTATTTTTGATTTAATTTCTTTTGGTCCAATCACAACTATTAAAGGTATCCATTCCATTTCTGCATCCCTAATTTTTTTGGATATAGATTCAGAACGATCATCTATATCAACGCGTATTTGATTTTTTTCTATTTCCTCAGCGATTTTTTCTGCCATCTTAATATATTTGTCAGAAATAGGAATCAACCTAACTTGAACTGGTGATAGCCAAAGAGGTAAAATGGGGATTTTCTTTCTTAAGGCGTTATCAAAGACTGCAAATAAATAGCGCTCTATGCCACCCAAAATAGCAATATGTAAAATTGGTGGAAAAACCTCTTTATTATCCTTATCAACATATTTTATTCCAAAACGCTCTGCATTTCCTACATCAATCTGGAAAGTTGCAATTTCGCGGGGTCGTCCAAGTGTATCAATGATATTATACTCTATGTTTAATACCCAATAATACTTTCCTTCAGGAACAAAATGCAGTAAAACCGGCTTTTTCTCTATTTTTGCCAATTGTGTTATAAAATCTTTATTTTTCTCAAAAAAACTTTTTGTTAAGTTATACAAACAAACGTATTCTGTACCAATTTCTCTAATAATCTCATAAATTTTCTTGTGAACATCAATTGCAATTTTTTTTGTTTGCTCTAAATCCTTACAAAAAATATGATAGTCTGGCATGTAAAAACGTCGCAATCTAAAACCAAGTAGACATTCACCAGATTGTTCGTATCTGTAACTATCTGCTATCTCAAACATTCCAAATGGGATCTGTTTATAACTTATATTCCAATCTTTTAATATCGCAAATTGTTGAAAACAAGCAGCATATCTTAGAATAAAATCTTTGTTATCCATATGAATGGTATAGAGCCTTTCACCAAAAAGATCGGCATGTTTTTTTATTGCTGGCAAATTTAAATTAAAAATGTTTGTTCCTTTAATGTAAAAACTTGGTACTCCAATTTCTAAACTTTTTTGCCATGCATAATCGCCAACTAAATCAACAAGCAGTGCAGCCTTAGGACCATAGCGCATATGTCCAGTATCAGATGATGTTTCCCATTCAAAACCAAACTTCTTCAGTACATTAATTATTTTTGGTTCTCCACCTTTCGCTTCTTTTTTAAGCGCCTCTTTTTCAACTAATGCGCGAAAGTCTTTTTCCTTTTTTTTATATCTGTATTTTTTGGGATCGTAACTTTTGCCATCAGGTGTAAAAATAAGATATTCCGGTTTTGGAACCTTCCACTCAATCTTTTTTTCTTCTTTTTCTTTTGGTAAAATAATTTTCAACTGCTCTGCAAGTGGATGCCCCTTAATTTTTATATTGAATGCTTTTGTCCATCCAAATGGTGCTCTGTATGTTTCTATTTTTAAGCTCTTTGCATAACTTTCCATTTCTTTTATTATTTTTATTGCTTCACTTGGTTTTTCTAAATTATTTGATAAATGTGAATATGGATAAATTAATATCCTGCTGGTTTTTATTTTTTCTAAGCTTTTTTTGACTTCATTTATTGCTTGATGTGCACTTTCTAGGCTATCACCTTTTTCTACAGCAGTAAAAAGTACTACCACATTCTCTACTCTATATTTCTTTTTTTCACATTCTTCAGCCTGATCAATTTCTTTTTTTATTGGCTCGTATTCAATAAAATCTGAATGAAGTTGTAAAATTCTCATTTGCTCACTTATATTTATATATAATTGAAATTATTGTATTTATTGTGTTTTTGATAGCCCCGTCGTCTAGCGGTCAAAATCTCCGCAAAAGGATGTCTGCCTCTGGAGCAGAAGACGGCAGTTCGAATCTGCCCGGGGCTATTTAAATGATAGAAATGAAAAAAAATAGAAAATAGAAAAAAATTCGTAAGACTAAATAAGATTTTTTTGTGCTAATTTTTTTTCATTCTTTTGCCAAAAGGTCTCTTAGATATTTTATCTTATTTTGTAAAAATTTGATTTTTTTAATATTGGTCTCTGCAAAAAGCATTCGTTGGGCTTCGAGTAGCTCTTGTCTTAAAAAGTCGGTATCATTAATATTAATATTTAAATTTTTTTTGACCATAGCCATCACTTAAAAGTAGTTAATGGCCAAATATAAAGATTTCTATTTTTCACTATATAATAGTGACAAAATAAAAAAAGATGGTGCTTGTCGCTGGAAAACTTTATACAAAAAACACGAAATAATATTTATGAAAAAATATCAGGATATCCTAAAAAAAGCTTTAACAATTGTAAGGCCAACGCCTTCTCAGCAAAAAAAACTCCACAGTTTATCGAAAAAAACCCTTTCTTTAGTTAAAAAAGAAGTAAAAAAAGTTGGTGGAAAAGCCATTTTGGCCGGAAGCATTGTGAAAGATGTGTGGTTGCCGAGTAAAATGGAATTCGATATCTTTATTCTTTTTCCTCCAACCTTTACAGAAAAAAAGCTTGAAAATCTAGGATTAAAAATAGGAAAAAAAGTTATTACAAAATTAAAAGGAAGTTTTAAAATTGAATATGCGGAGCATCCTTATGTTTGCGGAAATATCGATGGTGTTGATGTTGATATTGTTCCATGTTATGAAGTTAAATCAACCGAGGAACTGAAATCTGCAGTTGATAGAACGCCTTTTCATGTTAAATATATAGAAAAAAAGCTGCCACTAAAACTTTCGAATGATGTACGCCTTCTTAAACAATTTCTTAATGCAAATGAAATGTACGGCGCTGATGCCAAAACACAAGGATTTTCAGGATATGCTTGCGAATTACTAATAATTAGATACAAAAGCTTTATCAATGTTCTTAAAGCTGCAGTGAAATGGCAACCTGGTGAAATAATAGATATAGAAAAATACTATGAAAAAGAAAATTATCAACGACTTAGGTCAATATTTAAAAATCAGACATTAATACTCATAGACCCAACAGATAGAAAAAGGAATACAACTGCTGCTCTATCTGCTCAAAATTTTTTTAAATTTAAAAAATGTGCAAAGGAGTTTTTGGAAAGACCATCTATAGACTTTTTCCTACCGAAAAAATGGAAGCCAATGACAGAGGAAGAGCTTATTCGCAAACTTATTGAAAGAAAGACAGAATTAATTTTGATTACATTTTCTCCACCAGCAGTTATATCGGATATTTTGTGGCCACAATTAAGAAGATTTGCTGATAGAATTCAAAATATTTTGGAAGAGACGAAGTATGAATTTAAAGTCCTACGGAAAGATGTCTATTCCAATGAAAAAGATTTGGCAGTGGTGTTATTAGAAATGGAAATTTCAAGATTACCGGTAATTCAAAAAAGAATTGGCCCTATAGTTTTTGATCTTGATGATTCAGAAAGATTTATTAAAAAATATAAAGATATGGCAATCTTGGGTCCATACATCGAAAACAATTATTGGGTCGTTGAAATTAAGAGACATTTCTTAACAGCACAAGAAAAACTATTAGATACTCTAAGTAAACCACTTGATATTTTACTTGCAAAAGGAATTCCAAACTATATTGCACAGGAATTGGCAAAAGGTTTTCAAATAATTAGTGAAACTAGCAAGATTGCTGATTTGATAAAAAAAGATGAAGGTTTTGGTATATTTTTGAGAAAATATTTTGAGGAAAAAAACTTAGCATAAAAATTTATAACTTTTTCGTTTGTATTCCTAAATATGGTCTCTGATAAAGAATATAAAAAAATCTGTGATGATATCTATAGACAGCATGAAAAAAATGTGGAAAAACTTGAAGAAATTGCAAATGATCTTATTGAACATCCAGAGGAGAGAATAATAAGATTGCTTCATCAAATTATAAAAAAATATTCCTTGAAATGTTACATTAGAGGTATTAATGATAAAAGATATATAGAGTTATTAAATAAACTTGAAAAAATAGAAGAAAAAATATTGCCACTTCTTATTCACTTTGATGTAGAAGAGCAGCCGATGTATTACTAATAATACATTATGTTGCCGTAAGCGTCAAAATTATAATGAATTATCCCATCCAAAGTTATCACTTTTTTATAGATATTATTTTTATCTACGAAAATGAGTTCATAGATTCCATGTTTTTCCATTTTTTTAACAATTTCTTGTATATCTATCTTATCAAAAAGAGGAAATGCCTCTTCGTTCAATAAGTATATCATTAAATTATTAGGACCATACAGTTTGCCAATCACATTTTTTTTCCTTATATTTTTATTAATATCTTTCAGTTTCTGCAAATCGGTCTTATTTACTTTTATTTCTTTGGATATATCCTTTATTCCTTTTAACAAATCCTCTAATATATCGGACATAAAAATCTAATAAACACTAAAATTTAAAAATCTTTCTAATCAATTTATTTCTAAATTTTTAAGATTATTTTATGATAATAATAACTTTTTTGGGAACTGTATCAGGAATTCCAAGTGCACAAAGAAACCATCCAGCCATAGTTCTTGAGTATTTCGGTGAAAAAAAGCATACTCTTTTATTTGATTGCGGAGAAGGGACTCAGAAACAATTTATGGTTTCAGGAATAAGTTTTATGGATGTGGACAAAATTTTTATTTCCCACTGGCATGCGGATCACTTTTCCGGCTTAATACCACTTATTCAAACAATGTCCTTAGAAAAAAGAACAAGGGAATTAAAAATATTTGGCCCTGAGGCAGAAAGATTTGTTTCAAATATACTTGATCTTGGATATTTTGGACTAAGATTTCCTGTTACAGCCATAAATGTACCATTTGAAGGTGAGAAAATTAGTTTGATTGATGAAACGGACGAATATCAAATATTTTCCATACCAGTCCTTCATACAGTACCAAGTGTTGCATACTGTTTTAAGGAAAAGGATAGGTGGAGTATTGATGTAAAAAAACTAAAAGAGCTTGGACTGAAGCGAGGAGCTTGGCTCAAAAAATTGAAAAAATATGGTAAAGCTGAATATAAAGGGAAGGAGGTAAGAATAGAAGATGTAGCGAATATTAAGCAAGGACTTAAAGTTGTTTATTCCGGCGATACAAAGCCCTGTAAAAATATAGTTAAAATTTCAAAAAATGCCGATTTACTAATACATGATGGTACTTTTTTGGAGGAAGAGGATACAAAAGGACATGCTGACGTAAAGCAAGCTGCAAAAATTGCAAAGCAAGCTGGTGTAAAACAGTTAATTTTAACCCATATCTCAAGGAGATATACAGATACAAAAGAAATGGAAAAGGAAGCAACAAAGATTTTTAAGGATACATCAATTGCTTACGACTTTATGAAAATAAAATTAAAAAGAAAATAATTTACCACTTCGTGTAGTGAAATTTTTATTTTCATTCTGAAAGCAGCCTTTTAACTAATGGATTTGAAATTAAGCAAATTGCTCGATTCTATTGAAGGAATTTGTTATAGTATAGCCTGTGGTGTTGGTCGTGAAGGTGCAGCGTTTTCAACTGCAAAAGCACTTAATATTAAGGCAGAAATAAGAGGTTTAGATGTGGTTTGTGTTGACAAAAACTATACACATCCATTACCACCTAGTATACCGATTATAACTAATTTAGTACTTGGTCTTTCTGCTATGTATATTTCAAAAAAAATTAAAGATCATCCCAATCTCAAAAATTCTCTTCAGCTTTTTGCCACAGCAAATTTACTTTATTCTTTGTGTCCCTTTTCCGATATTCAAGCCCTTTCTTATACATTGCCAGCAACTATAACAGCACCATTAACAGCTGGTATAAGCACAGCCGGACTTCTTTATCTATGGAAAGATGAGGTAAAAAATTTACCCAAGGCAATTAAGAAACATGCATCTAAATTGTTTGATAGGCTTCCTTAATGGGCGTGCGGGGATTCGAACCCCGGCCACAACCTTTCTGCTTAAATTTTTAACCGCAGGGTTGTATCCTATCCAAACTAGACGACACGCCCAGTATTAATTTAATATTTAGAAAATAAAGGCGTAATTATTAAATTTATATTTACAATTAATAATTTGATCAAAATGTATAGATGTACAAGTTGCGGTGCAAATGTTTTTGCTAAAGATAACTTTGTTAAATTTTTATGTCCAAACTGTGGAAATATAGAGATAGTGAGATGTTCTACATGTAAAAATCTAAGTAACAAATATACATGCTCTGGTTGTGGTTTTGTTGGTCCTTAGTATGGCAGACGTAATAGTAACTTTTCGTGTCATGCCCAAAGGTGTGGAAATTAATTTGGAAGATTTGGCAAAAAAAATAGCGAATGCTATATCGCCAGAAAAAATAGAAAGAGAGCCAATAGCGTTTGGGTTGGAAGCACTAATTATTACAAAAATAATTCCGGATGCCGGCGGCGAACTCGAAAAAATAGAAACAAGTCTTCGGGCAATTGAAGAGGTAAGCGAAGTGGATGTAATAAAAATCACACGTGCTATTTAACTTTTTATTCTTTTAATTTCAATTATTTGATATGATATTTGAAAGTTTAAAAAGGGTTATTGCCTGGCTTTTGGGTGGATTTTGTATATTATTCGGATCGATAATTGCTGGACATCTTGAAGGAGGGCTTGGTGTATCTAGTGTAGGATATGCGTTTGCATTCTTGATTGCGCTGATGCTTATTCTAATTGGTGGCCTTTTTTGGGTTTGTTTAGCAGTAGCTGCAAAAAAAGAATAATTATCGCAAAGCAGCAACAAAAAGCCTATATTTATCCTTTCCTTCTAATTCAGCCAAAATTCTTTTAATTATCATTTTCTTCGGATCTGGCAGCATTTCAACTCGATCTTGAATCTCTTGCAAACTTTCGAAGGGCTTTTGTTTTCTTTCATTTATTATAGACCACATATGTTTCTTTCCTATTCCGGGTAGAAGCTCAAGAGTATGTAAACGTGTAGTTATTGGTCCAGCCTTGTTAAAGAATTCTACAAATCTTTTTTCGCTTTTGGTCACCAATTCATTTAAAACTTCTTCTAATATTGATTTAGCATAACTTGTTAGATCGTTATACGAAATTCGGCCTTTTATATATTTTACCTTATCCCTTTTTTCCTCGCCAATATAAATTCGATCCTTTGGTTTAACTGTTTCACCCTCTCTTATAACAACCTCTAATAAATTAAAAAAATTTTCACCAATTGATTGTGCTATGGCCTCGGTTCTTCTTTCATTGGGTTTGCCATGCGGAAGAAAATCTAATACTATTGCATAATTATCCTTCATAAACATACAATCACCGTTTTATACCTTTTTCACAATTTCAAGAATTGTGTTTATTTCTTCATCAGAAAAAGTAGAATATTCTTTTTGTAAAATTACACGCAAATCATCCCTATCTTTTGGAAGGAAATTTAGTATAGCAACAATCTGTCTATCTCTCAATTTTTCTATATTTTTCAGTTCATTTACCAGCGCCTCTATTTTTTCAGCTGGATATGGATAGAATTTTTTCAAATTATCAAGCGCATTTTTTTGCTCATATTTCAACTCTGTCTCTTTCTCTCTTTTTTCTAATATTTCCCTTGCTTTTACATTTGTAACAACTTCTTCAGATAATATATTCATTTAACCACCTTTAAATGCTCTGGCCTGGAAATTATATATTTTGCCTTTTTTCCATTTCTAACTTCAACTATATAACTTTTTCCACGTACATCAATAACCTTTCCTATCATGCCTTTAAATCTTGGATGCGGCATTCCTTTATGGGAAGATGGTTCCTGTACTATAACTACAGTTTGCCCTTTTTCAAATTTTTGTAAGAACTTTGTTATGGCTGGCCTTTTATATGGTTTTTGCCTTAATTTTTTTCTTGTTCTTGCACGGAAGCCAGCATGTTTTTGAACCATAAAATCCTTAATTATATTTTGCTTTTTAAATGAATCTTTATAACATCAAGCTTTATTGTTTTTGCCTCATTTCCCAATATCTCTGCTATATTTGGTTTTGTCCTCCCTTCATCACCTGTTATTAGTTCTTTTATATACAAACCAGATTCAGCTGTTATTTTAAAAATTGCTTTTTTGCCTTTTACCTGCCAACTTATTTTTTTAACTCGCCTTTTTCTGAATTTATCTGCTCTTCGATGTAATACTCGAATTGGTGTTTTCTGTAAAATTGGCTCCTCCACTATTTTCTTCAATTCAGAAAGTTTTTTTCGATCAATTTCTTTTTTAAATTCTACTTCAACAAGATATGTTTTATCTACTTTTTCCGTCTTGATTTTCCTTACCATATCCTTTGTCACAAATTTTAAATTTTTTACCTTTACCCTTTTAGATTTATTTATCAACTTTTCCATTTTTTTTAAATCGATGCTTCTTTTCTGCGGTTTGACAAGCTCGATAACAAATGGTCTATAATCTAAACAGCGTGCATCTATATCTTCGCGTCCCATTCCACTAAACTTAGATTTTTTAGCTTTCGTTGCATTAAGTAATGGTTTTTCTATTATTTCTTGAACAGATGTGGGATATAATTTACCTGAACCTTTACAATATTTGCACCCTTTTCCCTTACATTTCGAACAAATCCACTTTGTTTGGGGTATCCCACGAACAAGCTTTTGATATTCACCATAGATGTATAGACTTCGGACTTGAACTCCTACAGTTCTATTTTCCAAATTAACTAATATCGTTATATCTGGATTTTTTTGCTCAAAATGCTTTCCGGTTATTTTTTCTACTTTTTTCCCCAATTCTCGATTAATCTCTGACTTTATAGATTCCACATCATCTATTCCAATTTTTTCCCATAGTTCCTCTTGTTTTTTACTAATTTCATTTGGAATAACTGAACCGATCAAAAATGTTTTAAATTCAATTCCCTGTAATTTTTTAACAACTAAAGTTGTTATCTCATCAATATCTTTTTTAAAAAAATTATTGCACAATTTACAAATCTCTGGTTCCTGCTGTTTTATGCCAAATTTTTCCTCTGCATATTTTCTTAATATTCTCCCTCTTTCTGCATTTGTTAAACCATGACCAATCATTCCGAATGCTCGTCCTAAGCAATTATTACAAACTCCAAACTCTATAGTTTCTACTATTTTTTTCTCATTCTTTGGATTCTTTAAAACTTCTTGAAGAAATTTCATAAAATTAATTATAGTTCTAAAACTTAAATCCAAATTTTGCCAAATTTTTTAAAATTCCGCGCTGCAAGCCGGCCTTCCCACCAAGTCCTTTTATTAGTTTTTTCATTTTGCTATACTGATCTAGTAATTCGCGAACCTCAGATTCACTTCTTCCACTTCCCTTTGCTATTCGTTTAATTCGACTTAAAGAAATTATCTCCGGATTTTCTCTTTCTTCTTTTGTCATAGACTGTATTATATTTCGATAATGTTTTAGTTTTTCTTCCTGTTTTTCTAGCAACTCTTCAGGTAAGTTAAGCATTCCAAGCCCAGGAATCATTGAGACAATCTTTTGTATAGGACCCATTTTTTGTAAAGCTTCTATTTGCTCCAAATAATCTTGTAAAGTAAATTTGCCTTCAACAATTTTTTCCATTTTTTCTGGTTTAACTTCAGCTTCTTTTGCTTTTTCAAGTAGTGTTTCTAAATCACCAAGTCCCAATAATCGTGAAACAAACCTTTTTGGATCATATAATTCAAAATCTTCAAGTTTTTCACCTGTGCCTATGAATTTAACTTTAGCACCTGTTGCTGCACATGAAGCAAGTGCCCCACCTCCTTTTGCTGTACCATCCATTCTTGTTATTACTACTCCCGTTATACCAACCAGTTTATTAAATTCACTTGCTTGTACCCCAGCAATTTTACCTATATCAGCAGGTATGGTAAGTAGAACTTCATCTGGTTTAGCTATTTCGGCTATTTTTTTCAGTTCATCAGCAAGTACTTTATCAAGTGCATTTCTTCCAGCAGTATCAATTATTATCACATCATATTTTTTTAATTTCTGCAAGCCGTCTTTTACTCCTTCATAAGGATTGTAATTCTTATCATAGTAAACTGGAACGTGAATTTGTTGCCCCAGTTGAAGTAGTTGTTCAACAGCAGCAGGTCTGTGATAGTCGACAGTTATTAATGCCGGTCGAAGACCCTGTTTTTGAAGATATCTAGCCAATTTTGCTATACTTGTTGTTTTTCCAGATCCAAAAAGCCCAACAAACATTATTCGTTTTTTTCCTTTCAGATCTGCACTTTCTTCACCAAGAAGCCTTACCATTTCCTCATAAATTATTTTCAGAACATACTCACGTAAAGTTAAACCTGCAGGTATTTTTTCTTCTAAACTTTTTTTCCTTATTCTTTCTATCAATTCTTTTGTCAATTTAATATCCACATCTGACTGAAGTAAAATTTTTTCCAGATCTATCAATATTTTCTCAACTGCATCTTTATCTATAGAAGTTCCTGTAGTAAGTCTTTTAATTAAATCACTTAGGCCTCTTCTTAGTCCATCAAACATGTTATCAATTTAGGATTTGTTTTTAAATATAAAGTTTTTGATTATAAATTATATCTCAATCATATTTTTTACAAATTTTTCTGGATCATAAACTTCCAAATCTTCTGGTTTTTGTCCTGTTCCCACAAACAAAATCGGCCTTTTAAATAAATGGCATATTGATAAAATATTGCCACCTTTTTCATTTACATCAACTTTTGAAAATATAACTGCATCTATCCCAACTGCCTTGTCAAAAAATTCAAATTGATTCAAAACATCTGAACCAGAAAGACTATCTAGCACTAAAATTTTAAGATCGGGCTTATTAACACGTACAATTTTTTCCAATTCAGCTAACAAATCTTTTTTTGTATGCATTCGCCCACTCGTGTCAGCCAAAACACAATCATACCCTCTAGCCTTTGCAGCCTTTACCGTATCAAAAATAACAGCACACGAATCTGCGCCTGTCTTTTGCTTAATAACTGGCACTTTAATTATCTCTGCATATTTTTCCAATTGAATATCTCCAGCTGCTCTAAAAGTATCACCAGCAGCTAGAATTGGTTTATAACCTTTTTGTTTAAGCCAAAATGCAACCTTAGATAAATTTAAGCTTTTTCCAACACCATTCGTTCCAAAAAATAAAAATACGGCCGGCCTATTTTCGCTTTTTGCTTTTTTAATTACATTTTCCATATCAATTGTCGGAACTGATAGTATTTCAAGCAAACTCTTTTTTATAGCATCGATTATAAATTCCCTTTCTTTACCTCTTTTTACTTCTTTTCCCAGAAGTGAAACTTTTAAATCATTTTTAATTTTTTGTGCAACATCAAACGCAGTATCAGCTTCAATAAGCCCAACTTCCAAATCATTTAATACATCTTCTAAATCTTTTTCACTTAGCTTTGTTTCCAAAACTATTTTTTTTATTTTTTCTGTAAATTTTTTAAAAAATCCTTTGTCTTTTATGGGTTCTGTCTTGATTATTTTTTCTATATCTTCTTTTATCCCTGTTTTTTCAGCTATTGTCTTTATTTCACTTATCACATCTTCTGGAGATTTTCGCTCCATTTCTTTTGTTTTTTCTTCAATCTCTTTTTCCAGAATTTTAACCATTTCTTCTTTTTTCTTAAATTTATTAGAAATTAATTCCACAGTATTACTAAATTTCTTTTTCAAAAATCCGAACATTTTATCACTTTTTTTGGCTTAACTTTTGTATTTCTTCATGTAAAGTATCTGTAAGTTGAGATACTTCTAAAATCTCTTTTTGAATGCTCCCTAAAGTATTTTGTAATTCTTCTTTTCTTTTTTTTAAAAAGTTCTTTGTTTCTTCTGCATTTTTTTGAAGCGCAATATTTGAACCTATTTCGACTATCATTTTTTTCTCATGAACTTTCCCTGGTATGTATACCCCAGAACCAATAGGGAATAATATTTTTTTATCTCCATTTTGAATTTCATCAATACCAGACAATGTGCTATCAATTTCTAATATTTTATTTAGAATAATCTCTCTTTGTTTAAGTAGTGAATTAAGTTTTGCTTCGAGTATCCTTAAATTTATTACTTTTTCTTCAATCTCCTTTTGCATATAATCATTTATTTACTAATAAATTAATATATGAGGATCTGTAATTTTTTGATGCTTTTATTTATATTTATTATTTTATTCAGTACTGCAATTTTTGCACAACAGTCAACTTTTGTTTTATCAACAAAAAACGCTTGGTGGGGCGATTTAGTAATTGCACAAGGTGTATCAGAGCCAAATTCATATATTACCATAATTGGTAATGGTATCGAGTGTAATAACCAAAGTGATCAATATGGAAATTGGGTTTGTTATTTTAATGCACCGCTAGAATTGGGTTTATACAATATTTCAGTTTATATAAATGGCAATTTTGCCAATTCAACGATTCTGGAAGTAAAACCGAGCCTTGGCGGAAATGTTACCAAAATAACCGAGCGCTCGGTCTATAGAGCACCAATGTTAATTCAAGAGCCCAATGGAAAAATAAAATTAGCATGGATAAAAATAACTGTCTGGAAATAATATTATTCATTATCAACTAAATATAATTTGATAAAAATGATAAAGACAACAATTGTAATTGTCATATTTTTCATTTTGCTTATTTCAGCTACACAAGTAAATTCACAAATTGAATTACCACAGGCTAATATTACGTTTTTTATTCAGTCAATTATAATTGATGGTGCTATACCTGAAGAAGGAGAGTTAGTTGGGATTCTTAAGCTTAAAGGTGATTTGTCAAATCTTCGCATTAGATGGAATGCTTGGTATTGGACAAATGAAACCAAAAACATAGGCGTAATATGTTATCTTAATTGCCCAAACCCTGGCAATCCAGAGGATCCAGATGGTTGGAATATAACAAAATATTGTGCTGGCTATCAAAATTGTAGCTATTTAGGTGCGCCTGGAAATAACTCATGTAACATTCCTAATCCACAGTATAATTTTATTGCATCCAATAATGTAACATGTAAATTTTATGACCCGGCTTATGAAGAATTTTATGGTCCACCATATCCAACTACTGTGTTTGCACCAACAAACTATACTATTACTGTTTCACCTATAACTGTTAGTGTGGGAAAGACAGTAGCTCTTCCTATCAAAATCAAAAGTACGGGCTTAATTCCAGATAATTTGAATGTTTCAATTGCGTCAATTATCAATTCACAGTATGTTTTGATAGAAGGAACGAACTTTTTATCTGATAGAGTTTATTGGAACAAAACAATAATTCTTTATCCAAAAGTTACGTTTTTGCAAACTGGTAATTTTAAAGTTCAAATAAATGCAAC
This sequence comes from uncultured archaeon, assembly GCA_964581305.1. Classification (GTDB taxonomy): domain Archaea; phylum Aenigmatarchaeota; class Aenigmatarchaeia; order CG10238-14; family SCSR01; genus CAZONC01. The sequence continues at coordinate 316 of CAZONC010000013.1, read as the reverse complement.
GTCTACTGCAACATTAGTTCGTTGTACAGATAGTGTAAACTGCTCATATTTGGGTGATAATAATTTGTGTTGGAATGGTCGATGTGGAAAAACATTAATTATTGACGTATCGGTCGGTTCTGTAAGTTTACCAGAGTTTGGTATTGTTGGAATTGTTCAGATAATTTTAATTGCAACTTTGCTATTTATAGAAAAAGTTTTTATTTCTAATAAACGGAAAAAAATTTAAGGGTCTGTAGTCTAATGGTAGGACTAATATAGAACTAAAGCCACCCTTACAAGGTGGAGAAGGGAGTTCGATTCTCCCCAGACCCAT
>CAZONC010000012.1:0-15066 GCA_964581305.1 uncultured archaeon | reverse complement strand
ATAAGGTTCTATCCTTTCGACAATCAAACAGAAGGGTTTTTCATATGCAAGTTAAAAAAATAAATCCAAGGGAAATAGAGGAGTTGATAAAAGAGAATTACGATTCAGACTTTTCTCTAGATAGCTTTAACGTTTTTATCAGAAAAGACCAAAAAGTTTTCCTTGCATCAAAAGGCTTGCCTATGCCTCTCATAGAAAAGAGCGACTACCTACTTCACTTCGGAACTATTAAAAGGAATAGGAAGATTCAACTTTCAGTGGAAGGCTCACAGCTTGTTGGAAAAACTGCAAAGAAAAACATAGCTATTCTAGACGAAGAAAACATTTCTAAGTTTGTGGAGGGTTTGCCTGCTAAGCCAGAAAAGCTTATAGATTGTAGCGTGGGAAACTTCGTTCTTGTAAAACATGGAAAAGATTTCTTTGGTTCAGGAGTGTTGAGAGAAGGCTATATCGAAGGGTATATCCCTAAGGAAAGAAGAAAAAAAGCGGTTTAATGGTATACGAATATACTAACAGCAAGGCATAAAATACTTGCATCAGAAAGATAAGCTGTTGCTCTTTTCCAAAAACCCTGAAGGAGGAATAGACTTCCACCTGGTTTAAAAGTTGAAGAAAATTCCAAGACAGTCTTACCAATGGTAAATAAAACATGATTGCATAGGCTTTTACACGATTCTAAAAGAATAATACCAAAGAAATAAGAAATAGAAGTTCAAGTAGAGCAGCTACAGTCAAACATTAACTTAAGAATAGAAGGGATAAAAGGTCTTCAAGATGTGGAAAGAGTGCTAGAATTTCTGAAAGGTGTTTTTATCAGGTCTAAAGTTCCAACAATGGAAGATTATAGGAATGTTGTCATGAGGCTAAAAGATTTTTGTGCAGAGATAAACGGAGAAAACAATTTGATAGTAGTTCCTGGCAACGTGAAGATTGTAAGATAACTCTTAGACTGGTTAATGATGTTTCTCAACCTTAATTTATTTTTCTTTTATGCCATTACTTTTTGTGTAATGCTCCCGACGGGATTTGAACCCGTGTCAGTGGCTCGAGAAGCCACGATCCTTGACCGGACTAGACGACGGGAGCAAATATATAAAGAATAGTTTTTTAAAAATTTACGATTACCTATTTCTTTTTTTAGATGGTTTAGCAGTTTTTGAATTTCATCCAATATCCAAACTTTCATTACTTCTGTCCCTCTATAAAATTTCACCAATATCATAATATTTAATTCTATTTGTTATGATGCCTACTTTGAGTTGCTTAAATTTTTCCGTATATCCGGATTTTTTTATCTTAAAAAATTCAAAAGTATATGATGGAAGAAAATGTAAAAATAGAAATTGGTAAAAAAATCGGGGATTTTTTCTTAGATCACATGCGAAATGCGAGCAAAAGGCTATGGATCGTTTCTCCCTGGCTTTCTCCGCAATACGTTAAGATGGCGATTGATAAAAAGAAAGATGGCGTGGATGTAAAGATCATAACAACCAATAACTATGTTGTCGGACACAAGGAAGCTCTAAAAGAAATTATAGAAAAAAAGAAAGATATAGTAAAAAAGGAAAATCGAGCACTTACGCATTTGGGCAAAGCACTTATTGTACTTGGGCTATTGGGTGCAATTTTTTCAATTTTTGCAATCGTTTTATTTGTACTTGGAATTGCACTTTTTCTTATTGGAAGAGAAAGAGCAAGAGTATATTTTCAGGCAAAAATCGGCGATGATAATCTAATTGTTTATAGTTTTTCAGCTCATCCTTTGCATGCCAAATTGTACATTGCAGATAGTAAAATAATGGTCGGTTCGGCCAATTTAACTGATGCTGGTCTAATTAAAAATACAGAGAGCATGGCCATTATTGAGAATGCAGAGTTGTGTGAAAAAATCGCGGAAAAAATTGCAAAAGGCCAATGGGCAAAAAGGCTTACTATCGAAGAGATTGCACGAGAAATTAAATTATAGTGGGCTCGGAGGGATTTGAACCCTCAACCTCCTGGTCCGAAGCCAGGTGCACTATCCAAGTTGTGCTACGAGCCCTAAATTAATTAGAATCTGAAAAATAAGAAAATTTAGTATTTTTTCCGATATCTTATTTTTTCTTTTTCTGCATTTTCAATAAGATATCCATAGATTGCACCTAGAAATAGCGCAAGATCCTCTACATCAGTTTTTGCTAGCATTTTTCCAATTTTCATACCTCTGAGAAAAGCACTTGTATAATTCTTAACTTTTTCACTCTCTTTTTCCAGTTCTGCCAATTTCTTTTCCACAGTTCCCATAATTGCAGGAATAAAATTAAACTATTTAAGTTTTATTATTTTCAAGCACAATTTCTATTAGTGGTGAAGTGATGGAGTACTGGAAAATTGACAAAGAGCTTATAGAGCATGTTTGTAAAATAGCGCGGCTTGCACTAAGCAATGAAGAAAAGGAAAAGTTTGTAAAAGAACTGGAAGATATTTTATCCGCTTTTAGAAAAATTGATGAAGTAGATACTTCTGATACAAGACCTTCATTCCATCCGCTCGAGTTTAAAAATGTAATGCGAGAGGATGAGCCAAAAGTCTGGAAATGGCAGCCACTGGCCAATGCACGACATAAAGAGAAAAACTATTTTAAAGGACCGAGGATAGTATGATAGATTTGCAAAAGATATTGGAAAAGGCAAAGGCTATACAAAAGGAATACTCCCCTTTTGTTACACTACCTGAAAAATTGGAAAAACCAAGATCGCGAGGAAGGTTGTCTGGTATAATGATTTCTGTTAAAGACAATATCTGTACAAAGGGTTTGGAATCAACAGCCGGCTCACAAATACTGAGAGGATATGTTCCACCATTTGATGCAACTTGCATAGAAAAAGTAAAAGCCGAAGGTGGAATTATTCTTGGTAAAACGGCAATGGATGAATTTGGATTTGGTTCTTTTTGCACAAACTCCTTTGTTATCCCAAAAAATCCTTTTGATAAGGAACGTGTGTGTGGAGGAAGTTCTGGTGGTGCTGGCTGTATAACTCAGCTAGCCGATTTTCCACATATAGCTATTGCCGAATCCACAGGTGGCTCGATATCCTGTCCAGCAGCTTTTTGCGGTGTTGTTGGATTAACGCCAACCTATGGTCGAGTAAGTAGATGGGGGCTAATCGATTATGCCAATAGTCTAGATAAAATTGGTGTTATGGCAAAAAATGTTCGTGATGCTGCATTATTGCTTTCTGTAATTGCTGGTTATGACGAACGCGACTCAACTAGTCTAAATGTTCCACAAGAAGATTTTACAAAATATTGCAAGGAAAATTTTAAAATGCGAGTTGCTGTACCAAAGGAATATTTTACTGGAATTGATGAGAAAATTGAAAAGAGTGTGTGGCAGGCTATAAAGAAAATGGAAAGTGAAGGAATGAGATATCAAGAGATTTCACTTCCCCACACATCCTATGCTCTACCTTCTTATTATTTGATTGCAATGGCCGAGGCCTCAACGAATCTGGCAAAATTCTGTGGAATAAGATACGGCTTTCAACCAGAGCTTAAAGGAAATTTTGATGAATATTTTTCTGAAGTTCGAGGAAAGGCATTTGGTCAGGAAGCAAAAAGGCGAATCATACTTGGTACATATGCTAGGATGGCAGGTTTTAGAGATGCTTATTATCTAAAAGCGCTAAAAGTAAGAACAAAAGTTATAGAGGATTTCAAAAGAGTTTTCAAAAATTTTGATGTAATTGTTGCACCAACAATGCCAATTTTACCTCCGAGATTTGATGAAATAGCAAAGCTTGAACCGATTGAAGTTTATATGATGGATATTTTGACCGTAGCTCCTAATTTAGCAGGAATTCCAATGATTTCTTTACCTTGTGGTTTTGTTGGTAAGCTACCTGTCGGCTTACATATAATGGCCGATCATTTACAAGAGCGAAATGCTATTCAAGCCGCATATACATACGAGGCGATAAAATGAGAGCTGTAATTGGTTTGGAAATTCATGTCCATATGCTAAGTAAGTCAAAGCTTTTTTGTAGCTGTCCAACAGATTATGAGGGAAAAGAACCAAATACTTTGGTTTGCCCTATTTGTTTAGGTTTTCCTGGCTCAAAACCAAAAGTTAATAAAAAAGTTATAGAAAATGCAATTCTTGCTGCACGGGCACTGAATTGCAAAATCAATCCAGAAATATTTTTTTCACGCAAGAGCTATTTCTATCCTGATATGGCAAAAAATTATCAAATCTCACAATATGAAATTCCTTTAGCTGAAAATGGCTATTTAGAAATTAGTAGTAAAAAAATTCGAATTAAACGAATTCATATAGAGGAAGATCCGGCAAAGCTTATTCATGTTGGAGGTGACATTACCACCTCTCAATATGTTTTAATAGACTATAATCGTGCAGGAATTCCTTTGTTGGAAATTGTAACTGAACCAGACTTCAGCAATACAAAGGAAGTAAGAGAATTTTTATTCAAGCTTTCATCTATTCTTGCACATCTAGAGATTTTCAATCCAAGCAAAGAGGCATCCCTACGTGTGGATGCAAATATTAGCTTGGATGGGGGAGCAAGAACTGAAATAAAAAATATAACAGGATTTGCAAATGTGCAAAAGGCACTTGATTATGAAATTGTGCGACAAGCAAATTTAATACGACTTGGACAAAAAGTCGAACGCGAGACAAGACATTTCGATGAAGAAAGACGTGTAACAGTTAGTTTAAGAAAAAAAGAATTTGAGGAAGATTATGGTTATATTTTCGATCCCGATTTAACAAAAATAGAGATTACACAGAAATGGATAAAAAGCATATCTATGCCAGAACTGCCTGATGCACGAGTAAAAAGACTAATTAAAAAATATGGTATTCCTGCGGAACAAGCAAATATTATTGTTTATACCGATAAGGCCTTGGCAGACTTTTTTGAGAATTGTGCAAAAATTTATGCAGATAGAAAAAAATTGGCAAGATGGATTGTTACCGATTTATTAAAATGTCTAAACTGGAATAAGATTACAATTCGTGAATCAAAGGTCAAGCCGAAAGATTTTGTTCAGCTTCTCAAAATGATAGATAGAAAGGTAATTAGCGAGGCGCTGGCAAAGGAAATAATAAAAGAATACGTTCCAACTGGCAAAAGTCCAGCAAAAATTGTGAAGGAGCGAAAGCTGGTAATGATAAAAGATCGCAGAATTCTGGAAAAGATTGTAAAAGAGATTCTTGAGAAAAATAAAAAGGCAGTTGCAGATTATCGTGCTGGAAAGGAGAAAGCACTTGAATTTTTGGTTGGTCAGGTACTAATGAAAATGGAGAAAAGGGTAGATCCAAAAATTGTGCGAGAGATAATCAAAAGTTTAATTTAGATGCCTTCAATAGAAAAAATATAAGCGCCTCGGGCCGGACTCGAACCGGCGACCTTCCGGTTAACAGCCGGGCGCTCTACCTACTGAGCTACCGAGGCATATAATTTTGATACGATTTTTAATTTATATTATTTTTCAGTGCTAAATTTTCCAAATTTTTTCTGAAATTTTGCAAAAAATATCGACTACAAAATATAGAATGACTAACACAAAATCTTTTAAATAGCTCTTAAAAAACTTTAAATTAGGCTAATAAAGGACTAAGAAATATTTGGGCTTTAAAACTAACTGTTTTTTTGGGCAAATTTTGGGTACAGTTAGCTCTATTTCTCCTAAAAAGAAATGAGTCGAGACCTTAAATAAAGGTTTTCGATTTAAGAAAATATATTTTGCAAAAAATAGGAGGAAGAAAAAATGGGCCAAATGGATTCGATTGTAAAGAGCGCTCTGAGAAAGAGTTTAGGTGACGATTCACCAACCACAAGATTTAAAATAGAACCAACATCAGGAGCAACATTTAGCAGTGTCGACTACTACAAACTTGCTGAACAGGAATTTGGATTTTCAGTGAAGAAAGCAAAAATAGTTGTTGTGGGATGCGGTGGTGCAGGACAAAATACAGTTACCAGATTGACAGAAATGGGAATTGAAGGTGCAATGACAGTTTCTCTAAATTCAGATGCAAAGGCTCTTGCAGTTGGTAAAGCAGATAAAAAAATATTAATCGGAAAGGAACTGACAAAAGGACTTGGATGTGGAGGATATCCAGAAATTGGACGAAAGTGTGCAGAAGAATCGAGGAATGAAATAAAAGAGGTTTTAGAGGGTGCAGACCTTGTTTTTGCTATAGCTGGACTTGGAAAAGGAACAGGAACAGGTTCCATACCAGTTGTTTGTGAAATAGCAAAAAGCATGGGTGCGCTGGTAATTGCAGTTGTTACTATGCCATTTAAAGTAGAGGGAGCAAGAATAACAAAGGCAGAAGATGGTTTAGCAGCACTTCGACAAGTATGCGATACAGTGATCGTTATAGAGAATGACAAGTTACTAAAGTATGCAGGAAATCTATCTATACAGCAAGCATTTGCAGTAGCTGATGAGCTAGTAGCAAGTATGATAAAGGGAATAACAGAAACAATAACACTACCATCTCTAGTAAATCTTGACTATGCCGATGTACGAGCAGTTATGCGCTCAGGTGGAGTTGCAGCAATAGGTGTAGCTGAATCTAATAGTAGTGATAGAGCAAGGGATGCAGTTATGAAGGCACTGACAAATCCTTTGTTGGAGGTTGATTACACAGGTGCAACAGGTGCATTAGTACACATAACAGGTGGACCAGATCTAAGGTTGGATGAAGTAAACACAATAGGTGAAATAGTGGCACAACACCTAGATCCATCAGCACAAGTGTTCTGGGGAGCAAGAATATTGCCAGAATTCGAGGGAAAGGTGCAAGTTATAGTAATAATGACAGGTGTAAAGTCCCCGTACATTTTGGGACCAGTTACATACGAAAGACCAGTGGTTAGAGAAGTTAGCGAAACACTAGGGATTGACATAATAAGGTAGGTTGGTGAAATATGGATGAAAATATTTGGGACCCCTTAGCGGATGAAGAAGAAGAGGAAGAGGAATTTTAGCTCTTCCCTCTTTTTTTCTTTTTTATTTAGTGGTGAGACTAATGATCCAAGAGGAAATGCTAAAAATGTGTGAAAAATATGGTGAAAAAAATATTGTTACTATTTATACTAAAAATTGCGTCGAAATTAAAGGTCGCATAATTAACAACTCGAAAATAGAACGTGCCATTCATATACGAACATACCATGGTTGCGATATTTATATTCCATTTAGTTTAATCAAAGAGATTAAATAAATATTATGAATTCTTTAGTTAAAAAAGCGCGAAAACTTTTAAGCGAGGGTAAAGTAAATCGCATTTTAGAAACTGAGCGAAGAATTCATTTTAAAGTTATAGGACAAACCGAAACACACTCTGTAATTTTTGATAAAGAAAAAAATAGTTGGTCGTGCGATTGCAAATTTTCTACTTTAAGTGAAAAAAACTGTTCGCATATAATTGCAGCAAAACTATTTTTAAAAAAATCTTAGGGAAGATATCTTTCAGGCGCTCTTGGAAACAAAACAACTTCTCTTATATTTTTTATATCAAGAAGTGCCATTACAAATCTTTCAATTCCAATATTAAAACCGCCATGGGGGATTGCTCCATATTTAAAAGGTTCGGTAAACCATTTTAGTGATTCAGGATTAATTCCTTTTTCCCTAATTTGCGAAATAATTTTTTCATATCTATGTTCTCGCTGACCACCCGATGACTGCTCTATATCTTTGAAATAGAGATCAACACTCCTTGCCCATTCTGGCGTTTCATCCACGCGCATAACATAAAATGGTTTTACTTTAAATGGAAATCTGTTAACGAAAAAGAAGTCTGTTTTGTATTTTTCTTTAACATAATTTGCCAATATTTTCTCAGATTCACGATCTAAGTCTTGACCAAACTGTAGTTTTTTACCAAACTCAGCTAAAATATCATACAGTTGCGGAAATCTTAGTTCTGGAAATGGTGTTTTTGGAATTTTTATTTCTTTTTCCAAAATCTCCAACTGCTCCTTACACTCTTTTTTTATTTTTTTCAAAACTGCGACAACAAGTTGTTCCTCAAGCGACATAGTATCATGTTCATCCTTAATAAAACCCATTTCAACAGCACATCCTCGATGTTCACATAGATGTTTTGTTGTATGACTCGGTTCTGCTCGCCAACTTGGCCCTAAATCAAATATTTTATCATATCCAGCTAAAATAGTCAGTTGTCTATGAAGTTGTGGATCTTGGCGTAAAAATGCCTGTTTATCAAAGTAAACCACAGGGAAAACGTCTGCACCCCCTTCCGAAATACCTCCAATTATGCAAGGTGTGAAAACCTGTAAAAAACCATTTTTCCTTAAGAACTCTTCCATTCCTTCTACAACCTTTGATTGAATTTGAATGATTGCTGATGATCGTTCGCTTCGCAAATCCAAAACACGCCAGTCCAATCGTGTATCTAAATTTGCTTTTGTTATACCTCTTGGATCGAGCGGTAGAGGTGTGGCCGATTTGCTTATAACTTCAATAGAAGATGGAATTATTTCCAGTCCACCAGGTGCAGCTTTGTTTTTTACAACTTTACCTTCAACTATAATTGTATCCTCCTGTCTAAGTGCCTTTATATTTTCCATTATTTTTTCTTTTACTTTATCCTTTGATGCTGTTATCTGAACCTTGCCCCTGCTGTCTCTCAGTATTAAAAAGCAAATCCCTCCCAAAATACGTGTATCATGAACCCATCCAGCAACCTTGACTTTTTTCCCGATCATTTCTTTCAATTGATTTGTATAATATCTCATACAATCACAAATTGTATAATACTGTCCATGTAATCATCCAAACTAAAATAAAAATTGGCAAATTTTTTAAAATAAGCTGCAGTAATTTTTCTTCAATTTTACTAATTTCTGAAATTATTATGCATGCAAAAATGTATACTAGAAATGGCAATAAAATTGATAGAGCGCTTGTAGATGTAAAATTGGAAATTATACCAGCAACTATTGCAGTAATGCAAAATATAACCAATTTTATTTTTTCTTTCTCCATTTTATTCACTTTTACTTTTATTCTTTATAAAGAAATCTTTTATCCTTTTTTGCCAAGATTCCTTAAGAATTTCTTTTTTGACCCAAGGTTGTAATTTCACACCTTTTCTCAAAAGTTCTGTGGCCAATTCTTTCACAGTGCTCCAGTGCCATCTGACAAAGTTTGGTTTTTGTTTATATGTTGTAAGAATTTTTTCCAAGAATTTAATAGATCTGCTATCGTGACTATATCCAACTCCAAAATCAAAACCTACTTCTTGCTTTATTTCTTCTATCACTTTATCTCTTTCAACCTTAGCTATTACTGATGCAGCACTCACAATAGGATAGTTACGATCAGCAAAATTTTCTGCAACCATTTTTATTTTCCTATTTTTCAAATGTTCTATAATCATTTTTTTAAAACGCTGCACATTGATTCCTGGTGAATCGATAAAAACTTTATCGGGTTTGATCATGTTTATAATTTCAGCCATTTTAACTGCTTCGATTTCATTCAGTTTTATACCTTTTTTGCGGTAAGTATAAATTTTGCAAGCAGGTATTCTTAGGACAATAATATGTTTAGCTATTTTCTCTATTTCTAGTGCAAATGCTTCTCTTTTTTTTGGTGTAAGTTCTTTAGAATCTTTAACACCTATTCTTACCAATTTTTTTTCATCTTTTGAATCTATGGCAACACCGCAAATTACCATTGGTCCGATGAGGGCACCTATTGGGAAACCACAGCATCGCTATGGTTTTCTCCCAGCCTCATCGATTCCTAATATTAAAATGCAAACCACCTCTTTAATTTAAGTTTTACGAAAAGAATATAAATTAATCTTTCAAAGTAAATAAATAAGTGATTGCGTGACTAATTTCAAAATAAAAATTGAAAATATAGTTGCTTCAGCAACACTTAATGTTGAAATACCATTGCCAAAAATTGTTTCTAAGATAGAAGGTGTGGAATACGAGCCAGAGCAATTTCCTGGGTTGGTTTATCGAATGGATAGACCAAAAGCAGCAACGCTAATTTTTGGATCAGGAAAAATTGTTTGCACAGGCACACGAAATCTAAATGATATGAATGAGGTTTTTAAAAAAGTAGTGAAAATGCTACGAAATACAGGAATAAAAGTTCCTAGGGAATTTAAGATCGATGTTGAAAATATAGTTGCTTCTGCAAAACTGGATGAAAAGCTAAATTTAGATACCATTGCCTTCAATCTTGAAAATTCGGAATACGAGCCAGAGCAATTTCCTGGGTTAGTTTATCGAATGGATGATCCAAAAGTTGCTTTTCTTCTATTTGGATCAGGAAAACTTGTTTGCACTGGTGGAAGAAATATAAAGGATATTCGTATAGCTGTGCAGAAGATCTATAAAAAGCTAAAATCCATTGGTGCACTTATTAAATCATAATTTTCAAACTTTTTTCCAAATTTTTTCAAATACAGAGGAAAAAATAAATAAGGGAAAGGACATAACTTTATCGATGGAAAGGGAAGAAGTTATAGAAAAATTTTCTGAATTTCTAAATGAATTCTACAAAGGGGAATTGCTTACTGCTGTTGCTGAAGGAAAAAAATCTATAACTATTGATTTTTCCCTTTTAGATAAATTCAATGTCGAGTTGGCAGACAGTATTTTAGAAAATCCGGAGGAAATGATTAAATTAGCGGAAAGTGCAATTAGAACAATTGATATAGGATTGGCCGATGCTACCTTGCGAGTAAGATTCACCAATTTGCCTGATAGTGCTGCAATAAGAATAAGAGATATAAGGTCTGAGCATATAGGCAAACTAATAGTTGTCGATGGTATTGTTAAGCGTGCGAGTGAAATCCGGCCAGAGGTTAGCGAAGCAATTTTTGTTTGTCCTGAATGCGGCATGCGAATATCAATTGTGCAAACAGAACGACTTTTAACACCACCACAAAGCTGTCAATGTGGAAATAAAAAGGGATTTGTTCTTTCTGAACAAAAACTTGTTGATACGCGATGGATTGTTATTGAAGAACCCTATGAGATTGTTTCTGGTGAAAGACCTTCCGAGCTTATGATATATTTGAAAGAAGATTTAACAACACCGCGAATGCAAAGCAAGACAGATCCAGGAAATAGAATAAAGGTTGTTGGTGTGCTTAAGAATTTGCCGAGACGAATTAAAGGAACACGATCGCGCCAAATGGAAATTTATCTTGATGCAAACTCTGTAGAGAGTGTGGAGGTTGAGTGGGAGGAGCTGGAGATTAAGCCTGAGGATGAGGCAAAAATTTTAGAACTAGCAAAAAATCCACAGATTTATTCTATGATTGTTAATTCCATTGCACCCACACTTTATGGTCTAGAAGAAATAAAAGAAGCAATTGCACTGCAGCTGTTTGGCGGCGAGCCACACATACAAAAAGACAAATCGCGAGTACGAGGTGATATTCACATTTTGTTGATTGGCGATCCATCGACAGCAAAAAGCGCACTAATGAAGGTTGTTTCCACATTAATACCTCGTGGGCGTTATGTGTCCGGTAAGGGGGTGACTGCGGCCGGTCTAACTGCTTCGGTTGTACGTGATGAAGAATTTCTAGGTGGATGGGTACTGGAAGGCGGTGCACTCGTTCTTTGCAATCGAAGTCTTTGTGCAATCGATGAATTTGAAAAGGTGGATGCATCTGATCAAGTTGCACTGCACGAGGCAATGGAGCAGCAGACCATAAGTATAGCAAAAGCAAATATTGTTGCAACACTACCAGCACAAACAGCAATACTTGCAGGTGGAAATCCAAAGCTTGGCCGTTTTGATCCTTATCTGCCAATAAAGGAGCAAATTGATATACCCGAGACTTTGTTAGCGCGGTTTGATCTAAAATTTGCACTTCGTGATATTCCCAATCCTGAATTGGATGCAAAAATTGCTGATCACGTTCTAAAGGCACGTCATTTCGAGGAAGAAGAGATAAAACCGGCCATAGATCTTAATCTTTTAAAAAAATATGTCGCATATGCAAGGAAAAACTGTCATCCTAAATTAACAAAGGAAGCTGCAGAATTGATAAAAAATTTTTACTTGGAAATGAGGGAAAAGTCTGGTGGCGAATCGCCAATATCAATAACTCCGCGTCAATACGAAGCACTTATTCGACTGGCCGAAGCATCGGCAAAAGTTCAACTGAGAAATGAAGTAAATGCAGAGGATGCACTTCGAGCAATTCGACTTATGAAAGCTTCTCTAAGGCAGTTTGGATTCGAACCCGAAACTGGAAAAATTGACATAGATCGGGTTGAAGGGTTACGTGTGACAGCGGTACAGCGAAGCAAAATAAGAACAATTTTAGATATAATTGATGAATTAGAAAAAATATATGGAAAGGAAATTCCTACTGATGAAATTATAAAAATTGCGCAAGAGCGTGGTATTGAGGATGCGGATGAAATAATTAGAAAAATGCTTCTTGAGGGCATTTGCTTTTCACCGCGAGCTGGAATAATTCAAAAGCTGTAGATACTATGCGAATGGTAGCAAAAAAAGTACGAATTTTTGATATAATCAATGGTAAATTTTTTCCAGGAAAAAAAGAGCAGATGATCGCAAGTTATGTCATCACACCTTTTGGTGAAAAACTTTCGCGAGTAAACCTAATCGCAACTGTAGTTGAAAAATTCGTTTCTGAGAGTGAAAACTATGCTGCTCTATTGCTGGAAGATGGTAGTGGAGCTATAAGAGCGAAATTTTTTGGAACAGAAACGACCAAGGTTAGGGATATAGAACCAGGACAACTCGTTTTGATAATTGGAAAGTTGAAAGAATATGATGGTGAGATTTATGTAAATCCAGAAATTATTCGTGTACTTCACGATCCAAATTACGAAATTCTCAGGGCTGCCGAAATTTTAGAAAATTTAATTGAAAGAAAAAAAATTGTGGATGAGATAAAAAGTTTAATGGAAAAATACTCTTACGATCAATTAAGTCAGTATGTGAAAGAAAAATATGAAATTGATGATGCAGCTTTGCAAGTGATAATAGAAAATCTTCGTATTCACCGTCGCGATTTCAAACCATTTATTCTCGAGTTAATTGCTAGTTTAGATAGAGGAAATGGTGTGGAAATAGGACAAATACTTGCAAGTGCAAATTTGCCAGAAAATGTTATTGAAAGTGCGATAAATGAACTGTTGGAACAGGAAAAAATTTGTGAAATTGCTCCAGGTATTTTAAAAATTAAAAAGTAGAATGTCAATTATAAGTTATGAAATACGAAGAGTTATTGAAAAGAGCTATAGCACAACTGCCAAAGAAAATAGAAAGAAAAGAGCGATTTGAAATGCCGAAGGTCGTTATCGAATATAGTGGAAATAAAACACTGCTTAGAAATTTCAAAGAGATACTATCAATACTAAGGCGAGAGCCACGCCATTTGTCAAAATATCTCTTTAAGGAATTGGCCGCACCAGGAACTATTCAGAATGATATACTAATTTTTCAAAGTAAAATATCAAAGGAAATTTTACAGAAGAAAATTGAAAATTATGTGAAGGAATTTGTATTTTGCAAAATCTGTGGAAAGCCGGATACGCAACTTATAAAAGAAGACAGGCTAACTTTTATGCGATGTGAAGCGTGCGGTGCAAAAAGTTCTGTACGGTCGATATGATGTTTTGGTGTAAAATTTTTCAAACAAAATACGATTTGGTTGTTGCGATTTGCGATCAGGAGCTACTTGATAAACAAATAGGACAAAATCCTGTGATAAAAGTTAGTCGAAATTTTTATGGTGAAAGAATCATCGATGAAGACACGGCTGTAAAGTTAATGAAAAAGGCAACAATAGGAAATCTAATCGGCAAACGAATTATCGATCTAGCTGAAAAAAATGGCTTTATAATAAGAAAAAATATAATTTTAATCAATGACATCCCGCATGCGCAGTTTGTTAAATAGGAAGGCACAATTTTTCGTTTTAACAGTTTTTGCCATAATCAGTAGTTTTTATCTTTTAAGTAAATGGATCGAGCCAGGAACAGTTATCGATACATCTTCTATTGTTTTGGCAGAGGAGCCATTCGTTTTTGCAAATATAGTTGAAATGGCGAGAAAAACTGTGGTGATAAGTGAAAGTTGCGAAGGACTGGTAAATAATATCGAGGAATTTGTCTATTTTGCAAAAAAATTTACAGTAGAAAAAGGACAGCTACTTATATCATACGAGCTCGAATCGCCATGCCGACTTCCAAATGGGCAACAGGTGCCAACAGTGGTTGATTTCAATATAACATTGACATCGCCACGAATGACCATAAATAGTAATTTTTACGAGACCTGGAATCCACCTTAGGTAAGTTTGCAGTCGTTAGCTACATTTACCCAATAGCCATAGTATTTTTCTAGTTTTGTTGCATCTTGCCAAGACTGAGTGGTTGCATTCCAGAAATACATAGTTACAATTGAGCAATTGCCCAATTGAGTACGAGCTATGGTATCTTTAGTACCGCCAATTGCATTAAATCCTTTTTTAAGTTGCGGAATTGATTTAACCATAGTAGCGGTACCATTGAATATAATTTCCACATTACATACACCAGGAGAAGGTACATATACCCAGTATGCTTTACCACCCTCTAACTGAGTTATATTATACGCATAATACTTTGCCATTGTAGCATTATAATAATAGAAACTTCTGGATGAAATGCTGCACGGATCGCTAAGTACTTGATATATACCGGCATAAGGTATGGAAATTAAATTCCACCCTTTATAAAATGTTAAATTGCCTTTTGGCAAAATGGTTAAGGTATAGACAGCACTCCTTTGTATAGTTTGCCAACCACCATTAACAGTTATTTCATACGTTCCTTCGGTTGCTGTTGCTGGAATTGTTATAGTTAAATTCGAAATGTTGCCAGCGGGTGCTGGCAAAATAACTGATGGACTAAAGGAACATGTAAAGCCGCTGGGTCCAGCACAGCTAAGGCTTACAGGCTGAGCAGTACCACTTATTAGTGTAAGATTAACTTTTGTGGTTACTGATCCGCCTGCAACAGAAGTTCCTGA
>CAZONC010000011.1:0-19129 GCA_964581305.1 uncultured archaeon | reverse complement strand
GTAATTATATCCGTAACAGTCTACATTACCATTGGATTTGAGGATACAAGTGTGAAGACCTCCTGCTGATACTCCTAATCTATGTTGCATGTTTAATGAATATTTACCATCTACACCAAGAGTAGCATTATAATCAAATACTCCACCATAAATGCCTAAATGTTTTATATTATCCCATTCCTTACTAGCTGAGGTGGCAGAAGAATTGCCATAATAAACATAAATTGTTTTGGTTGATGAAGCTGGAATAGAAGGAACTTTTACCCATAGCCTAGTATTAGCAGTGTTACATCCAGATTCAAGCCAGTAATTTAATAATGTATTTCCATCACTGTCAGTAAATCTTATATCTCCACAATCACTTCTCATTTTTCCTTGGGAAATTAGAGTGGTTGTATCCAGAGTTACTAAAACCTGATAATCTGTTAAATCGTTTGAATTTTGGGTATTATCAATTGTGATTGGCCTATAATAATTAAAATCAAAAAGTTGGGCGGAAACAGTAGCAATTTGAGTTAAAACAAAAAATAAAGATGTAAACAACAATATTTTTTTCATCAATTCCATATTATTTTTTTTTGATTTAAAAATATAAATAGCTAAAGATAAAACTTATCTTCAGAATATTACAAGCGGGAGTCCGATAGCCTGGTCAATTCGGCCAGCCTGAGGTGTTAAGCAGAACGCTGGTGGCTTAGTGCCTTCGTGGGTTCAAATCCCACCTCCCGCATTTAAATTCTGTCTTTTAGAAATCATCATTGAATCAACAAGAAAATTAGAAAACTTGGCTGATATAACGGTCAAGCTATATTGTTTTCGTATACCCCTTCCATTCTTTTTGAACATTTCGCAATATCATTGCAATAATTCATAAGCAATGGAATATAATTGCAGTGCTTCTTTATAATGGGCATTTTAAACATTTTTTCTTCATAATTGCCATTGAAATGATTTTTATTTATAAACATGAATAAAAGAATATGAAAAAAATATCAATAATAATTCCAACAAGAGATGAGGAAGAAGGTATAGCAAAGGTATTGTGTTCCATTCCTAAAGAGGTAGAAAGAAAAAGCGAAATAATTGTTGTTGATTGCTCAAAGGATACAACACCAATAATTGCTAAACGGTTGGGTGCAAAAGTTGTTTCTACCAAACGGAAAGGCAAAGGATATGCAATGCGACTAGGTGCAAAAATTGCAAAAGGTGACATTCTTGTATTTCTTGATGGTGATGGAACCGATCCACCACAATATATTCCAGCCGCACTAGAAAAACTTAAAAAATATGATTTAGTTTTGGTTTCGCGAAATGTAAATTGCAAAAAATCTGATCGAAAGAATGCAATTTTGTTTATGTTCTATCTTCCAATCATGAAAAATTTTTTTCGACTACTAGGTTTCAAAACGCGGGGTGATCCTTTAGCTGGGTTTAGATGCATACGAAAAGAAACATGGAACAAACTGAATCTTAAATCGAATGATTTTCTCATAGAAACAGAAATGAATCTAAAAGCAGTGGAAAATAAATTAAAAGTTGGTGAAATTGCTTTACCAGTATTAAAAAGATGTGGGGGAGTTTTGAAAAGTAAACTCGTTCGAAGTCCTAACCAATGGATGAAAATTTTTAATTACGGAATTAAATATGCACAAAACAAAATTGTTAAAAGGAAATTAATGATTTTAAGGGAAAAATTCATAAGGTATGTAAAGTGATTAAAGTGGTTAGAAAAAAAGGTTTGCCAAAAGTTGGTGAATTGGTGTTATGCAAAGTAGAAAGAGTCAGTCAGTTTGCTGGTTGGTGTGTTTTGGAAGAATATCCAGACATTCGGGGAATGATCCATATTTCTGAAGCTGTTGGCAAATGGATAAGTGATATACGCGAATATGTTAAAACGAACAAACAATATGTTGCAAAAGTCATTCGTGTCGATCCAGAAAAAAAATTTGTAACGCTTAGTCTTAGAAGAGTTTCGGATTTTGAGGCAAAGGAAAAACTAAATGCCTTTAGAAAAGAAAAGAAGGCAGAAAAAATTTTGGAAAAAGCAGCAGAAAAACTAGGCAAAAATTTGGATCAGGCATATCAAGAAATAGGATATGCTCTTCAAGAACAATTTGAAAGTTTATCTGCTGCAATGGATGCAATAAAAAATTCAAAAAGTAGTTTGCTTCAGTCATTTCCGGAGCAGTGGATAGAAGCATTATCTGAAATTATTCAAAAGACCTTTAAAGAAAAAGAAATTGTACTAAAAGCAGAAATTGAAATTAAAAGCTATGCACCCGACGGTGTGGAAAAAATAAAAAATGCATTGCTAAAATTGGAAAATTTAGGTCTAACAGTAAAATATATCTCTGCACCAAAATATCGAGTTGAAATAAAAACAAAAAATCCAAAAGTTGAGGAGAAAAAGTTGAAAGAGATATTGGAAAGTGTAGTTAAGGATTTTGGCGGAAACTATAGGATGATAAAATGAAAATGAGAAAGTGCCCACAATGCGGACAATATACTTTTAAAGAACTATGCCCAAAATGTAATTATAGAACTACCGCTCCACTACCGCCGAAGTTTTCACCTGTGGATAAATATGGAAAATTTAGAAGAATGGTAAAAAAAGTGAGAAAATGGTAACAAAAATTATAGAAGTGGCGAAAAGGCCAAAACTAAAAAACCCGATTTTTATTGAGGGCCTTCCTGGCGTAGGAAACGTTGGACGAATTGCTGCGGGATATCTTGCTGAAGAATTGAAAGCAGTAAAATTTGCAGAACTTTTTTCCTCACATTTCATGCCATTTGTGCTACTACATCAAAGCTCAGCTGTTCATGTTCTTAAAAATGAGTTTTACTATTGGAAAGCAAGAAAAAAAGGTGAAAGAGATTTAATTATTCTCATTGGAGATAGTCAAAGTATCGATCCAGAAGGGCACTATGAAATTGTAGAAAGTATTTTGAAATATATAACTAAATTTAATGTTAAAGAAATTTTTGCGCTTGCTGGACTAAGTGTTGGCGAAATTGTAGAAAAACCAAAGGTTATAGGAGTGGTAAGTGAACCCGAATTAGTAAAGAAATATAAAAAATATGGAATTGATTTTGATACTGGTGCAAAAGTTGGAACAATAGTTGGTGCTGCTGGTTTATTAGTTGGTCTTGGACGATATTATGGCATGAAAGGTGTTTGTCTACTAGGTGAAACTATTGGATTTCCTATAATACCTGATCCAAGAAGTGCAGAAGCTGTTCTTAATGTTTTATCAAAAATACTTAATATAAAAATAGATACGAGCAAATTACAAACAAAAATTAAAGAAATGGAGGAGTTTATTAAGAAATTGCAAGATATTGAAAAGAAAGCGCTCGCACAATTTGTTAAACCAAAAGCAGAAGAAAAAGAGAAATTAACTTATATAGGATAATCATGACAAAGCTTCTAATACCTCGTGAGAAATACTTAGCATCTGGAATTCATATAGGACTGAAAGAGCGAGTTGCCGATATGCGTGAGTATATATACAAAATTCGACCAGATGGTTTGGCAATTATGAATTTAAGAAAAATAGATACAAAAATACGGATAGCTGCAAAATTTTTAGCACGATGTAAAAAAATTCTTGTTGTTGGGCGAAAGCAAATTGCACATGATCCGATAAAAAAATTTGGTGAAATTGTTAAATGCGAAGTAGTTACAGGTAGATTTATGCCAGGAACTTTAACAAATCCAAATTTCAAAAAATTTTTTGAGGCAGATGTTGTTGTATTAGTTGACCCGCTTATCGATTATCAAGCGCTTAAAGAAGCTGTAAATGCGCGTATCCCTATTGTTGCTGTGTGCGGTACATTCAATGAAACAAAAAATGTAGATCTGATTATTCCAGCTAATAATAGAAGCAAAAAGTCTTTAGCGTTACTTTTTTGGCTTTTAGCAAGAGAGATCCTGAAAGAAAGAAAAGAAATAGAATCTGATGAACAGTTCGATGTTGAAATAGAAAAATTTGAAGGTAAATAAATATATAAACGAAAAAATAATAAAAAAAATATGACTATTTCAAAAATTAAAAAAAGAGATGGACGAATTGTTCCGTTTGATAAAAATAAAATTACTGAAGCCATCTGGAAAGCAGCACAAACTGTTGGTGGAACTGATCGAAAAAGAGCGGAATTTTTGTCGAATGAAGTTGTAAGATTGTTGGAAGAACAGCTAAAACCGGGTGAAATACCTACTGTTGAGCAAGTTCAAGATTTGGTCGAAAAAGTTTTGGTTGAACATGGACATTATAAAACTGCAAAAGCCTATATACTTTATCGAGCTCTTCATAATCAAATAAGAGAGCTTGTTGATAACTATGTAAATCAGTCAACTTGGCTTGTTAAAGAAAATGCCAACATGACCTATTCTCTTCAAGGTCTAAACACTCATATTTCTTCGCAAGTTATTTCTCAGTATTGGCTTCACAGAATCTATTTAAAAAATAATCCAAAGATTGCGCATGCACATATAAACGGCGATTTTCATATTCACAATCTTCAAATTCTTGGACCATACTGCGTTGGCTGGGATATATTGGATTTGTTACAAAATGGCTTTACTGGAGTAAGAGGTAAAATTTTGTCAAAACCGCCAAAACATTTTCGAGTTGCGCTAATGCAAGCAGTAAATTTTATTTATACATTAACTGGAGAAGCGGCTGGTGCACAGGCATTTTCGAATTTTGACACATACTTAGCACCATTTATACGATATGATAATTTGGACTATAAAACGACAAAACAAGCTCTCCAGGAATTTATGTTTAACATGAATGTCCCAACAAGAGTTGGTTTTCAATGTCCATTTAGCAATATAACACTCGATTTAATGGTTCCTGATTTTATGAAAAATGAACCTGTAATTATTGGTGGAAAGGCGATGGATGCTACGTATGGTGACTTTCAGGAAGAAATGGATATTTTTAATAGAGCACTAGCAGAAATTATGTTGGAAGGGGATGGTATTGGACGTGTGTTTTCTTTCCCTATTCCAACAATTAATATAACAAAAAATTTTGATTGGGATAACGAAATTATAAGAAAAGTTTTCGAAACAAGTGCTAAATACGGTATACCTTATTTTGCAAATTTTATTAATTCAGATATGAAACCAGAAGATGTTCGCAGTATGTGTTGTCGGCTTAGAATAGATGAAAGAGAGTTAAGAAAGCGGGGTGGTGGGCTCTTTGGTGCACATCCGCTGACAGGTAGTATAGGTGTTGTTACTATTAATATGCCGCGAATCGGCTATCTGTCAAAAGATGAAAAAGAATTTTTTGAGAGATTGGATGAAATGATGGTTTTGGCCAAAGAATCTTTGGAGATAAAAAGAAAGTTTTTAGAAGAATTTACCGAAAAAGGACTTTATCCCTACTCAAAATTTTATTTAAGAAAAATTAAAGAAAATTTTGGCCAATATTGGAAAAATCATTTTAATACTATTGGCCTGATAGGAATGAACGAAGCCTGTCTAAATTTCTTAGGCTGCACCATAGGCGAAAAAGAAGGATTGAATTTTGCAATTAAAGTTCTCGATTTTATGCGAAAAAGATTAACAGATTTTCAGATCGAAACTGGAAATATTTATAATTTGGAAGCAACGCCAGCTGAAGGTACAAGCTATAGTCTTGCAAAAATAGATAAGGAAAAATATCCTGACATTATAGTCGCCAATAATGATGATGTAAAAAGAGGGGCAGCACCTTATTATACTAATTCAACCCAGTTGCCTGTTAATTTTACAGATGATCTTTGGGAATTACTAAGATTGCAAGAGCCTCTCCAAACTAGATATACAGGTGGCACGGTTGTTCACATTTGGCTTGGCGAGAGCAATCCACCCGTAGAAAGTGTAATACCGCTTGTTAAAAAGGTGTGTGAAAATTTTGCTATTCCTTACTTTACATTGACACCGACATTTAGCATTTGTCCATCCCATGGCTATTTGCCTGGTGAAGTGCATAATTGTCCGAAATGTGGAGCTATTACAGAGGTTTACTCGCGCGTTGTTGGCTATTTAAGGCCTGTTGATCAATGGAATCCAGGAAAACAAGAAGAATTTAAACAGAGGAAAAAGTTTGATAGCGCGCTATTATGAAAATTGGCGGATTTCAAAAAGTTAGTCTTATCGATTACCCTGGAAAGATTTCATCCATAATTTTTACGCTTGGTTGCAACTTTCGATGTCACTTTTGTTATGTACCTCAATTGGTTCTTCCAGAAAAAATAAAAGAAATGAAGGAATTTCCCGAAGATTATATTTTTTCCTACCTGGAAAAAAATAGAAAATTTATAGATGCTGTTGTACTCACAGGCGGCGAGCCGCTACTTCAAAATGATATTGAGGAATTTGCTAAAAAAATCAAATCAATGGGTTTTTGCTTAGCAATTGAAACCAATGGCAGCTGCTTTGAAAAATTAAAAAGTCTGATAGAAAAAAAATTAGTTGACTATATAGCAATGGATATAAAAACATCCTTGAATTTTGAAAAATATAATGAAATAGTTGGTGGTGTGCTAACACCGGAGTTGTTTGAAAATATAAAAAAATCGGTGGAAACAATATTAAAATCAGGAATTGATTGCGAATTCCGAACAACGGTTTTTAAAAATTTTCACTCAAAACAAGACATAATTGATATTTGTAAAGTCATTAAAGGAAAAAAATATTATATACAAAAACCAAAAGTTGTGAAAGAGGTTGTTGGAAAAAAGGAGCTTGTGCCTTTTGATGAAAAGGAAATTGATGAAATAATTTCGCAATGTAGGCATTTGGTAAAAGTATTTAAAAGATAGGAGGGAGAAAATGGTAAAGGTTGATCAGGCAAAATGTATTGGCTGTGGACTTTGTGTATCTCTTTGTCCAGCGGTTTTTGAGCTAAAAGAAGGCAAATCGTATGTAAAAAATGAGAAAGCAAAAGCTAAATGTATAAAGGATGCTGCAAAGAGTTGCCCTGTTGGAGCTATAACTGTTTAAGCTTAAGCTCCACAGATTTTACTCCTTTTATTTTCATTACAGTATTTTTTATATCTGAAGTTATTTTTGCAGCGAGAGGGCAAAAAGGCACGGTAAAATGATAAATAATAGTTACCTTGCCCTTTTCAACCTTTACCTCATCTATTAGCCCCATTTTAGTTATTGGAATTCCGATTTCTGGGTCAATTACTTTTTCCAGTTCTTTCATTACAGCAGCTTTCGTTACCATGTTATTCACTTATATAAAAATTTCTTTAGTCCCCGAGCCATTATTGCTCTAGCATAATTTAAGTCTTTTTGACTATTTATATTGAAAAAAACAAGCGTTTCGCGGCTCACCGGGATAAGAATTTTATTTTTCTTTTTCTTAATCATATCTTGCAAACTTTGGTTTGGCCGCATTTTTTCAAAAATATTTTTCTTATAAATTGCTGCAAGTGGTTCAAATTTATTAAGTGCGTGCCAGTAAACAATACAATCTGGTTTTTCTTTTATCCTCGGCAACATATCACGAATGATTTTCTCGTTTATGAATGGCATGTCACAAGCAATAATAAACACATATTTATTTCTTATATGTTTAATTCCTTCTTTAATTCCAGAAACAGGAGAAAAAATTTTACTTCCATCTTCCACAATTTTTACACGTTTAATTTTTCTTTTTAACTTTTTTTTCTGTTCTGCGTTTTTGACGACGATAACTATATCAGAAAAAAATTTTCTTACTACTTTCAAGATATAAGAAATTAGTGGTTTTTTCTTTAAAGTTAGGAGTGGTTTGAACTTTCTAATTCGTTTTGATCGTCCACCAGCTAAAATTATACAGCTAACTTCCATATTTATATAAATTAAAGATAAAATTAGATAAAATGAAAGTTGTGGTTTATACAGCCGCATTTTGTCCGTACTGCGAGATGCTAAAAGAATTTTTAAAAGAAAAAAATATCAAATTTGAGGAAATAGATGTTGGGAAGGATGCTGAAGCGGCAAAGGAAATGATTAGGAAATCTGGTCAAACAGGAGTGCCAGTTATAGAAATTGATGGAAAAATAATTGTTGGTTTTAATTTAAAAGAAATAAAAAAAGCGCTAAAGTTGAGTGAATGAATATTGAACAACTTGAAAAAATTTATGCAAAATATGCACGCTCGCAAGGATGGAAGTTGAATCCAGATAAAAAAATCGTAAGAATGATTTTAAAGGGACAGCTTGAAAATGAAAAAAAGTATGGATATAGATTTTGTACGTGCAAAGCAAGAACTGGCGATTGGGAAAAAGATAAAGAAATAATATGTCCGTGCAAAGATCATAGGGAAGAAATAGAAAAAATGGGAAGATGTTGGTGCGGACTGTTTGTTAAAAAATAATTTACTTTAAACTATAATTTTGTATTATGAAAGTTACTTCGGTTTGCCCTTTTTGTGGCGTTGGATGCGGAATTGAAATTGAAGTCAAAAATGGAAAAGTTGTTAGAATTTTACCGCAAAAAAATCATCCGATAAGTGAAGGTGGGTTGTGCATAAAGGTAACTGCTCTTCCTGAAATTATAAATTCTCCCCAAAGGTTAAAATATCCTTTAATTAAAAAAAATGGTCAATTTAAAAAAATTTCTTGGGAAAAAGCAATAAATAAAATTGCAAAGGAATTTACACGAATTATCGCCACTTATGGAAGGAATGCAATTGGAATTATTGCATCGACAAAATGCACAAATGAAGAAAATTATTTGATTCAAAAGTTTGCACGCGTTGTCATTGGAACAAATAATGTTGATAATTCCACACGTCTATGCCATGCGCCGACAACTGTGGGTATGTACGAAACGCTTGGTAAATCAGCAATGACAAATTCTTTCAACGATTTGACTCAGTCTGACTGTATTTTAATTTTTGGTGACAATCCAGCTGCCACACAACCTATGGCTTTTGAAAAAATTGCAAAATGTAGATCACATGGGGGAAAAATAGTAGTAATTGATGTAAGAAAAAGTGAAACTGCAGAAAGGGCAGATATTTTTGTTCAAATAAATCCAAATACTGATGCGCTTCTGATCGCTGGACTTGCAAAAGTTATTTTGGAGAAAAAATTGGCAGATCGAAAATTTATTAAAAATTGTACAAAAGGTTTTACCAATTTCAAAAAAAGTTTGGAAAAAATTAAAATGGAAAAGATAGTCGAGATTACTGGTGTGGATAAGGAAAAAATTGAAAAAATTGCAACTATGTATGCAAAAGGAAGAGGTGCTATAGTTTTTGGAATGGGTATTACACAACAGCAAAATGGTATAGAAAATGTTTTGGCACTAATCAATCTGGCACTCTTAACAGGAAATATTGGTAAATCAGGAACGGGTTTAAATCCTCTTCGAGGCTGTAATAATGTTACTGGAGCATGCGATGTTGGTTGCTTACCAAACGTTTATCCAGGCTATACCTCGTTAACAAGAGAAAATATACGAAAATTTGAAAAAATGTGGGGAATAAAGGGTTTGCCTATAACAAAGGGTTTAACTGAATATGAAATGATTGAAGGTATTCCAGAAAGAATTCTTGCCATGTATATAATTGGCCAAAATCCACTGCTTTCATTGCCAAATTCCAATCGAGTAGAAAAAAATTTAAGAAATTTGGAATTCTTAGTTGTTCAGGACATTTTCATGACAGAAACTGCGGAGTTAGCTGACATAATTTTGCCTGCAGCTTGTTTTGCTGAAAAAACTGGCACATTTACAAACACAGAGCGCCGCGTGCAACTAATTAAAAGAGCTGTAAATCCTCCACCAGAAGTTCTAGAAGATTGGCAAATAATAAAAGCAATTGCAGAAAAAATGGGTTACAAAGAGCAATTTAACTACAGCTGTGCTGAAGATATCTTTAAAGAAATGTGTAAAGTTATGAAAATATATTCTGGAATGAGTTATAAAAAATTGGAGAAGCAAGGCATTCAATGGCCCTGCGATAAAAAAAGGCCGACCGGTACACAAATTTTATCATTTGATAGGCGCATTCCGTTTTATCCAATTTCTTATATTGGACCAGAAGCTTTAATCGACTATCCATTCGTTATGATTTGTCACAGATACTTAGAACAATATAATACGGGAACTATGACAAGAAAAAGCAGTATTCTAAATAAAATTAAACCAAAAGCAATTATTGAGATAAATGAAAATGATGCAAGAAATCTAAAAATTAAAAATGGAGAAAAAATAAAAATTTCCTCACCATTTGGTATGATTATAGCTGAAGCAAAAATAAGTGATAGAATCAAACAAGGAATTGTAGCTGCTCCAACACATTATGGAGAAACAATAGTTAATAGATTAACAAGCTCACTATTAGATTCTATATCCAAAACTCCTGCTTTCAAATATTGTAGAGTAAAAATAGAAAAAATCTAAGTTAGCCGCATGTTCCACTTATTGAACTACCTGGAGAACTTAAAGTTTGATTACATTCGGCCGGCGGTGTAATAAATCCTGAACATATTGCTTGTTTAAAGGATTCCGAATTTCGAGCGCCATTATATACTGCACCATTTATTATTAGTGTAGGTGAGCCTGTGACACCATACTGCTCCACTAACTGCTCATCAATTTTAAGCAAATCGATGCCTTCACTACCATAAGCACAAGTTTCTATTAGGTTTGTATCAATGCCAAACTTCTGCGCACTGGCTTTCCAACAATTTTCCAATGCAGTATCATTATTGTAATTTGAAGAGCAAATGGAGTTTATTTCCATTAAATAATTCCAAAATACTGAACGATTATAATATTTCTGAATACAGATCTGTCTCAAATCTTCCTTTGCTTCGTTTATGCCATGGAGTGATCGAACAGAATCGACTGTTGTGCCTTGAACACTAGCTATAAATCTTATCGTGATATTTATCTTTTCACCAAACAAATCAACCACAGGCTTCATATAATTTTCTGCTTGCATACCATATGGACAAAATGCCATAACGAACAAATTAACTTCTGGCTTTTCTGTATCTGGTGCGTCAAATTCTGTACGGCTTCCAAATATATTTTGCGAAATATCAATTGGATTTGGTATAAATAATTTTCCATCTTTAGTAACGTAGTATGTACCAGTAAAATTTTCGTTGGTCAAAAATATTTCCACAGAGAATTTGTATAAACCACTTTCTTCAGTTATATTAATTAATTTAATGCTAACATTTTGTCCATTTGCTTGAAAATAATTTGAAATCCATTTTATTGCTTTATCTACCGCATCCTCGGCTGATAACCCAATAAATCGGCCAGTTATACTTTTGGTATAAAATAAAAATCCAATAGCTGCTATTAGAATTAAAGCAAAAACCATCCAAATATTTACTTTCGGTAATTTCACAGTTATTTTCTTTTCTTCTTTCTCTTCTGTCATTATATCAATTTTGGGCAGTAAAGTTTAAAAACTTAAGTATATAGTATTTTTCTGAACTTTTCATTTAATTTAATTTTATTGGTTTTTCCATAGGGTTCTTTAAAAACAATCCCTCTTCTTACTAGACTTGCTATAACCCTACAAGTTTTGACCTTACCAAACAAAGATGAAAGCTTACTTTGAAATATCTCACCTTTATTTTCAATTATTTTTTTAACAACTTCTTTTTCATCTACCTCTAACATTTCTAGCATACTATGGATAATCTCTGAACGTTTTTCTTTACTTTCTTCCAATCTTATGAACATGAGATAATAAGTCAAAGAACCGACAAAAACTCCTAAGGAAGCAAAAGCAGGCACGAGCACAGGCATAGGAATCGGACAAAATCCATATTCAGTAATTTGTGTCTGTACATATAGCGTTGTAACGGAAACTAAGAAAATAAAACCTGTAATTATTATCATTCCAATCATGATTTTTCGGCTTAATTCCATGGTTTCACTTTTTGTAACCAATCTTTAAATATGGTTTCAAGGTATTTAAAATTATGAATTTGAAGGAAATTTTGGTATCTGAAAGAATAAAGAACGCAAAAAAATGTTTAGAAATAGCTTTTCCTAGCTATTTTTCTGATAGAGAAAAAGCTTTTAAAAAAATTGACTTAGAAAAAATGAAGCAAGAGCTAAAGAATATAAAGAAAAATTCTCTAGCTAATTTAGAAACTTTAAAAGAAAAAGCAGTAAAAAATTTGGAAGAACAACATATCAAAGTTTTTGAAGCTAAAGACGCAAAAGAAACATGTGAAATCATTTTAAAACTAATTCCAGAAAATGAAAAAATAGCAAAATCAAAGTCGAATGTTATAGAGGAAATTGGTTTATCAGACTTACTTAAAGAAAGAAACAAAATAATAGAAACAGATTGCGGAGATTTTATTGTTCGATTATGTGAAGAAACTTCTACACATCCGGTTATCCCTGCTTTACACATACCTCTGAAAAAAGTAGTTGAGAAGATTGAAGAAAAATTTGGAGTGAAATTAAAAGAAGATCCTGATGAAGTAGTTTCTTTTGTCAGCAAACAAATAAAAAAAGAAATTCTAGAAGCAAAAATTGGATTAACAGGAGCAAATGTTATTTCTGCAGATGGTGCAATTCTAATTCTTGAAAATGAGGGGAATATTTCTCTGGTTTCACGAATTCCTGAAAAACATATAATAATAACTGGAATTGATAAAATTGTTTCTAATCTTCAGGAAGCAGTTACAATTTGTCAAGCTTCTGCAATTTGGGGGACTGGCACAAGCCTACCAGCTAATATTAACATAATTTCTTCTCCTAGCAAAACTGCTGATATACCGAAAAAAACTATTTATGGTGTGCAAGGAGCAAACGAAGTTTATTTAATTCTTGTTGATAATGGAAGAAGTGAAATTATAAAACAAGGATTTGAAGAATTGCTTTACTGTATAAATTGTGGATCTTGCTTATACTTTTGTCCAGTTTACAGGCAAGTTTTTGATAACTATGGTTTACATTATTTTGCTGGTAAAGGAATTGGTATGATTTTATTTCAAGAGGGAGTGGAACGAGCCTTTGATCGCGGACTATACTTTTGCACCACTTGTTTAGCTTGCAAACAAAATTGTCCTTTAGAAATTGACATTCCCGAGTTGATAAGAAAGTTTAGAAAGAAATCAGTTGAAGAAGGAATTGAAACTTCACCAAACAGAAGAATGATTGACAATATAGAAGCTGTGGGAAATCCATTTGGTGAAGAAATAGAGAAAGGGAAAGTTCCAAAAGAATTGTATTGTTGTTGATGAATATGAAAATTAATTTGTTTGTAATTGTTGCAATAATTATTCTGGTAGCAGCTATAGCATGGTTTTTATCTAAACCTACAGTAACTGGATATTGTGTTTTACCGATAGAAAAAGAAAAAGTAATATTCGCATATTACGATGGTTGTCGTGCCTGTGAAGCGATGAAACCTATTATGGAGAAAAGAAATGATGTTTATTGGCTTAATGTACATGATGACAAATGCCAAGAACTTATAAAACAGCTTAACCTCAATTTACGATTTGTTCCAACTTTTTTCTGCACAAAAAATACAAGCATTCAAATTGTTGGGGTAATAAGCGAAAATGAAATTAACGAATGGATTGAAAAGAATTGTTGATAAAAATGGAATTACCAATTTTTTTGCTTGCAATTGGTTTGGGACTTATAGACGGAATTTTAAATCCGTGCGCTTTGTCAGTCCTATTTTTTCTTGTCGCATATTTACTAGCAATTGGTACGAGTAAAAAATGTTTAAAGATAGGGATAGCTTATTCTTTTATAGTTTTTGTTGTTTATTTTTTGTTTATGTATGGCGTTTTAAATGTAATTTCAATAATTGGCTTTATAGAAATAATTAAAACAATTGTAGTAAGTGTTCTAATAGTTGCAGGTCTTCTTTCTTTAAAAGATTTCTTCTTTTATGGAAAATGGGTTTCTTTGGAAATACCAAAGTTTGCAAAACCTAAAATTGAAAAGCTAATAAAAATGGCAACCTTGCCTTCCGCAATTCTTTTAGCATTATTTGTAAGTTTAGTTGAAATTCCATGTGCAGGAGCCTTTCCTTTCGCGTTTACAACAATTCTGGCAGAAAAAGGTATTGTTGGAATTTTATCTACATTGTATTTACTTTTGTATAATTTCTTTTTTGTTCTTCCTTTAATTTTACTAGTTTTGATTTTTTACTTTGGTTTGCAAAAAGTTGAAAAGGCTGAAGAGTTAAGACTAAAAACAAGAAAGTACATGCGATTAGCTACAGGTTTAATTTTGATTAGTTTAGGTTTAGCAATGTTATTTAGGGTGATTTGATGTTTAGGATATTTAAAAATGTTCTATACTATCCTGGCTGTATGAGCAAGTTTGCTTTTCCAGAAATTCAAAAAAATTATGAAAAAATTTTAAGAAAATGTGGAATAGATTTTATTAAGCTTGAAGAGTTAGAAGTTTGTTGTGGCTCTCCTGTTTTAAATGCAGGTTATTTTAAAAGTTTTGAAATTCTTGCAAAGAAGAATTTAAGTTTATTTAAAGACCATGCAGTGAAAAAAATAATTACTTCTTGTCCAGCTTGTTTAAAAACTTTCAAACTAGAATATCCAAAATTCTTAGAAAAATTTGATATAGAAGTTGAGCACATAACCCAAACTATTTGGAAAGCAATAGAAAATGGAAAGTTAAAATTAAATAAAAAATTAGGAAAAGCCACTTATCATGATCCATGTCATTTAGGTCGCTATTGTGGAATCTATGAAGAGCCAAGAAATATAGTAAAGGCTTTGGGTCTTGATTTAGTTGAGATGGAATTTTCTAGAGAGTTGGCATTCTGCTGCGGCGGTGGAGGTGGCACGAAATCTAATTATCCAGAGCTCAGCGAAGAAATTTCTAAAGAAAGAATTAAACAAGCAGAAAAAACTAAAGCTGAAATTTTGATTACTTCTTGCCCAATGTGTTTTGCTTGTTTAAAAGAGGCTTCAAAAAATATAAAAGTTGTTGAACTTTCAGAATTGATTCAAAAATAAAAAAAGTTTAAATTCCGCATAACTTTTGCAGTCCTGTTATATCTGGTTGTTCTAATATTCTTTTCTTTATTTCTCCATACCAATGAACAAACTGAATCATACATATATGCTAAACCTGAAGGTCTACTTTGGCTGGAAGAAACCTATTGCCAGAGCAATTGTTGGTAGTAAAATCATTGCTGCTATAGAAATAAAAAATAACTTTTTTATTGTCTCACTTTTTATAAGCAAAACTATTTAAATCCTTATTCAAACTATTTATTAGGCGAGCTGACCAGGTAGCTTCGGTCTTGCGCCAAAGCAAGACTGAGGAAGTTCCGTCCATCCCTTAAGGAGCCTGAAAAGGCGGGCTGAGAAGCCCCATGTCAGGATCAGAAACGAAACCTGCTGGCCTCGCTAACAATGATATGGATTGAGTTGAGGTCAGACAGGATGAAACGGCCTGACATGCCTGGGATGCAAGCATTAAGCGCTTAGATAAATGCTACCAAAACAGAAGACGGGCTATGGTCAGCACGCCTTAAATTTAATTGATAACCATGGCTAAAAAGGATAAAATATATTTACCAAGAGGTATTGGTGGGTTAATAAGATATTCGGAAGAGGAAGAACAAATTATTAAACTTAAACCCGAACATGTTATTTGGATTGTTATTGCTATTATAATTTTTGAAATAATTATGAGATTTATAATTTGAGAAAAATATGAAAATATATCTTGGGCCGGCAGGTGTGCCGACCGTTTGCAAAAATCGGTCAACATTGAATGGAATTAAAAAAATTTCTGAAATTGGATTAAATGCAATGGAAATTGAGTTTGTGAGAAAAGTTTACTTAGATAAAAGGACTGCAGAAGAAGCTGGTAAATTGGCAGGACAATTGGGAATAAAGCTTTCTGTTCATGCACCTTATTTCTTAAATTTGTGCTCGGAAAAAAGTAAAGTTGTAGCTGCAAGTAAAAAATTTATTTTGGACTCTATGGATAGAGCAATGGCTTTGGGTGCAAATGTAGTTGTTGCACATCTTGCATATTATTCTGGGTTGGAAAAAGAAAAGGCGTATGAGATCGTAAAACGTGAAGTTGAAGATATACTAGATAGAGCAAAGGTAAATGGAATAAAAGATGTTTTGCTTGGTGGTGAAACCACAGGTAAAATAAGTCAGTTTGGTACAGTTGAAGAACTTGTAAAATTGTGCAAAGAGGTTAAGGGATTTACCATAGTATTAGATCCGGCACACATTTTTGCAAGAAACGGAGGCAAAATTGATTACAAAGAAATGTTTAGTAGTGTAAAAAAAGTAAAAACGAAACATTTGCATATACACTTTTCAGGAATTAAATGGAGACCAGCTAAAGAAGGCGGTAATGAATGGTATCATTTACCAATTAACAACGAACCGCCATTTGAACCTTTGGCAAAAGAGATTCTTAAACAAAAAAAAGATGTAACAATAATTTCCGAATCGCCTATTCTCGAACAAGATAGTTTAAAAATGAAAATGATTTTTGAAAAATTAGGATATAAATTTTAATATCTATTTAAAAATGTGGAGCAAATAGTTCACCAACTTTTAAAAACCTTTCCAAAAACATATTCAGAACAGCTAGGAATCGATTTAAAAAGCAAAAAACCAAGTGAGATTTTTAAATGGTTTTTGGCAGCAATTTTATTTGGAAAGCCTATCCAAGAAAGTTGTGTAATAAAGACTTTTAATGAATTCAGAAAACGTAAACTTTTGACACCAGAAAAGATTTGCGAAGCTGGTTGGCATAAACTTGTGGAGGCCTTAGATGCTGGTTCCTATACAAGATACGATTTTAGCACAGCTGATAAACTGCTTGAGATAATGAAAAATTTGGGTAAGGCAAAGTATTTGGTAAAAATTTATGAAAATTCATCAAATGAAAACGATTTGCGAAATCGTCTGAAAAATCTGGGAAAAGGGATAGGCGATGTTACTATTGATATATTCTTTCGTGAAATGCGCGATATATGGCATGTAAATCCCTTACCGTCTGTATTCACTGTCACTGCAGCGAAAAATCTCGGTTTGATAAAAAGTAAAAATCCAGCTAAAGCACTAATTGAACTTAAAAAGATATGGCGAGAGGTTGGTAAGGGAACGTTTGTCAATTTAGAAACTGCACTGCTAAAACTTGGGAAAAATTTTTGTAGAAAAAAGAAATGCAAAATTTGTGGCTTTCAAGGAATTTGTACTTTAAAAAAGAAAGGTCATACCTTAAAAAAGAAAGCTTTATAAATTTTTTTATCTTAAAAATAATTATGCCACGCACAATTGTAAGAATTGATGAGAAACTGAAAAGAGAACTTGAAAAAAGGGCACTGACCACTCTTGAAAGTTATAAAGCTATACTAGGCGAATACCCAGCAAAAATAGAAATTGACAAAGGATATATCAACTTTTGCTATTTAAATGGCGCTACTATTCAAGCAAAAATAAGAGACCTCGAAGATGGCTACGAAATTGTCAAAATACTAACAAAATACGTTCCAAAGGAGTAATTCAGTAGTGATACTTACTTTGTAAATTTGTATAAACGATATTTTTCCATTTTGGAATTTCTTCTCTCAAATATTTTTTTAGTGTATTTCTCTTAATTTTTCCATATTCCATAATTTCAATTCCACTTTTAAAAAGAGAGAATGAATAAGGAATTGTGTCTTTAATCGGTTTTAGGTCATATGTGCTCAATGAATTTCTAATTTCATTTTTAATTTTTTCAATATACTTTTGTGCCTCGCTATATGTATTTCTATCGATTATATATCTTTCTTTCAAATCTATAAGAGCTCTATTAAGGCACTCACAATCATAAAGGGTTGTCTCAATCAATTTTTCATCAAATTCGTTGTTTCTAATCATATGAAGAGTTAGATCGATAATACGTGAAGTTGTTGTAATGAATTGATCGATACTTCTATCTATCGAACTTTTTGGTTTTTTAATTTTTGGTTTTTTAATTAAAGCATTCATCTTACCACCCAATTTATAGAGTTAAATGTTTTTAAACTTTTTGGTTATTATCCACTCTACAAAAAAATCATTAGAAAAGAGTAGTTAAGTACGAGGTTTAGAAATCTTTGAATTTCTGACTCCCGAAGGAGTCGAAATCCTGTACCCGAAGGTACTGATTTCTAAACATCCTCCTTAACTACCAAAAAAATAGTTAGAAAATTTATCTTATAAATATATCGCTTTTTCAGTAAATAATTTTTAAAATTTAAAAAAGAAAAGTATAAAGTTTTATTTTTTCGAATAAATAACATGGAAAAATTCAAATTTTTAGATATAACTACAGCTGATGTAGCTTTTGAGGCTTACGGCAAAGATTTGAATGAGCTTTTTGCAAATGCTGCTTTAGCAATGTTTGAAGTTATTGTTAACACTAAGCAAGTTGAACCGAAAATTGAGAGAAAAGTTGAAGCTGGAGGAAACGATCTGCAATCTTTAATGTTCGATTGGCTTAATAAATTGCTAGTTTTTGTTGACTCGGAAAACCTTGCTTTTTCTGAGTTTAGGGTAAAAATTGATGAAAAAAAGTTTAAGCTAGAAGCAATTTGCAAAGGAGAAGAAATGAAAAGAGAAAAACATGAAACTAGAACGCATGTTAAAGCAGCAACATATCATCAAATGGAAATCAAAAAAAATAAAATTTGGAAAGCAAAAGTAATTTTAGATATTTAGTTCAGTTCTTCAACTTCTTCCTTTCATTTTTCCTGTTCTTTATCTTGCTCTAGGAGAAGACTGAAACTCGCCAACATGAGTTTTCTCTTCTATATCAAGAAGAACTTTTTTAACTTTGCACATTGTAGCTAATTGTTCGTACAAAATTCACAGCATCTAGCTCAGTTACCATCCAAATCCTCTTTTTTTATTTCCTCTAGCTTAAAAGGTATTTGAGAAAGCATTTTTTTACCTTTAACTTAATTTTTTTCTAGAGAATTAATATGATGAAATGTCCAAATTGCGGAAATAAAAGCTTGCAGAAAATTTTAGATGAATGGGTTTGTTTTGAATGCGAATATCATACTAAAAAATTGAGGAGTAAATCAGAAGCAACATTTAGATAGTTAAATTTTTTCGAGGACAAAAATATGGGGAAATATCCCTCCACTTTCAACAACCCTTT
>CAZONC010000010.1:0-20898 GCA_964581305.1 uncultured archaeon | reverse complement strand
AATATTAAACATGCGAAAACTTAGACGAACAGGTGTGGTGGAACTTCGACTAGCAGCCGGACCTGTCCCGCATTATAGAGAAATTGTAAAACTGGCTGGTCCAATTTTGGAAGCGCTTGTAAATGAATTTGGAACAAAAGAAGTTATTAGAAGATTTTCGGATCCACTTTGGCTCAATTGTTTTTCATGTACTGTTGGATTTGAATGGCAATTTTCCGGAATGACAACTGTTCCACTAATGGCAGCCAAAGAAGCTCTTGAAAAAGAAAATGTTGGACTAAAAATTGTTGGTGGAAAAGGTTTGAGGGCACATGCTATTAATGAAATTCCAAAGGTTGGTGAGGAGTTGGGAATAAGCTCACAAAAAATTAATAAACTGATACGTGCTAGTCGACTTACATGTAAAGTGGATACATGTGAACTTCAAGATCAGCATCAACTCTATTTTCACACTATGCTAATTGATGAAAAAGGCAACTTTACAACTATAAATCAAAAAATGAATATTAATAAAGGTACTGTTAGAAGGTTTCATTGGACCTTAAACCCCAAACAATTTGTCGAGGAGCCCTATAATACAGCTGTTGGTAGTCATCAAAAAGTTGTTTTAGATCTTACTTCTAGAAAATCGAGAGAATGTAGAAAGACTATAGTTGATATTGTTCGTGATGAACAACCTAAAAAACTTCAAAAAACTATAGTGAGTCTTAGTAGAGAAATTGGCCAAACTAAAATAATCGATTTCTTAGGTATTAAAATTGTGAAAATGCCTTATGAGCTTGCAATCCCAAAAAAAATATCATTGGAAGCATTAAAAAATGCTCATGAATTTGCAGGAAAAAATTTTGCCGATTTATTGGAAATAAGGGGAGTTGGTCCTGCTACTATTAGAGGATTGGCATATGTTTCGAAACTAATTTATGGTGCATCCACATCATTTACAGATCCTATTAGATATACATATGCTTTTGGAACTAAAGCAAATATTCCATATAGACTTGAAAAAAGAGCTATGGCTAATGTGGGTGAGATATTAAAAAATGCTGTCGAACAGGCAAAAATCGGAAATAGGCAAAAAATAGAAGCAATTAAAAGGTTGAAAGATTTTTTAAATTTCTGAGCAAAATTTTGTGACATATTCAGCTTAAAAAAGAAAAATTAATCTTCTGTAAAAAAATAAAAGTAAATTTTAGCTTTTTTCCCTATTATTTAGAAAAAAATAGTTTAAAAAGTTAAAAATTAAAATTAAATAATATATATAGCTCCAAGTGGTGCATTTTATGCGAAAAGATCTTGCGCGTAATCTCAGTAAAATAATTAATTGTCTAAAAGAAGCAGAAGAAGGTTGGCTTTGGTATAGAGAAATAGAAAGGCGAACCGGCTTACATCATAAAACAATTGCAAGACTCATCGAAAAACATCTATCGATTTTTGTTGACATCCAACCGATGGAACCTTTTAATTTGAAAATGATTAGACTAAAGCC
This sequence comes from uncultured archaeon, assembly GCA_964581305.1. Lineage (GTDB taxonomy): Archaea > Aenigmatarchaeota > Aenigmatarchaeia > CG10238-14 > SCSR01 > CAZONC01. The sequence goes on along the minus strand of CAZONC010000010.1, from coordinate 19,412 downwards.
AAATATAGATCTAAATGCGGTCACAAAATTCATTAAACTTAAAGAAAAAATAGAAAATTTCAAGTAATTTTCTAGACAATTACCACTTCTTAGAAGTGAAAATTCATTATAAAATTTTTAAGATTTATATTCTAGAATTACCATAATAATTTTTGCAGGTGGTGATTAGGGGCAATTTTACACAGTATATGGGTAAAGTATGCGTTCCTTGTAAAAAATGTTTTAACCTGGTTAAAGTTGGATTATATGAAAAAATAACGATATGTCCATTCTGTCATGCCGAATGGAACGGTAAAAAATAGTTTTTTATGCCTATTCTGTCTATAAATCAATTTAAAATCGCTTGAAGCGCTTCAACTAATCGCCAATATATCTTACCCAACCTTTTCCTTCACGTATAAAACGTTCGATTTTATTGGTTCTCCGGGCAAGATTTGTGAGCAATCCTCTTAAAGCAGATACTTGTATACCTAGTTTCATAGCAAGTTCATCATAGCTTATTTCTTTAAACTCTTTTATAATCAATAGAACAGCCTCCATTTTTGGGCTTAAAGGTAGGTTTTCTTTTATTACATTGATTTTACTAATTAGTTCTTCTTTAATGGGTTCGGGTGTTTTTTCGGCTGTTTTTTGAAGACTAAGTAAAAGATTATGAATAATTTCAAACCGCTTCTCTTCGTTTTGCTCGTGAAATTTAAAATAATCCAAAAAAGCAGAAGTTAGCCAATCTTTAGTTGGCATTTGGCTTTCAATTCGATTAAGGGTATTTTCGATTTCCTTGATAAATTTTCCGGTATAACCTGCCGCTAGACCTAACTGAAACGAATCTTTTTCAATTTCGGTACGATTTAAAGCGCTGCTTTGAAGCGCTTTTAAATCGCTTTGAAGCGCTTCAAAGCGCTGCTGCAGCGCTTCGATATTGCGCTTTTTAGAGAAAATTCCTCGTAAATAATCTAAAATGCCCATAATATTATTTGTTTCTCTCACTATTTATTTTTAACGGTTAACTCTCACTTTTACGAGAGAAGCTAGTATTTTTATGAAGTTTCTAACTAAAATTTGAGCAAAAATACTTACGTTAACCAAAAATTTTAAAAATGCACCAAATTAATTAGCGAAACATATGTTATATTAACATTATAATTGATAACATATATTTCAATAAATTTTTCACAAAATATTTAAAATGAAATATATTTCAAAAATTATATATTTGATAGAAAAATAATTTTACACGCACTTTTAAATCCACAAAATGCGCAATCTAATTTAGCCATTGGTGCATTTTAAAGCATTTCTAGCTCCTTTTTAACTAATTCTAGAAGGGTTTTTTGTATATAGTGATAAAAAAGCTCAGGAGTTAATATATATGTTGTCCTGAAATGTTTTTTACCGTGTTCGTTCAATTCAACTTTTTTTTGAACTTGAAGCAAATCCCATTTTCGCAAGGCAGCCAAAGGTTTATAAAACATGGCCGGCTGTTTTAAACGCGAAATGCCAAGTTTTTTTTCTAATTCAGTTGCTTCAATTTTATTATTACTTTCTTTTAGAATTTTAATTATTTGGGTCACCCTTTCTTTTAACTTTTTTGCCTTAGGATGATTGCCAACAAGCAAATAAGGTATAAGTTTCATTTTTACCATCTCTAACAAGTGCTCAATCCATTGCTATATCTGGCGCACTTTTAATTTATTATTAGTTATTTTTCTATAAATTTATACTTTCCATTAATAGAAAACGTTATAAGAAACTTTGCCAAAATACTCATTTTTTCTCTTTTAATATATAAGAGAGAGAATGTTTAACCTTGATCTTAGACGAGAAATTTATAGAAAAACAAAAACTATTGTTTTATGGAAAATACATTTGGTTTTTTATTAGCAATGTTGTTTGTACCAACTCTCACTTTTTCTCTGTTTTTTCTTTTAGCCGATTTATTTTTAGGAATAGTGATTCGGCTGTTTTTGCTACATTTTCGCCAACTTCAGTTAACTTGACAATTTTTATTCGGCCACGCTTGTCAAAATCAACCATGCCATAATTTTTAAATAAGTCGAGGAGTTTTACTGTATGCGAATACGTACAGTCTACTTCTTTTGACAAAATTGTTGCGTATTTTGGCCCCTTTCTTAAACTCATAAGAATTCTTATCGGCTTGGGTCTCAGGAAAAGCTGTAAAATTGGCTTTTCCTTGACCAAATTATTCACCTTCTTATTATAAAATATTGCAAAATGTTCTATTTATACCTTAGCAAACAGTGTTTAAAAAAATATCTTTTACAATAATTGTTTTGTAAAAAATATTATAAAGTAAATATATGGTGTTTTCAATATTATCAAAAATATGTTTTCCAGTATATTTTTACTTTTGATCATGCAGAAAATAAAACAATTTTAAATAAATAAATTTTAAATTAAGAATGTGAAAAATAATGGTAATTATACGACTTCCTGTTGCTGCCGGAACATTTTATAATATTGAAAAAGAGTTGTTACAAAAACAAATTAGCAGTTGCTTTAGTCATAAACTTGGTCCAAAGAAAATAGAAAAAGAACATTTTAATGTAGCAATAGTCCCACATGCTGGATATGAATACTCCGGTCCCATAGCAGCATGGGTCTATTCGAAAATAGAAAAATCAAATTACATAATAGTTGGACCTAATCATGGCGGTATAGGCGCAAAGTTTGCAATAATGAAAACCGGTATGTGGAAAACGCCATTAGGCGAAATACTTGTTGATGAAAAAATTGCTGAAAAAATGATTAAAGAATGTCCGATACTTGAACATGACTATATAGCTCATGAAAATGAACATTCAATAGAGGTTCAACTTCCATTTTTACAATATAGATTTGGTAATGATTTTAAAATAGTTCCAATTTCTGTTTTAAATGAATTTGCTGATGAAACTTTGCTTGAAGGTTGTAAAATTATAGGGAAGACCATTGCTAACATCATAAAAAAAGAAAAATGGATATTACTAGCAAGCTCTGATTTTTCACACTATATACCATATAATCAAGCAAAAAGAATCGACAACCTGATTATAAAAAGTATTTTGAAACTTAATGAAAAAGAGTTTTTTGCGAGAATAGAAGAAAAAAATGCCAGTGTTTGTGGTTTTGGACCAATAGCTATAGCCATGGTTGCAGCAAAAGAGCTTGGTGCAAAGAAAGGGAAATTGTTAAAATATGCAACATCTGGAGATATTACACAGGATTTAGGTGCAGTTGTTGGATATGGTGCAATAATTTTGAAATAAATATAATTTGCTAAACTGATATTCTAAATATGAAAAAAATCATTTTGAAGCATGCTCTTATAAATGCGCTGGAACATAATGGGAAGGCACTGGTTGAGCCTGTTATTTCCAAAGTTTTAGGAGAAAAACCTGAACTTAAGAAAAATGTAAAAGAAGTTATAAAAATAGCTACTGAAATTGTTAGGCAAATCAATAATTTAACTTTAGAGCAGCAGAAAAATGAACTAGAAAAACTTGGTGCAAAAATCGAAAAAAAGATTAAAAAAGAAAAAGAACTTGAACCATTGCCAAATGTTGAAAAGTATAAAAAAGTAATTTTGCGTATTGCTCCATATCCTTCTGGTCCGCTACATATTGGTAACGCACGCGCAGCAATCTTAAACGATGAGTATAGGAAAAAGTATAAAGGAAAGCTTTATCTTGTAATCGATGATACGATTGGTTCAGAAGAAAAATTCATTCTTCCTGAATCATATGAACTCATAATTGATGGATTAAAATGGCTTGGTGTTAAGTGGGATAAACTAATTTACAAATCGGATAGAAATAAAATTTTTTATGAATATGCAAAAAAATTGATAAAACTCGGTGCAGCATATGTATGCGAATGTAACGCCGAAATTCTGAGAAAAAATCGTATAAAAGGCATCGAATGTCAGCATAGAAAGCAAAGTGTGGAAGAAAATTTGGAAAAATTTGAAAAAATGTTAAATGGATTTTATAAAGAAGGCGAAGCTGTTGTAAGATTAAAAACTGATATGAAACATCCAGATCCAGCTTTTCGTGATAGAGTTTTACTTAGAATTTCTGAACGTGAACATCCAAGAGTAGGTAAAAAATATAGAGTTTGGCCATTACTTGAATTTTCTTGGGCAATTGATGATCACTTACTTAAAATTACACACATAATACGAGGGAAGGAACTGATGATGGAAGGTATGGTCGAAGAGTATATTTGGAATATATTTGGCTGGAAAAAACCAGAAATAATTTATTATGGCTTGCTTAATATTGAAGGTTTAAAACTAAGTAAAACAGATGCAAGAAAAGCTATAGAAAAAGGAATTTATAGTGGCTGGGATGATCCAAGAACGTGGAGTTTGCAATCGCTACGCAAAAGAGGTATACAGCCAGATGCTATAAGGAAATTTATCTTAAATATTGGCCTTAGTGAAGCAGATATAAATGTTCCTGCTGAAATTTTATATGCAGAAAATAGACGTATAATCGACTCAAAAGCAAATCGTTATTTTTGTGTAATCAACCCTATTAAAATTTCTATTAAAAATTGCTCAGAAATTAAGAATGTAAAAACGCCTTATCATCCTGACTTTCCGAAAAGAGGAAAAAAAGAAATTCCGGTTAATGTGAACAAAATTTATATAGAAAATGAAGATTATATAAACTTTAAGAACAGAGAAATAAGATTAATAGATCTTTTTAATATTAAAATTGGAAAAAATGTAGAATTTTGTGGCAATGAATTAAAAGATATACCAAAGATTCAATGGGTTTCTGAACCAAATGTAAAAATCAAAATAATTATGCCAGATGGTTCTGTGAAAATTGGATTGGCCGAACCATCAATAAATAAACTAAAAATCGGTGATATAGTACAGTTTATTCGTGTGGGATTCGCTCGATTTGATAGAATTGAAAAAGACATGCCAGTTTTTTATTTTGGCCATAGATAAATTATTTAAATCATTATTGTGAATAATGAAGATATATGAGGTGATGAAATGGCAAAAGCATATGTAAAATTTAATGTGCCAAAAGAACTGAGCGATAAAATATTACAAATTGTGGAAACTGCACGAAGTACAGGTAAAATTCGACGTGGAGTAAATGAAACAACAAAAAGTATTGAAAGGGGAAAAGCAAAACTTGTTGTTATTGCTGAAGATGTAGATCCAGAAGAAATTGTAATGCACTTACCAGCTTTGTGTGAAGAAAAAAAGACACCATATGTATACGTTCCAAGTAAAATGGAACTAGGAAAGGCAAGTGGACTTGATGTTGCTGCATCTGCAGTTAGTATAGAAGAAGAAGGAGAAAGTAAAGAAATGATAAAAGATGTAATCAAAAAAATCGAAGGACTAAAGTAACATGTCAGACGCATACCCAGCAGAAGTTATACAACTACTAGGACGAACTAGTGTTAGAGGAGTTATTCAAGTTAGATGTAAAGTTTTAGATGGTCCTGACAAAGGTAAAATTTTGGTAAGAAATGTTATTGGACCAATAAAGGAAAAAGATATCCTCATGCTTAGAGAAACTGAAATGGAAATTGCATTAAAGCTAGAGGAGAGATAAATGAAATGTTCGTTCTGTGGAGAAAAAATTAAAGCTGGTAGAGGAAAGATGTTTGTAAAAGTAACAGGTGAAATATTTTATTTTTGTTCATCAAAATGTGAGAAAAATTATAGGCTTGGTAGAATAAGAAAAAAATTAAAATGGGTAAAGAAAAAATAATTTTTTACTCAAATGGGCCGGTAGATCAACGGTAGATCGCACCCTTGGCAATCTATCAAAATGGGTGAGGTTCCGGGTTCAAATCCCGGCCGGTCCATTTTTTAAAAATATTTAATGAATTATTATTTAAGTGATTTAATGGGAGTTACAAGAGTTAAAGTACCTGAAGAAAAAGAAGAGAAGAAGAAAGAAGAGAAAAAATTAAAATTAAAAGTTGAGAAGCCAAAAGAACTAAAAGTAGTTGTAAGAGTTGCTGGCACAGACTTAGACGGAGAAAAACCGCTTATTCACAGCATTACAAAAATTAAAGGAATAAGCTATTCCATGGCTAAGGCTATATGCAATGCTTCTGGTTTTGACCCAAAAATAAAGCTTGGTGCACTTAGTGAAAAAGATATAGAAAAATTGGAAGAAGTAATCAAAGATCCAGCAAAATTTGGCGTTCCTACTTATCTTTTTAATAGAAGAAAAGATTTGGAAAGTGGAAAAGATTTACATTTAGTTGGAACTGATTTAGATATTGCAAAAAAATTTGATATTCAGCGTTTAATTAATCTAAAAACGTATAAAGGAATAAGACATATGTATGGTTTACCTGTACGTGGCCAGAGAACAAGAAGCTCTTTTAGAAAAGGTAGGACTGTCGGTGTTATGCGAAAAGCTGCAAAGCAAGCAGCAGCAAAAAGTGAGAAGAAATGAGAAGATTTAAGAAAAAATATGAAAAACCAAAAAAATTGTGGGATAAAGAAAGGATAGAAAAGGAGAGGAAACTTTTAAAAGAGTATGGGCTAAAAAATAAAAAAGAATTATGGAGAGCAGAAGCTTTACTAAGAAAATATAGAAGAATTGCTAGAGAACTTGCGGCAAAAAAAAATGAAGAAAAAGAAAAAATATTAATAAAAAAATTGGCTGATTTAGGCCTTTTAAGTGAAAATGCTAAGCTCGATGATGTTCTTGCACTTACAGTCGAGAATATCTTAGATAGACGTCTCCAAACACTTGTTTATAAAATTGGTTTAGCAAATACAATTAAGCAGGCGAGACAATTCATAGTTCATGGAAAGATTTTGATTGGAGAAAGAAAAGTACCTTTCCCAAGCTATTTAGTTCCAAAAAATGAGGAAAATAAAATTCAGTTGGTGAGTAAATGAAACGTGAAGAAAAGTGGGGAATAGCGCATATTTTTAGTACTGCAAATAATACAATAATTCATATCACTGATATTACTGGCAGTGAGACGATTGCTATATCTTCTGGTGGACAAATGACTGACAAAGATAGAGAAAAAGGCATGCCATTTCCTGCTATGCTTGCTGCCAAAAAGGTGGCAGAAGAAGCATTAGCAAAGGGTATAACTGGTGTTCATATAAGAGTTCGTGCAAAAGGCACTCATAAAAAATCGCCAGGACCTGGTGCACAGCCAGCAATTCGTGCACTAGCAAAGGCGGGCCTACGAATAGGGATGATCGAAGATGTAACACCAATAGCGCATGATATTATACGAAGGAAAGGTGGAAGACGTGGCCGCCGTGTATAATATATTTAAAGAAATAGAAAGATGATATAATGAAAATTGAAATTTTAAGCAAAACGGACTCAGAAATTAAATTTTTGGTTGATGGCATTACTTATGCATTTGCTGCTGCACTACGTAGAGCTATGATGTCCGAAATACCTACTATGGCAATTGAATGGGTTGATTTCAAGAAAAATGACTCCGTACTTAATGATGAAATAATTGCACATAGGCTTGGTCTTATACCATTATCTTTTAATAAAAATGTTTATAATCTACCCAATGAGTGCAAATGTAAAGGCAAAGGTTGTAGTCGATGCCAAGTTAAGCTCATTCTAAAGAAAAAAGGTCCTTGCATGGTTTACTCTGGCGATCTGAAATCGACTAGCAAAGATGTAAAACCAGTTTTTGAAAAAATTCCTATAGTTGAACTTTTTGAAAATCAAGAGTTGCAACTCGAGGCCACTGCTCAGCTTGGTTTTGGAAAAGATCATGCAAAATGGCAAGGCGCAATTGTTGGTTTCAAAAATAAACCAAACATAATTACAAGAGGTGTTGAGGCGAAAAAAGAATATATCGAAAGTTGCCCGCTTAAAATATTGAAAAATGATAGAAATAAGATTGTTGTGAGTGATCCTTTGAGATGCAATATGTGTATGGAATGTGTAGAAGTAAGCGAGGGTAAAATTAAGGTTGAACCAGAGGAAAATTGTTTTATATTTAACGTTGAAAGCGTTTGTGGACTTTCTTCTGAAGATATTGTTCTGGAAGCTGTAAAGTCTCTAGGCAAGAAAATTGATGACTTTAGTAAAAGTTTAAAAAAACTAAAATAATTTCTATATATTGCAAGATTGCGGGAGTCGCCTAGCCTGGTCAATGGCGGCAGGCTTAAGTTTAACTTAAGCTCTGATTTGATGAAGAAACCTGCTGGCTTAGTGCCTTCGTGGGTTCAAATCCCACCTCCCGCACTTAGAGAGATATTACATCTTTTAGTGATTTTCCATAGTTTAAGAAATATTTGATTTTTATTTTTCCAAATTTCAAATAATGAATATGTTTAACTTGGAAATTATTTCCACTTTTTTATTTTTCTTTGTAGTCAGCCTTTTGATAATCAAAGATAGAAAAAATATTCAATTTAGGTATGGTATTGTTATAAGAAGGTGGAAAAAAGGAATAGAAAGAATAAGTAAATTTGCTAAAAAATATGCCAGTCCATTACGAGTTGTAGGGAATATTGGAATTGTTGTTGGAATTGTTTTTGCCTTTATTGGACTATACTTCCTTTTTAGATTTACGTTTGAACTGAAAGGAGCGATTGGTATTGTGCTACCAACAGTAGGAAGTTTTCAGTTTCCTAAACCAGTTATTTCAGTTCCATTTTGGTACTGGATAATCGCAATTTTTATAATGTTAACAATTCATGAAACAATGCATGCGCTATTCATGCAAATTGAAAATGTGCGAATAAAAAATTATGGCATTATTCTATTTTTTACATTGCCAATAGGTGCATTTGTTGATCAAGATATGAGAAGGATTAAAAAACTTGGATTCATAAAAAAATTACGTTTCTTTACTGCTGGCAGTTTTGGAAATATTAGTGTTGGTTTTGTGTGCTTACTGCTTTTAATTGTTTCAGCTAGACTTTATAGTCCATATGGTATTGCTATTGTCAGAACTTTGGAAGGATTTCCAGCAAATCAAAGCAATTTAAGTGGAATAATACTTGAGATAAATGGCACTCGTATAAAGAGTATGAAAGATCTTTCGCTTATTTTAAATAATACAGCTCCGGGTACTATGATTAATATCACAACAACTACTGGCAACTATTTACTAAAAACTGTGGCAAAACCGGATAATGGTAATGGATCTTACTTAGGATTTGTTGGATATGATTTTTATGAAATAAATATCAAATATGCAAATTTAAAATCCTTGATTGAAGTTATGAGAAATTTATTTTACTGGCTATTCATTCTTAACCTTGGTATTGGAACTGCTAATCTTTTACCAGCAAAGCCATTGGATGGCGGTTATATTGTTGAAGAATTTTTCAGCAAAATTTTTAAAAAGAATGCAAAGGTTGCAACTTACATTTGCACAGCAATCATTTGGTCGTTAATAATTTTGAATTTGTTTGTATTCGGATATTTCAAAATTTTAGGATAAAACTTCAGCTTTTCTTATTTCAAATTTTTTCACAGGGTATATCTTGCTTATTTCCTTTAAAATTTTATTTTTAATTTCATCTTTTAACATTTCCTTTGCTATTTCCTCCAGCGTTAGTTTTTCTATTTCGCTTTTAACAAGCTGTTCGATCTTTGCTCTTATAGCCTTTTGAATGCTACTTTTTATTCGACTATATACTATGGCTATACTTTTAACTCTAATCTTCCTTCCATCGCTTGTTTTCAAATCCTGAATAGCATCAATTCGCGTAACTCTTCTTACAACCATCCGTGAAATATAATCTGTTGTACACTCTAGTCCATCAAACTCAGCATACGCATTTTTTCCTTCGACTTTTTTGATTTTAAAAATAAATTTAAGATAATATTTATCTAAGTTGTTTGTTAGATCGACTGCGCTAACAGTAACTCTTCTATTTAATAATGCCTTTTCATCAGTTGCCAAAGTCTTTCCGATTTCTTTCTCAAAGGTGGGTGCAATTATGTTAAACCATTCTTTTTGTTTTTCCTTTTTAACTGCCAATTTTTTCACCTATTTGCTTTTCTACTAATTCAATAAACTCGTTCTTTTTATTTTTATCTATAGTTGCGCCGGCTGCTTCTGAATGCCCCCCTCCCTCACCGCCAATCACTTTAATTACATTAGTAATAATTTGCCCTATATTTATGTTTGTATTTAATGTTCTGGCTGAAATTTTTAGTTTTCCTTCATTTGTTTCTGCAAAACCAAAAATTGGTTTTCTTAAATTAACCAAATTAGATTTTAAAATAATGCTTGTTATAGTTCCTATTATGTTTTCCGGAATAATCCCCTCTCCAAAAATATAAAAAGCGTTCTCAGTTTCCTTTATGTTGCTTCTGGCAAAAGAAAGACATTCTCCTATTTTCTTCTTATAATTCTCAAAAATTTCTAGACATCTATCAATTACTGAAATATCCCCTAAACACAACCTTATTGCAATATCAAAATTTTCTGTTCGGCCGCATGCATTTAATAATGTACTTAACTCACGTGCATCCTGTATTTCCTCTGGTCTTCCAAGTATGGTATACAAATCACCAAAAATATCTTCTGGATCGGAAAACTTTGCTTTTAGTCTTTCTACCATTATTGCTGATGCTAGTTTTTGCTGTTCTTCTGGTGTCAAGTCTGAAAGTGTTTTCCATTTGCCAGTTTCATTAACGTTAATATTAAGTTCTGACAAAAATTGAACTGCTTGCGACTCTGAACCTGAAATCGATGGTATAAATGGATCAAAAGAATATGCAAGCGCTTTATGTATTGGTCTTGTGCATCGTCCATACAATCTTAATCCTTTAAATATAGAAATTTTTCCGATAAGCTCGGCTTCTTCCAAAACTTTTTTTGCCAAACCTTTAAATTGCCATTTTTCCTCTTGCTCATCAGCTATTGCGCCAACTATTGCTAAATCGACCAAATCTATATTTTTATAATTAAAAAATTTGGCAAAAATATAACAAAGTAAAGATGAAGAAATGGGTTCCTCACCATAAACAATTGGGTTCAAATGAAACAAATTAAAATGATTTATATCGACGGGGATGTGATGATCCAAAATTAAAATCTGTGTTTTTGAAAGAATTGTTTGCAATAAATTCAATTGCCCGCTCCCCAAATCTGTAAAAATTAAAAAATCGTTTTCACTTACATTTAATTTTTCCAAAACTTCAGAGCTCAATCGCTTTACTATTCTTATTTCAAAATTTACCCCTTCGCGTAAAAGCATTTTTGCAATTATGGCAGCGGACGTCAAACCATCTGTATCATAATGCGAAATTATTTTTACTTTTTTATTCTTAATTATTGATTTTACTATATTAGCAACTTTTTCTATATCATCCAGAAACAAATCATCACTTTTGAACGATTAATTTTATTCTTTCTGGATCATAAACAAAATCTTTTGGCAATCTTCCTTTCCTTATATAATATTTTATTAGCCGCCTTATTTTCGACTCCAAATTTTGTAGCCCTCTTTTTGATGATTTGTCCTTTTTATGAACTGCCAAATGTTCACTTAGCAAAACGGCTTTTTTAAATAAATTTAGCAGATCTTCTGGATATTGTGGATATAATTTATTTTCCTTCATGATCTGTGAAATCGACTTTCCAGTTATTAATTTTACATCTGGTATTCCATAGCTATCTCTTAAAATTGTTCCAATTTGTGCTGATTGGTATCCTTTTTTGGCAAGTTGTATTACTAATTTCTCAACTTCATCTTTATCGTATTTTACCCATTTTGGAACTACTTTTGCTATCGGTTTTTTACTTCCATGTTTTCCTTTTTTCCGCGAATACATTCTTGCCATATTATCGCTTCCTTTCCATATATCGTGCTCTTTTTTCCACTTCTTCTATTTTCTTTATAACTTCTTTTGCATTTTTATATTCTTTTATATAACCACTTAAAATTGATTTCCAACAAATATCCAAAATATCATAATGCGTTGATCTCAGCGCCTCATATAGTAAATTTAAATCAACAGCAAAATCTTCAATGCGTTTTGAAAAAAATCCCAATCCAAAATCAATAAAAAATATTTTCCCATCTTTAAAAATCATATTAGAGGTTGTTAAATCTCCATGTACAATTCCTGTAGAATGCAATTTTCCTATTGAACATCCTATTTCAAAACAAATTTTTTTCATATTTTCCTCCTTACATTTACTAAGTAGCTCTTTTATTCTCTCCCCATCAATAAATTCCATAACTATTGTACATTTTTCTTCATCCACGTCCAAAATTTTTGGTGTGGGGACGCCGCATTTTCTCGCTTCTGTCAAAAGACGTGTTTCCTCCCGTGTTCGAAATCGCCTCAATTTATTATCAATTGCTGGTATTCGATATTTTTTTTTAATTCGTTCTTTTACCAAAACTTTTTGATTATCAATTATGTTAATATAGATTATACTTTCTGCTCCTCGATAAATTATTTCCATAAAATGAAATTCAATTTTAAAAAATAAGTATAATTATGTGGGGCTATGTTTTTATAAAATGCGATAAATGTGGACAGAAACTTAAAATAAAAATTGGGCAAAAATCACGTTTCTGTCCATATTGTAATAAGAGGGTTAAAGTTAAGGATCCCTTATTCCCTCATTTGTTATTTTGAAAACCGCTTCTCCCTCAGGTAGACCTGGCGAATCAACTAAACGAGCAATTCGTGTATTTTCTCTCCCCCTTCGTAAATATATACGATAGGTTGCCATATGGCCCAAAACGTGACCGCCGACTGGACGTGTAGCATCTCCAAAAAGAATCGCAGGATCTGCCATTACTTGGTTTGTTATATATACCGCTAAATTAAATGCATCTGCTAGTCTTTGCAATTGATGTAAATGACGATTTAATTTTTGCTGCCGCTCTGCAAGTTCTCCTCTACCAACAAAATCTGCACGAAAATGACTCGTTAGAGAATCTATGACAATTAACTTTATGTTTTTTTCTTCGATCATTTCTGGAGCTTTTTCAATCAAAAAGATTTGATGGTCTGAATTATATGCACGCGCTGCAAAAATGTTTTTTAAGATCTTATCTGGATCGAGTTTCATTGACTTGGCAATTTGCACAATTCTTTCAGGTCGAAAAGTATGTTCGGAATCTATCCATAAAACACTTCCTTCTAGCCCACCTTTTTCTCTTGGCAACTGAACATTAACTGCTAACTGAAAACCAAGTTGTGTTTTTCCAGAACCATATGCACCATATGCCTCAGTAATTGCTTGTGTTTCTACTCCGCCACCCAATAAATTATCCAAATTTTTTGAGCAAGTTATAATTTTTGCCACATTTTTTCTTCTTTCTAAAATTTTATCTGCTGCCTCATATCCTATTTCAAGCATTTCTCTTACTGCTTTTATTATTTTTGCAGCTTGCCCCTCTCCTATTTCGGCTATTGCTGCTAGTTCGGATGGGGAAGTTACAGCTATACTCATCGGATCTGTATAACCAACCTCTCTTAATCTTTCAGCAATTTTTTCACCAATACCGGGTATGTCTTCAAGCTTTATTTCTTTTTTTACCATTCAACCCCCATCTTCTTAAATATTTTTTTACTCTCTTCCAACACATTTAAATCTTTTATATCTTTAACTACCATCTCAAATTTGTTACTTATTTTATTAATTTTTATTGAGCCCAAAAATATCATTTCTTTGCCAATTATTTTTCCATTTATAAATTCATATCTTTTTTCTTTTTCTAATCTAGATATTTCACTACTGTTTGCAGTAATTAGCTTCTCTGCTACTTCTCTAAAAAAAACAGCTCTAATAATTCCTGTACCATCATCCAAAATACATGAAATCACTAGGCAAGGTTTTGGTTCAACATTGCCATGAGTTGCACAAAAACCATTTTGTAAAGCATTTTCACATTGTGGACAAACCTCAAATAAAAAATTTCCATTAAAAACATGAACTATATGTGCTCTTATTTCAAAATTTCCTTCTTTTAATTTGTTTATAGAGGTTCGGGGATATGAAAGAATTTTTGGTAGTTGTTCCAAGGGTGGTAGATCAAAACTGATAGCTTTTATTGTACCATATTTGCCTAGAGAAATCTCGGGTTCACCAAAAATATTTTCCCTTGATATTCCATTTATAACTTGAACTACATCACCAACTTTAATTAGCCCATCTTCCACAATTTTGACTTGGTCGTTCCAAAGTGTTACACGAATATAATCTGTTTCATCTGCGATGTATAAGTTAGCAACTTTTCCTTTTCCGTCAGATGTTTTAAACTCATTTACTGGTGTAATTTTAATTATCCGGCCAACAAAATTCAAATTTTTCATTCCTGGAACAATATTTTTTATTTGTAGCCGTCTTTTGTTTTCAGCTTCAAATGTATCTATTCCTAATTCTTTTGCAACAAGATATGCTGCACCCTCTTCAGTAATTAGCCCTGAAAATTTCTCACATTTCTTTTTTACTTTCGCCATAAATTCGTCTTCTGTGATATTGATTTTCTTACTTATTTCATCAAAAATTTTTTTTACATCCATTTTTATCGTTCAAATCTGAAGCTTTTTCCTTGCAAGACGTATATCTTCATCAAATATGGTTTTTCTACCAGCATGTTTTGCCATTAATGCGGCTTCTTTTGCAATCAAAAATAGTTTTTCTTCGAGAATTTCTGAAAATTCTTTAAGTGCTTCTTTAGAAACTCTTTTTGCACCTGCACTCTTCAAAACTCTCTCTAAAGACATACGCGACAGCATAGTATAAATTTTTATTATTTTTACTTATATGTATATGCTAAATATCATTTTAATATCATCCTTGATTTCATTTATAGTTACCTTTTATATAACTCCGCAATTTATTCGTTTTTTCTATTCTGCAAAAATCTTAGCTATTGACCTTCATAAAAAAAATAAACCAAAACTTCCTACATCTGGTGGTATTTGTGTTATGTTTGGTGTTTTAAGCGGTCTTTTAACTTATATTGGAGTGCAAACTTTTGTATATAATATCAAAAATATCTATTTACTGGCAGCTATTTCCACGATTTTAATTGCTACTTTAGTTGGACTGTTAGATGATATAAGAAATCCTATAGGAAAATCGAATTATGAAAAAAAACGAATTAATAAAAAATACGAAACTAAATCAAAAAGCGGACTTGCACAATGGATTAAACCGATTCTTACGTTGCCTGCTGCTATTCCATTAATGGTTGTAAATGCAGGTGTAACGACTTTATCAATTCCTTTTATTGGAACAATTAATTTTGGAATCATTTATCCTTTAGTTCTTATTCCTATTGGTGTTGTTGTATGTTCAAATGCTGTAAATCTTATTGGTGGGTTTAATGGTTCAGAAGCTGGAATGGGAATTGTTTATTTTCTCTCCCTAGCCATTTATAGCTATTTGCATGGAATAAACAATATCATATTTCTGTCTGCAGCTGCTGCACTTTTTGCTTTCCTAATATACAATTGGTATCCAGCAAAAATCTTGCCAGGCGATTCATTAACATATTTACTGGGATCGACAGTTGCTGCTGGTGTTATAATAGGAAATATGGAAAAAGCCGGTGTAATACTTATGATGCCATTTATTATTGAATTTTTCTTAAAAGCAAGGTCGAGATTTAGAGCAAGTTGTCTGGGAATTTTAAGAAAAGATGGCAAGTTGGATCCGCCGTATGGAAAAAAGATTTTTAGCATAACCCATATACTTATGAACATAAAAAAAATGACCGAAAAGCAAGTTACATTTTGTTTGATTGCTATTGAGATATTTTTTGGGCTAATCTTGTTTTTTGGCATATTTTGAAAGATGTTTTACTATTTGTAAGCCAATTTTATTGTAGGGTAGTTTTTGCAAAACGTATTTGGCCATTTCAAAATCTTCTTTTGAATAAAATCTAAGTGGTATCAATGCCAAAATATAAATTATTCCAGCTGGTACAGCCAATAACACATCTAATGAACTTGCTATATGTTTCGTTGTGACCCACAGAAAAAGTATTGCGATAGTGCTTGCGATAAAAAGTTTTTTTATTCCAACATAAAATGAAAAATTGACGAATTTTTTAATATAATATGCGCTAAAAGAAAAGAGTAGAATGGCAGCAAAAAAATAGGCGAAACATAAACCAATTATTGAAAAGAAATAAGTTAAAGTAATTGCTGTTGCCAAAAAAATAATTGTTGTAACAACCTGTATGTTTCGATTAAGTTTTGGTTTTCCTATTGCATAGAGATTTGAAAGGAAAAGCTTTCCGCAACCAAAAATTATTCCTGCAAATGCCAAAATTGGAAAAATGTCTACAGAGGAAAGATATTCGGGACGCGAAAATATGGTAATAAGTTGTTTTGAAAATACGATTAACATAAAAGTTAACGGTAGGGAAAGAAATAGACAATATCTAAAAACGTTTTGAATAAAAATACCTAATGAGTTGAATTTTTTTCGTGCAGAAAGTTGTGAAATAATAGAAAATGAGGCAGAATTTAATATATCTGACATACTCGAAATAATCCCTGTAAGTACCATTGCAATTGTAAAAATTCCGGTTGCTTCTAGATTTTTAACTCCAGTTAATATTATATATTGACTATTTGCAAAGATAATTGATGCTAGGCTTGCAAAAAAGGCAGGTATAGCATATTCAGTCATTACAAATTTTTTGTTTATATAAGTACTGTTTGATCTTGAAACAATTGGTACCTGAAGAATGAAAATAATCAAAAAACCTAACAGAAAACCCAAGACTGGCCCAAAATAGCTTAATCCCAAAAATATGAGAACTGCGGCAAAAAGAATTTGAAAGAAATGTCCTGTTGTGTTTGCCAAAAAATACCATTTCATTTTTTGAAAACCCAAAAGAATTGAACCAAGTAAATTTGAAATTGAAACAATAACAATTGCTATCGCCGAAATTAAAATAATAACAGGAGGAAGTTTAATTGTGCGACTTAAAAATGGTATGAGAAAAATAAGAAATAATGATATAGAAAAACTAATTA
Source organism: uncultured archaeon (assembly GCA_964581305.1). Classification (GTDB taxonomy): domain Archaea; phylum Aenigmatarchaeota; class Aenigmatarchaeia; order CG10238-14; family SCSR01; genus CAZONC01. Next base: position 2,451 of record CAZONC010000010.1, on the reverse strand, counting down.
TAAAAACGGTTTTAAGTGAAAACCCTATTATCGCGTTTACCTTTTTTCTTTGTTTTTTTGCCAAATACATTGAAATAAGTTTCCATGCAGCTGTACCAAGGCCAAAAATAGCGATACTAGAAAGTAAGCTTATTAAATTTACAGATGTAGAAACGATACCATATTGTTGTGGCAGTAGTTTTTTTCCTGCAATAATCCAGTAAAAAAATGAAATTAAAAATGCACAAATGGAATTTACAAAGAGATATATGGTATTTGAAATAAATTTATTCTGTATTTTCATATTACTCTATTAAATTACTTCAAATATTTTAACCTCTGGATTTTTATAAACAAGTTTAAAATGTTTAAGATCTTTTGCATCTCTAAACCACATGCTCACAAACAATGTATTGGTCAGATCGTAGAATTCACATCCTATATTTTCTTTACATCTTAGTCCAATATACGCAATTGCATCTGCTGCAGGAAATACACAACCCGGCAGACCATTTGGATCAACTGTTATAATTTCATCGGCTGTACAAATTTTGCTTATATTTACAATTTGATTTCCTTGTACAAGAACTGGAATTAGTGACTGATTGTCCTTTTGAATCAACCAGATATTACCAAACTGATGCACGATTTGTCCGCCAACTGCTCTACTACCAGTATAAGGAATTATTAAGATGCTATCAATGTGTTCACCCCAAGAAGCTATTTTGCTTACTGCAGAATATTTTCCAATCATTGCCATATCATGTATGATATATTTTATATTTAGACTTTTTATCCAATCTAAATATTCGGTTTCATTGGTTGATGTAAATAATTTTGCGACTTGCTGATTTCTACATGTCGAATTGATAAGTGTGATGTCATTCTTTACATTTGGCTGGCCTGGGTCAACATACGTTGGTCTTTCAGCTATTTTCTGAATTATATATCCATAATCCCACCAAGAAAGTATAACATCAGTTGGAGCTGAATTGTTTTTTACCCATAATAACGCCTGCTCCCAGTTTTCACTCATTGACGGTTTCATAGCACGTCCAAATCTATAACCAGCTAAAATAGATAGGCCCAATGTTAAACAAACGACAATTATTGCAATTGCCTTTCCAATTTCATATTTAGAAATTTTTATAGGCCATGTTTTTTCTAAAATATAATATAGAGCATAAGCAGCAATTATAGCAACTGGAAAACTTGTTAAAAATAATAATCTAACTGCACCTATACCTAAAATTAACATAAGAAAGAACCATGTAGCAAGCAAAACAACGAATTTCAACTGAATTTTTTTAAATATCCCATTCCAAAGAAAAATGACAATGCCAAAAATGGAAAAAACGATTGGACTAAAAAAATTTAAAAGCCCAGTTCGTACAGAATAGCCAACACCTAACTGCAATAGCAGTTCTTTAGGTTCAGGCGGTATGTTCTCTGCAACCGTAGTTGCTACAACATCGCCACGTGGAAACATTGGCTCTTTAATTTGATATATATATGGAAAAATTTTATTACCCAGTGGTTTATACAGAATTGCGAGTAACAAAATCGATAATAGCCCAATTAGCAAAGTATACGTTCCAAATCTTTTATTATAATCAATAAATCTCAGTTTTGCAAAAAGTTTTAATTTTGCCTCCAAAATTTGCAATAATATAATAACAATCGCTAAACAGTTTACATATAGAGCAAGTGGATCTATATGGCCTATTTTTGTACCAAATATTAACCCAATAGTTGTTAAAGAAGTTATTAAATATGTGTAGGTGAAATCAGGAGAAAATTGGTTTAAAAATATCATAAGAAGAGAAAAGGCGGCAAGTGTCATTATTATCGGCGAAATTCCTCCCCATGTCATTCCCATTAGAGCAAAAGAAATTCCTGCAAATAAAGAAAATTTCCAGTTGAATTTTTTAACAGATTTTATTAAAAAGAGCATTCCCAACATCATAAAAAATGCTGCTATTGGTTCTTTGTCGGCAAACGCAGAATTTGTGCGATAAATGTTTGCAGGTAATAAAGCAAGAAATAGCGCGGCTAAAAGTGCAATTTTCTTATTATCAAAAATTTCATTTACAATAAAAAACATTAGCAGTACTGTTAAAGCTCCAAAAAAAGGTGGGTAGAAATGCATCGCTACTAATGTGGAAAAACCAAGTTGTTTAAATAAAAGGGCAAACATGCCTGTTACATAAAACCACATTAAATGTTGTCCTCCCATAAACCAATTCCAACCGTACGGATATGCACGCAACGTATCATTTTTTGGTATTGCTAAATTGTCTTTAAAATAGTCTGCAATCCTATATGCAAGATAAGGATCATCTGCATTGATATATTTAGAGCCAATAGCGGCAGATCTTAAATAAAATGCCGCCAAAATAATTAAAATAAGTGATATTGTATAAACAAATTTTTTTAGAGAGACAAATTCTTTAATTTGCAAGATGTTCATAT
>CAZONC010000009.1:0-22006 GCA_964581305.1 uncultured archaeon | reverse complement strand
CTTCAAAACAACCTTTTTTGCCCCTTCATCCTCCCACTTTTTCACAATTTCCTCCTTAGCCATTCTTGCTGCTCCAAAACTTGCATGTGCGACGTGAGCTGCTAGCTTTCCTTTTCCCCATCTCAAATCCTTTCTCACAACTATTACTTGTTTCATCATTAACCACCAAAAAATCTTAGAATGGCAGCAATGCCGTAATAACCACCAAAAGCCAGAGCAGTGCTCATTATAAACTTACCTATAAAGGTTGCAATAAAGAATTTTTTGATATTATATCCAAAAATGCCACAAATAAGTCCAATAACATCGTCTGGTAATGGCGTTGCAGCAAAAGCAATTATTGTTGGAAAAATGATACCATTCCGAAAAAACTTTTTGTATTTTTTTAAAAACTTTTTATGCCTCTTCTCTAAAATCTTCCCACCACCTCTTCCAACGCCATATCCAATTAACTCACCAAAAACTGCACCAATGGCAGCACATAGAGCAACTAGTAAAGGATTCATAAATCTCCCAGCTGCAAAAATTATGAGAAATGCAGGAATGGGAAAAATTATGGAGGAGCATGCAATAAAATTAATTACAATAATTCCTAAATATCCAAGTGACATTAGCGATTCTGTCAATAGTAAAAATTTTGTAGCTATTGCACCGAAATCCATAATTATTCATTATTAAAAATAAATTAAATACATGAGAAAAATTTTGTATGTGATTGCGCAGCAAAATTTTCATGACAAGGAATTCAAAATTCCAAAGGAGATTTTTGAGGCAGAAGGATTTAAGGTAATGGTTGCAAGCATAACAACAGATCAGGCAGTTGGAACCTTTGGATTAAGGATCAAGCCAGATATAGCAATTATTGATGTCAATCCAAACGATTTTGATGCTTTGGTAATAGCTGGTGGTATTGGTGCACCTAAACTGGCCGATTATCCAGAGGTGCTAAATCTCATAAGAGTTTTTGCAGCGCAAAACAAACCAGTGGCAGCTATCTGCATAGCTGGCTATATTTTATGTAAAGCAGGCATTTTAAAAGGAAGAAGGGCAACAGTCTATCCAGCCGATTTCGCTCTGACTGAATTTCGAAGAGAGGGGGTTATCTATAGTGATGAGGAGGTTGTGGTAGATGGAAAAATAGTTACTGCCAATGGCCCTACAGCTGCAAGGACATTTGCTGAGCAAATAGTCAAACTTTTAAAATAATTATACTTTTAAAAAGGAAATTTAATTATGGAAAAAGTAAAAGTCTTTGTCCCACTTGCAGAGGGGTTCGAGGAAATAGAAGCTATTACAGTCATCGATGTGCTAAGGCGTGCTGGAATAAGGGTTGATACAGCAGGAGCTCCAGGAGTGGTTGTTACAGGTGCACATGGTGTAAAAGTTTGGACTGATAAAAAATTAAACGATATTCAACCAGAGGAATATGACGGCATAATACTGCCAGGAGGCGATCCAGGATATAAAAATCTAGCGCGAATGACAAATTTAACAGAATGGATCAAGAAAATGAATGAACAGAAAAAACTAATAGCTGCAATTTGTGCATCACCACTAATTCTTGCTCGAGCAGGAATACTAGAAAATAGAAAAGCAACAATATATCCTGGTATGGAAACAGAAATACCATATCCGAGGGGAGATAGGGTTGTGATTGACGGCAATATTATTACATCTCAAGGTCCAGGAACAGCGATGGAATTTGCACTTAAAATTGTAGAAATGCTAGTTGGAGGCAAAAAAGCAGCTGAGCTAAGAAAGGCACTTGTGGTTTAATGGATAAAATGATCTGTACTAGAAGAAATAGCCAACCTAGTGATAACAAAGAGCGAGCTAATTAGGCTTTTGGATAAAAACACTATTGATGTGGAAAAAGCAGTTAAAAGCTTAATAGATAAAAGATTTAATACCATATAAACTTAATAAGTAATATTCCATTGCACTAACAAAGCGAGGAATGAGAGAATTAGATGGGCTAAATGGAAAATAGTAAAGAAAAGGGTAGCGGAATTCTTTTCTCTACCTTCAATACTATTGATAGGTTTTGTCATTCGGGTTCTTTCCTCATTTACATCATGGATAAGAGCTGTATTACTTACATGGGGAATTGTTGATGGAGTTGCCTCTCACTATTTATATAAAGAGGAAAAGTTCTTTCCCTACCAATTTTTAAGATGTGGACGAATTATTGCAAATTTGGCAGGTATAATAACTCCAATAATACCTATAATTTGGAATATAAGCGATGGTTTCTATTCTATTTATCTATATAAAAATGCCCATCCAATAGAAGATATACCAAGAGCTGCACGAATAATAAATGGTAGTTTACTAGCAGTAATGTAAAAAAATTAATAAATTAAAAGAAAATAATTTATTCGATAGCCCCGTCGTCTAGCGGTCAAGGATGTTGGGCTTTGGATCATCCAAAGCGTTGATAAAAAGATGAGAGGAGACCCAAAGACGCCAGTTCGAATCTGGCCGGGGCTATTTTATGATAGACAAAATAGTGCTTGTATCTTTGGTAACGCTATCCCCAATAACAGAACTAAGGGGTGGAATTCCACTTGGTCTATTTTTGGGCTTGGATCCACTGCTGCTATCGATTATTACAATTTTTTTGAACACAGTCATCTTTCTACCTATTTATTTTCTGCTCGAATTTTTTTACTATAACTTTTTAACTAAATTCCCAATTTTCAGAAAATACATAGAAAAAATAAGAAGCAAATGTAAAAAAATTGTGGAGAGATATGGCTATCTTGGTCTAGCAATTTTTATTGGCATTCCTCTACCTTTTACAGGTGTATACACAGGAACAATTGCCAGTTGGCTTTTGGGACTAAACTGGAAAAAAACCTTTCTTTCTGTCTTTTTTGGTGTTTTGATAGCGTACACAATCGTTTTTGCTAGTTGTTTTGGAATATTAAAAATTGTGTAAACAATATAAGATTATGGGAGCAAGATCTTTTTTCCTAAAAATAGCTAAAGGAAAAAAAGTTTTGGATTTGTGCGATTCTTTGGCTGTTCTCAAATATTATGGCATACCTGTTGCAAAATCGGTTTTTGTGAAAAGAATTGAGCAACTAGGCAAAATTCGCTATCCTGCAGTTTTAAAACTAGTATCACCAGATATTATTCATAAAAGCGATTTTGGCTGCGTAATTGTTGGAATAAATAGTGAAAAAGAACTACAAGCGAGCTATAAAAAAATTCTTTCTAAAGCCAGAAAGGCAAAAGCACGAGTTAAAGGATTTTTGGTTCAGGAAATGGTTGAAGGAATGGAAATCATAGTCGGAGGAAAAAAGGATGAGCAGTTTGGCCAAACAATATTGTTTGGTCTTGGTGGTATTTTTACAGAGATTTATCAGGATGTTTCCATTCGTGTTGTACCGATTACAAGAAAGGATGCGCAACAAATGATTCGCGAGATAGAAGGATATAAAATTCTGAGTGGCTATAGAGGGCAAAAATATAAATTAAATACAGTGGTGAATATTTTACTTCGTGTTTCTAAAATGTTACAGAATAATCCGGAAATTCAGCAGCTGGATATAAATCCAATAATCCTATCAGCAAAGGGCGCAAAGGCAGTTGATGCACGAATTGTGCTAAGCTAAATTAAAAATTCTTTTATTTACTTCAACCATATTTTCGGGAACAACATCCTCTATCGCAGCTAAAACGGTTTTTTTGCTCAATGGAATTAGTTTTTTCTTAATAGCATAACCAAGCAAATAGACGTTTGAAAAAATTGTGCTCAAACCTTCCTTTTTAATTTTTTCCGCACCATTAACAAGAATAATCCTTGTGCCAAAATTTTTCAATTTTTTTACTATTTCGTTCGTGCTTGGATATTTTTCTTTTAAAATCGACACAGATAGCGGAATAACTTTGTAGTTATCTAATAGAAAAACACTTTTGCTTTCTTTTGAGCCATAATAACATGCACGCAGTGTTTCCAAAAGTTCCAACCCAATAATTAAATGTGCTTCACCTTTTAGCACCAATGGAGAATGTACATCACTGCCAAATCGCACATGACATACAATTGGTCCACCACGCATTGCAAGTCCATGTACTTCCGAGGCTCTTACAGAATATCCTTGTTTAAGTGCTGCCTCGGCTATAATATTTGCTAGTGTAATTGCACCCTGTCCGCCAATACCACAAACAACGATGTTAAATTCCTTCATCGCTCCACCCTTTTTACAGCTTTGGCTGGGCAAACATCAACACAAACTCCACAACCAGTGCAAATGTCAGTATTAATATAGTATTTACCTTTTTCTGTATAGAATGCTGGACAGGCAAAGTTTTTAAGACAAATGCCGCATTTTGTGCATTTGCTCTGCTCAATTTGGTATTTAGGAATTGCCACACCACTTTTTTTCATTTGTCGCACTGCAAGCAGTTGACAGAGTCTTTTTGCAACTATAACAGAAACTTTATCTTTTGTAAGAAATTCCTTGATTGCAGCACTCATTTCCTTTATATTAAACGGATCAATAACTTTTACATTTTCTACACCGCACGCTCTTGCCACATCCTCAATTTTAACCGCTTTCGTTGTTTCACCCATACCAGTTAAGCCGGTGCCAGGATGTGGCTGATGTCCTGTCATTGCAGTTATTCGATTATCGAGAACTATAACAAGTGGATTGGACTTATTGTAAACCATATTAATTAAACCAGGAATACCTGCATGGAAAAAGGTGGAATCGCCTATGAATGCAATGGCCTTTTGATCGCTAGTTTTCTTAATACCATGCACCAAACCTTCGCTTGCACCCATGGAAATTATGAAATCCTGCATTTCAAGCGGCGGATATATACCAAGAATATAACAACCAATATCTCCTCCATAAATAACATCTTGTCCAATTTCTTTTGTAGCCAATTTGGCAGCATAAAAGGTTGCACGATGTGGACAGCCAGGACACATTAGTGCAAATCTTTGCGCAATTGTCATTTTGCTATATTTTTTGAGATAACTTTCTATTTTTATTGGCGGCTTTTGGCCGGTGATTGCGCATATTGCAGAAATGACAATTTCCTCTGTATATTCACCAGATTTTGGCAAAACATTTTTGCCATAAATTTTAAGACCTGGATTAACATCTTTAGCAAGTTGTGCAACTTTTTCCTCAACTATTTTTTCCAATTCCTCAACCACAAGTACGCATTTCAAATTTTTTACAAAATTTTTTATAATTTTTTCTGGTAGCGGATACGTCATGCCAATTTTAAGAACAGGTATTTTTAATTTCAAATCAGCAAGAGCTTCTATAACATAGTTAAATGAAACACCGGATGCAATTATTCCAAAATCACCACTTCCACTTAAAACGTAATTTACCTTTTCCAATTTTAGATTTTTTATTTTTTCTATTTTTTTCAGAAGCTTTTCATGCATTGCCATAGTATGAGGTGGCATATTGTTAAATCGAGAAATATTTTTTACAAACTTCCCTCTTTTTTCTAATTTGGGAATTTTACCAACTTGCACATCTGCTCGTGCATGCGCAACGCGTGTAGTTAATCGAATAATTACAGGTATTTTGAATTTTTTAGATAGATCAAAAGCAATTTTTGTGAAATCCAGACATTCTTGAGGATCACACGGCTCGAGCACGGGAATATGAGCTAAATAGCCATATACTCTACTATCCTGTTCGCTTTGCGCCGAACTCCAGCAATTCGGATCATCTGCAACAACTATTACCAAGCCAGAAGTTTCAATATATGCCAATGGTATCATGCTATCAGATGCAACATTCATTCCAAAATGTTTAAATGAAACCAATGATCTAATACCAGAGAGTGCAGCACCGGCTGCAGCTTCGAGCGCAACCTTTTCATTAACACTATATTCGAAATAAATTCCCACATCCTTGGATATTTCAGCAAAAGTATCACCGATTTCACTTGCTGGTGTTCCTGGATATGTAGAAGCAAAGCCAACACCAGATTCTAGCGCGCCCCTAACAATTGCTTCATTTCCAAGCAGCAAAACCTTCCCACTTTTTTTAAGTATCCTATCAGAAATTTTTTTCATTCTATCCTCCAGAATTTAGTACTTATATTCACTAATTATTCTTTCTATATTTTTCCTATCGCCATATCTTCTATATGGGCATGGATTTTGATGATCCTTTTCACAAAGTAAAATACAGCATTTTTCATGAACATATGGCGTTGCTCGACCACCGTTTGGTCCTAACCTTTGGTTTGGATTGCAAAAACCATAATCGCACCAAATTAGTGGATCGCTGCCTTCCCTCAGATCTTTTGGAATTTCTTTAACCTCTCTTATTTTCTGTCCACAAAGTCCACAGTGACCATAATCTCTATTTTCCATATTATTTTTTTCTATTTTGAAAAAAATATCTTTATATTGTTTCTTTTACAAGAAATTTAAATGAAGATAAAAATATCTGCAACTTTTAAAGGACAATGCACAATATGTGGCAAAAATGCAGTGGTTTTTTCTGCCGGCGATGAGAAAAGCAAAAAAGTTGTAACAATATGTAAAAAGTGTAGTATCCGATTAGGTAATATATCCTTGGACGAGGCAATAAAAAAATTTGGTAAAAAGAATGAAAATGCTTTTAAAAATGGAGTAAAAATAGAAAAGCTGGCAGGTTAATTTACTACCTTTGGTAGTACAAAATTTAGACCACTACATTTATTTTAAAAAATTTTATGATTAGAAAAGTATCTGCATTAATCATTTTTATTTTTTTTATATTTGCTGCAAAAATTTTTTCACAGAGTAAATGCGAAGTTGGCAAAGTCGTCCGAGTTATAGACGGAGATACTTTCCAATTGGAAGATGGGCGAACAGTGAGGTTGTTGGGAATAGATGCGCCAGAGAAGAACGAATATTATTATATAGAAGCAAGAGAAAGGCTGGCAGAGCTTATTGAAGGCAAAAAAGTGTGTTTAGAAAAATATGGAAAAAATAAAGATAGATATGGACGGCTTTTAAGATATATCTTTCTTAACGATCAATTCATTAATTTAAAACTTGTGGAAGAGGGTTATGCCAGAGTTGATGGTCCAGGAAAATATATGGAAAAATTGGCAAAAGCGGAAAATATGGCTAGAAATAGAAAAATAGGTATTTGGAACATTATTTCTTAAGAAATTTTTTAACTGCCAAAGGACCTCTCCATCCACATTTCCTACATTCATAAACTATGCCAAGCCAAGGAAGAAAATTCAAATTTTTACTTTTGCAATTTGGACACTGTCTTTTAAATTTTTTCGTTCAATCCCCTGCCTTTTTTTCAGAAAATAGCTTAGACATAAGCTTAGATATGCTTTCAACTATCTTTTTCTCAGCAGCCAAAATATCGCTGTATGTAACAATTCCAACCAATTTTTTTCCATCTACAACCGGCAATTTTTTAATTTTTTTCTCTGCCATAAGTGTAATTGCATCCTCTATATTCTTTTTCGACTCTATAGTTATCACTTTTTTACTCATTATATCACTTGCCAATATTTTATCAGGATTTCCACCTTCTGCTATTGCTCGAAGAACATCACTATCCGTAACAATACCAACCAACTTATTATTATCAACGATAACTAAACTGTTTATATCCAAACTGCTCATAACATTTGAAATTTCTCTAACAGTTATATTTGGTTTTGCCGTTACCACATTTTTCTTCATTACATCTCTAACCAGAAGCATAATTTTTAATTTATTTTTTAAAATAAAAAGCATATCATTAAAAATAAAAATTGAAAAATACAAATTAAAATTATGAAAAATAAAAAGAAAATAGAACAGTTTGCTATTGAGCAATTAGAAAAATACATAAGAATTCATAAAAGAAATGAAAAGGAACTGCGATACATAGGTTAAACATTTTTCATATTTTTCTTAAAAAACTTGGGCAGAAGCTCCAGAAAGCTTTTTGGATAACTTAGTTTTTCATTCGAATTATATTTATCACATACAAATTTTATTAAACCATTTCTATTTAGTTTTGTTAAAGTACTTTCTATTTTTTCGCTGCTTATTTTAAGTTTTTTTGCTATTTCATTAACACTTAGCCCAGGATTATTGCATATAAATCTGTAAACCTCATCTTCAATCGATTCATCCATTTTTTACCACGAGACAATTATTTATTTTGAATAAGAATTTTTAAACTTTTCTGTTTACAAAACAAAAAAAATATTATGCGTATGCTAACTGAATTAGATAAAACAATTTTATTATCATTGCTTGTTATGGGAAAAAATGAGAGAAAATACATTCCGGATGATAGAATAATTTTTAAATTCCCCCCAAGACAAAGGAAAATGGTTAAAAAATACATGGGAAAACTTGAAAAAGATGGACTGATTGAATGCCATCCAACAAAAACAGCACATAGATTAACTGAAAATGGTTTTAAGGAAGCAAAAAAATTGTTGATAAAAGGAGCTATGCTTTGGACTTATAGGTAATTTTCTTTTTCTTACCATATCTTTTCAATATATAACCAACTATAATCAATGTTGCTCCTATAGCAAATATGATTAGCAAACACCTTTTCATCAATCTGACCAATTCGATAGTTAGAGGTGCAATAAACGACAAAATTCCAGCAGGAATAAGGAAATTAATAGCTAAAATTGTGAAGATATAAGGAATGGTAGAAATTATCATTGCTTTTCCTGCAGTCATTAATCTACCATACCAACTTTCATAGCAAACAAAAAGTATTACAGCACCAATCACAATTCCAATTAACATATAGCTCATTGTGCTTCTGAAAAAGTTGTTTGCATATCCAGATATAATTATCATATATTTCTCTATTCCTCCAGGCGCCATCAAACACTCAATGAAACTGCAGTTGTACTTTTTATAATAAATATTGTTAAAAACGGTTTCTCCAAGAATTGAAGGCAATTCATCACTTGTAGCATTTTGAATTATTGAGCATGGAATAGAAATTGTTGAATTTTCTAGACCAAAAGTTAAGTTGTCTTTCTTCAAACACTCAACCACCAACATTTTGTGCAAAATAATATTTTTCTGCTTATCACTTAAACCATCACTAAGATTGCACAAAATTTCCAATTCCTCGTCTGAGAAAAAGCAAATGAATTGCTTTTCAGCTTGACAAGCAATCACTCGTTGATCTTTACTTAGGCCACACCATTGTAATAATAGCTCTCTTTGCTCGTTTGTAAAATTAATCTGTTGTTTAAATTGTTGGTCCACAATCGATACAAATAGTGGTTTGAGCACATTTTGACTAGTAAATGTTGACATAAGATAAGTAAAAATAAATCCCATCAAAAAAATAGTAAATAAAAATCCACCAAACGCCTTTCCTATATTTTTCAATATAACCATAATTTTTAATTAGATAACGGATAATATAAAAATGATTTTATGCTGTATATGCGGGTATATAGACCAAGGTTTACAGTTATTTTTATAGCGCTCTGTGTTACAATTTCTATTCTTGGCACTCTCTCACCAATTTTACAAAGCAATTTTCGCAAACTTTCATTCACCCCAGCATATGCTTTTTCCAAGCCATGGACATTTGTTACATCGATATTTTTGCATGCTGACATATTTCCAAATGGAGACTTTCTCCACATTTTTTGGAATATGTTCGCACTTTTTATGTTTGGAACATTTTTGGAATCGCGAATTGGTCCAAAAAACTTTCTAGCTGTTTTTTTCTTAGCAGGCATTCTAGGTAATTTTGCATATTTTGCATTAGCACCCAATTCGAAAATACCTGCTGTTGGCGCAAGTGGGGCAATATTTGGAATAATAGGAACATTAGCAATTTTATATCCACGCTTAGTTGTTTGGATGGGACTCATGCCAATGCCAATTATATTTGCTGCATTTATATGGGCAATAATTTCTTTTATTGGAATTTTTACAGCTGGCGGTGGAATAGCACATGAGGCTCATCTTGCCGGTCTATTGTTCGGTGGGCTTTATGGCTTTTATCTAAGAAAGAAAATGTTATACAGAAGAATGGTTGTTTAAAATGTCAATGTCATTTCGCGAAAGATATTTGAAAGGTAAAGAATTTCAGGAATATGTGAAAGATCTTTTTGCTCTTTCAGGTTATTTTGAGGGGCAAATATATTCAACTGGCGTATCTGTGGAAACAAATCATTATGAAAAATTGAGGAAAAGTGGAAAGCATTCTTATACATCACCAGATATTTTTATTGCAAATAAATGGATAGAAAAAACACCAGTTGTTGAGTTTCGGTTTGGTGTAGCATGCGGACGAAGAGACAAAATATTTAATAGCTATGGTATGCCATCAGTTACAATTCCAACATACCAACGCAAACAGTATGAAGAAATTAGCAGAATGAAAAAATTAGAAATATATTTTGCTTTTGGGAAAAAAATTGGTAGCATGTTTGCTATTGGTATTACACCTCTACGCGAGCCAGATTCAATCATATATCTTAAAGATGCTTCCACTGGAAATCGAAGAGCTCTTGACATATATTATATAGAAAATCTTTGGAGTTGGAAAAGATTCATAGAGCATCGCATAGAAAAGGGTGATGAAGAGCCAAGTTATGAAAATCTGGAAAAACTTAAGGTACCATGGCTAGGCGATTATCCTATATATCTATAAGGAACCTCTTCCTCTGTTTTCTTAATTTTCCTCTGTCTTTCCACAAATTTTTCATAATATGAAATTATATCCTTTGTTATGCTTGGTGTCATCTTTTTCAATGCTTCATCAAAATGTTTCTTTTTCACTTCCTTGGCTTTTATATTCTCTCTCAGTGCATTCATTGCTGCTTCCTTACATAGTGCTTCCAAATCAGCGCCAGAAAATCCTTCTGTTACTTTAGCCAGTTCTTCTAAATTCACATCCTTTAATGGCATATTTTTGGTATGAACTTTTAATATTTCCAATCTTGCTTTCTCATCAGGTGCAGGTACCAAAACAAATCGATCTATTCGTCCAGGTCTAAGTAGTGCAGGATCAATTAAATCAGGACGATTACTTGCAGCAATTACAACCACATTTTTCATTTCCTCTATCCCACTCATTTCTGTTAGGAGTTGAGAAACAATTCTTTCTGTCGCTTCGTGAACACCATATCCTCGTCTTGGTGCAAGAGCATCAATTTCATCAAAAAATATTATAGCTGGAGCCACTTGTTTTGCCCTTCTAAATAATTCTCTAATTTTCTGTTCGCTTTCTCCAAACCATTTACTTAAAAGTTCAGGTCCTTTTACCGAAATGAAATTAACTCCGGCCTCATTCGCCAGTGCTTTAACTAGAAGCGTCTTTCCACATCCCGGGGGTCCATATAACAAAATACCTTTTGGTGGTTCAATGCCAATTCGCTTAAAACTTTCCGGATGTTTAATTGGCCATTCAACCATTTCTTTTAATGCCTGTTTCACATTGTCAAGCCCACCTATATCATCCCATTTAACCTTCGGAATTTCTACAAGCACTTCACGCATAGCACTTGGCTCAACCATACGCAATGCATTTTCAAAATCCTCTTTTTTAACAACAAGCTTTTCTATAACTTCTCTGGGAAGCTCCTTTTCTTCTTTCCATTTTATCTCAGGTAGAAGTCTTCTTAATGCAGACATAGCAGCCTCTTTACATAGAGCCCAGATGTCAGCACCAACATAACCATAGGTAACATCTGCAAGCCATTCCAAATCCACATCTTTATCCAAAGGCATATTGCGTGTGTGAATTTTGAGTATTTCTAATCTACCATTTCTATCAGGAACAGGAAATTCGATTTCTCTATCAAAACGTCCAGCTCTACGTAAAGCAGGATCTATAGCATTTATCCTATTCGTTGCAGCTATTACTATAACATTCCCTCTTTTTTTCAGCCCGTCCATGCATGTTAACAATTGCGAAACAACCCTTCTTTCAACCTCACCTGTAACCTCTTCCCTTTTAGGAGCAATGGCATCAATTTCATCGATAAAAATTATGCTTGGTGCATTTTTTTCCGCCTCTTCAAATATTTCTCTTACTCTTTTTTCACTTTCACCATACCATTTGCTCATTATCTCAGGTCCAGATATGGAAATGAAGTTGGCTCCAGATTCATTTGCAACAGCTTTTGCTAGCAGTGTCTTTCCACATCCAGGCGGTCCGTATAGAAGAACTCCTTTAGGTGGCTCTATTCCTAAACGTTCAAATAGCTCTGGATGTCTTAGCGGTAACTCAATCATTTCACGTACTTTGTGAATTATTTCTTTTATACCACCTATATCTTCGTATGTAACAGCAGGAACTCTTTTCTCAATTTGCAATTCCTCTGGAAGTTCTGGCAAAATTTCTAGTTCAGTTATATCTCCAATCTGTACAATTCCGCCAGGATCGGTGGAAGTAACTAAGAATCGCGTTTCACCAGGAAATGGTGTGAAGAAGAAATCCTCAAAATCGAATCCAAAAAACTCTTCGAAAACCGTTCCTCTTGGTGCTTTTTTTCTTACAACTGGCGATGGTACTATTATATCGCCTTTTACAACAGGGCGCATATAAATATTCTGTTTTATGAGGTTAGGACTCATATGAATAATTATTCCTTTTTCTGCAGGCGCGAGGACAACCCTTTTTGCCTCTTTCACATCAGCTTTTCTTATTTTCACATATTCACCAACACCAGATCCACAATTTCTTCGAAGAATTCCATCCATTCTTATAAGATTAAGACCAACATCGGCAGGATATGCACGCAAAACTATGGCAGCGGTTTTTCTACTTCCCTCTATTTCTATAATATCGCCTTCTTTAACTCCCAGCTTTTCCATGGCTTTGCTATCAATTCGAGCTATTCCTCTTCCTGCTTCCTCTCTAGCAGTTAGTTCTCCAACCTTTAATCTTATCTCTCCCTCTTTTTCACTCATATTTTCCCTCTATTTTTATTTCTTTTTTAAATTCATTAAACATTTTCTCTATATCACTTTCCTCTAAAAGTACCTTAAAAGTTTTCCAAATAACTTTATCATGCCATTCTTTTAGAAAATTAAATATCTTATCAACATCATCCTCAGGAATAATAAAAGATGATTGATCAACTTTTATATGTGGAATTTCATCAAGTATCCCTTTCCTTCGATAAACATATTTTT
The DNA here is from genome assembly GCA_964581305.1 of uncultured archaeon. Taxonomy (GTDB): domain Archaea; phylum Aenigmatarchaeota; class Aenigmatarchaeia; order CG10238-14; family SCSR01; genus CAZONC01. The sequence goes on along the minus strand of CAZONC010000009.1, from coordinate 8,880 downwards.
TTACCTTCATTTTATCTCCAATTTCTTTTCTAATTATCTGTTTCCAACCATATAGTTCTCTAAAAAAAGTATTCCTCTCATAGTGACTTTCAAATTTCCCTGTTTTAACCGAAAAGCAAATTAAAACAGCTTTTTTCTCTCTCATATTTTCACTTTTTAGATTACTTAAACACTAACTAATTTGTCATATAAGTATTTAAATTTTACTATTTATCGGGTAATAACAAAACTTTTTACTTTTTCATAAAGTTCTTTTGCAACTTTATTTTTTTCAAAATATTCTCTGCATGGCGCAATTAATTCATTCAACTGAATCGCAACAGCATTTTTCAGGTCCTGCGGATGTAGTTGTCCTTTAATATATGCTTCCCTTAGTTCTTCATAGGAACCAAAAGTTATATTACCACCATACTTCTGTGGTCTTTCTATAGTCATTTCTTTTTTCTCTCTAAAAATTAGATATTTACAATATTCAAGTAAAGGATTATAAATTTCCTGTTTTGGTGGACAGTAAGCACCATCAATTTTCTTTTTTATAGTTTCAAAATCATCGTGCATATAAATACATGTTTTTGGCTGCGACTTTGACATTTTTGATGCAATTATGGTTCCCTCTTTTGTCGCTCTTTTCTGTGGGCCCTGTAAACCTAAAAGGATATGATGATGTATTGCTATAGGTTTTTTCCAACCCAATTTTTCAGCCACATCTCTTGCCAACATATTTGCTCTTCGCTGATCCATTCCAAGTTGACATATGTCAACATTCATGTGAAAAATATCTGCAACCTGCATAGAAGGATATAGAAGCTGTGCCATGCTTAATTTTTCTCCTGCACTTCTTCCCATTATTGTGACTGCACGTCGCGTTCTGCTTAATGTAAGTTCTCTTGCTATTCTTAGTACTTTGTCCCAATAGTCGATTCCATCCATTATTTCAGAAGCCCAGATTATTTCTACTTTGTTTGTATCTATACCACAAGCTTTCCAAACCTCAATGAAATATTTACCAACCGTTTTTATATTTTCTAAATCCCCACCAACTTTGTTATTAATAAAAGCAAAATAATCTGCAAGATACAGCTTAAACCTGACACCTATCTTTAGCATAGTTTTAAGATTTGTAGCTCGTAAAAGGCCAAAATGTATTGGTGCAATTCCACTGGGTTCGAATCCATCATATGCCACAGGATGGGTATTTGTTTCCAATAATTCTCTCAGTTCCTTTTCTGTAACAATTTCTTCTGCAAATTCTTTAATCAAAGCTATTTTCGTTTCCAAATCCATATTTATCAATCATTTTATTAGTTAGTTAATAATTTTTATATTTTCTTAAAATTCTAGTTTTTTCTATTTTCTTTTTGCCAATCTTTCTTGCTTTCACATTTTGGATTAATACACATTCTAAATGGCCTTTTACCCTTTCTCCAGACTTGAATAACTGGCATACCGCAAATTTCACAATCTTTTTTTAAATATGTTATTTGACCAAATAGCGGGATAGGAAATGCCATTTTGCATTTTGGATAACTAGCACAACCAACAAATCTTTTACCGCTTTTTCTTGAAACAATTATTCTCAATTCACTGCCGCAGTTAGGACAAGTACCAATTTTCCTTTCTTCTTGCCTCGTTGCTATTAGACCTTCTAATAATTTTTTACCAATTTTACTTTCTTTTTTTTTGAATTTTTCAAGTATTTTGGTTAAAACTTTTTTCGCTTCATTTACCACATCTTCTCTTTTTACTTTTCCGCTGAAAACCAATTCCATTTGTTCTTCAAAATGTCTTGTTAGCTTTTCGGATAATATTTCAGGGCAATTTTCTTCCAATGCCTTTACAACAGCCTCACCTAGTTTTGTTACCTGAATGCTTTTTCCAAAAATATATTTTCTATCATAAAGAGTTTGAAGAATTTCTGCCCGTGTGGCTTTTGTACCAAGATTCCTTTTTTCTAGTTCCTTCAAAATACTACCTTGAGTATATCTTGCTGGTGGCTGTGTTTCTTTAGACAAAAGATCAAGTTTTACAACCTTTATACTTTGTCCAATCTTCAATTCTGGTAGTATGATTTCATCTATAGACATATAAGGTTCGTAAATTTTTATCCAACCAGGAGCAATTGTTCTTTTACCTACAAGCTTAAATTTATGCCCTGCAACCTCAAGAGTTACTGTATTGCTCTCTCTTACAGCTACATCGCCAAATGCTGCAAGTGTTCTTCGAGCAATTAAATCATAGATTTTTCTTTGTTGTGGTGTTAGTTTGCTTAGATCCGGTATTTCGTGCGTAGCATAAATAGCTGGATGTGCTGGATCTGTTTTACTTCCTTCAACTGGCTTTAATTCTTTTTTCTTCAATATTTCTTCTGCAAATTTTTGATAAGGTTTTAGTTTGCCAAGAGCCTCTATTATTTTTTGATAACCTATACTTGGTGGCAGTTTTTGAGAAGAAGATCTGGGATAAGAGATATAACCTGCCTGATAAAGTGATTCGGCTATATTTAGTGTTTGTGTTGGTGAAAATTTAAATTGAGCATAGGCTTCTGATTGTAAATCGGTAGTGTTAAATGGCGGTGGCGGATTCTGTTTATATTCTTTCTTTTTCATATCTTTTATAATCGCATTTTTCCCTTTGCATGCTGCCAAAACCTTTTCCGCATCTTCCTTTTTAAGGATTTTTTCCTTTTCATAACTGGCAACAATTTTCTTTCCATCCAATTCGATATGCAATTCTAATTGCCAAAATGGTGTTGGCTTAAACTTTCTTATTTCCAGTTCTTTTTTTAGAAGAAGTGCAAGTGTTGGCCCTTGTACACGGCCTGTTGATAAAATTGCAAAACCTTTTTTACTACTATTTTTAAGTGCAAGTGTTAATGCACGCGTTAGATTTATTCCCCACAACCAATCGAGCTCATGTCGTGTTAGACCAGCTTCAACCTGAGAAAAGTTCATGTGTTTTTCCATTTTTTCATATGATTGAATAAGTTCATCTTTTGTTAATGTGGAGAAAACCATTCTTTTTGCATCATTAACACCACAAATAAATCTAAGGATATTATAGGCAATTACATCTCCCTCTGTGTCATAATCGGTGCAAACAATATAATCAGATGCATTTTCTGCCACATTTTTTATTACATCAAAATATTTTTTTGAGAATGCAGATTCTTTTCTAACTTCAAAGCTTGGCCTCCATTGTGATTCAAAAATTGGATAATTCCAGCCATTACTTTTTGCAGGACTTAAATTGAAAAGATGGCCAACAGCACAAACTATTATATGCTTCTTACCATTTCTTTCAAATTCATAATATTCAACATTATTTTCTGTTATCTTTTTCTTCAAATTTTTACCTTCGGCTAGAGCCTGAGCTATTTTTCTCATCGCATCTGGTTTTTCTGCAATCATTAAAATGCTACTCAATTTAAACACCGGTTTATAATTTTTAGGTTGTTGTATTTAAAAATATAAAACTATTCAATAACTATTGGATGTGGTTCCCTTTCCAGTTTTTCAATTCGAGTTTTTTCTATTGCAGAAATTTTTGTTTCTATTTGAATTATTTTATCAACAATCTCATCTATCCGTAAATTTAAGATATCAAAAAAGGCTTTTATATCATCAAGCCTTCTTTCCATTTCTTCAAATCTTTTTCCAAAATCTGCACGTTCAGTATAAAGTTTCAATTCAAATTCATTTCTTATACTTTTAAGTCCATCAACCATTAACTTAAACTCCGATTTACTTTTTTCTACTTCTTTATGCAAATTGGCCATGGATTCGATAATTTTATTTTTAATTATTTTAAATTCTTCCAGATGTCGCGCCGCCGCTCTTAAATCACTCAATTCTTCTGCCACTTTTTCTATAGATTCTATTTTCACTTTTTTCATTTCCTCCAAAACTTCTTCCGGTAAGCTCCTTAGCCTTTCTTCGGCAAGATTTATATTTTTTTGAATTTCTTTCCACTTTAGATTTAGATTTGCATTAAATAAGTCGGCAATATTTTTAATTTTTGCTTCCAAGGCTGTCGCATCTAGAGAAGCTAATTTCTCTTCAATTTTAGCTAATCTCTCCCTAATATCGTATGGTATTTCTCTTTCGGAACTATAGCTCTCAAGGGCTTTTTTCAATTCAATTATTCCAGCCTGTTCAACCATTATTAGATTTTCTAATGAATCGATTCTTTCACGCAGTTCCTTCATACTTTCCGCATCTAAATCTTTAACTTTTTGTAGAAGTTCGCCTACTGTTGCTTCCAAATCCACAAAACGCTTTTCAATTTGAATTAGGCTAAGTTTAAACTTATTCTCCATATCTTTTATAGGATCTGTCTCAGTCAAGCTCCCACTAAAACTAATTTATATATAGCTGATATTATACTTTTCTTTTCTTAACCACCAATACCATAGGATTATTATTACTAAAATCAAGCCCTCTCTCCAAAACAAATTATGAATTATATCTAAATATTGAAAGCCAATTATATGGCAAAATGTAACTGTTAGATAGATTCGGAAAATATTTATAAAAAATAGAGTCGGAAGTGCGAATGCTAAAAAATTTAATTTGCTTTTATTTTTTTTGAGCGGTGTGGCTAAAACAAGTGCAAATAAAGCATATAGGCTTTTCCACCCAGTGCAATCCATATCTATAGCAATTGTTCGAATGGTGTTATCAGAAAGAAGTGCAATATAATATCCATCTCGAATAGCATGATAGCCAGAAATTTTAAACATAGAATGTAATACTTTTGCTAAAAAAATTTGAAGTGAGGGAAAGGAAATATCAAAACGAATTATAAGATAGAGCGGTATAGCAAGCAAATTGAATTTTATGAGAAAAAATAAAATTGTAAATAATTTTTTTCTTGCAATTTTATTAAATTTTTTCTTTTTCATTTCTTTTTCCTTATTTTTTTAATCGCGTCGGCTATATTATCTGCATGCCCTTTAATCAATTTTATTACAATTTCATCAAAAATATTTTCTACATGAATTTTCGATGCCGCATCTTGAACTTTCAAAAATAATTCATGATAATTTTTATAGGCTTTGATACATGCAGCTAATGCATCTTTTTGATGTCCTCTAATTTCATATTTTTTTACTATTTCATTTTTTTCAAAATTTGAAAGCGAAACTTCTGGATAAAAAATTTTACATCCCAATGACTTTGCAATTTTTTTTACAGATTCGGGTGGTGGATTAACATCTGAAGCAATAATTACTGGTTCACCGAACTTTGATATGTATTTTATTATTTCACTTTTTTGTGCATATCTTTTTGTCGTTAATGCAATTAGCCGGCCTCTTACATCTAAAATTGCTATTCCTGTATTTAATCCGGGATCAATTCCAACAATTAGCGCTTTAACCAAAATTTCACCTATAATTTTCAGTTAAAATTTTTCTAATTTTTTTTGCAAGCACTTTCCCTATACCTTTTACTTTTTTAAGTTCCTCCTCATCTGCACAAAATATTTTTTCTATAGTGCCAAAATGTTCAAGTAGTCGTTTAGATAGCACATTGCTTATTCCAGGAAGACTAGCCACAATTTGCTCTTTTAGTATTTTTTCGTCAAATGACTTTTTTCTAACTTTAAATCTTACACCCACTCTCTTTTCAGTTTGTTCTCTTTTTGCAATCCAGTAAATCATTTTTGCACTATCCAAAGAATTTTTGGTTGAAACCAGTGATATACCAAAATCGGTTAACAAAGCAGCTATAGCCCCTTTTAGTGCATTATCATTTATTTCTCTATTGGAATAACCTTCGATAATTATTATCGGTCTTTCAAAACTATTTTTCAATTTTTCTGCCTGTTCAAAAATCCTACCATCTATTATTGAACTTACAAAATCACTATGAGTTTTTCTTTCAATCCCAACTTTTTCCGAACAAACAAAATCACTAACTTCCAAATTTTGTTCAGTTACCTTTGCACCTAAAGTTTTTAAATATGAAATAATTTCTTTTTCTCTATAGTCAGCAACAATTACAACTTTGTTTTCAATATTTAAAATTTTTTGACATTCTTTCATACTATCCAATCCTTCAAACTTTTTTTATTTCTTTTCTTCATATTATATAAAATTCCTTTCATTTTTCTTTCTTTATGTAGTGCGGCCCAATAATATCCTTCATCACGCGTATTTTTTGTTATAAGAAAAATTACTTTTCCTGCAACATGTCGCCCAACCCTTCCTCTTCTTTGAATAGTACGAATCTCGCTTGGAACAGGTTCATAAAAAATTGCGCAATCAACTGCAGGAACATCCAGTCCTTCTTCAGAAATACTTGTGCCAATCAATACATTAAACTCATTGTTTGCAAACCGCCTAATAATTTCAATCTGTTTTTGTTGGCTTAGTCCATTCATTTCTTTTGTTTTTTGCCCAATTAAAATTTCACACAATATGCCATTTTTCCTTAATATCTCACATATCCTATGGACAGTTGTTCTATAATTTGCAAAAATTAGTATTTTTATATCAGATTTTTCTTTAATCAAATTTCTAACAATTTCTATTAATTTTTCAATTTTCGGATGATCAATTTCAGATAGTTGGAAAGATGTTAATTTATTTAAAACCTCATTTATCTCTTTTCGAATACGTTTATCAACTTTTTTTTCACTTTTTTGTATTTTTTTTAAATATTCGAGGAGAGAGCATAGCCCCTGTGTTTCCAAAAGTTCAAGTGCATGTTCAAATTTAATTGCTTCAGCCAATTTTATTGCGGCCCACATTCTTTCATAATTTACATTTTTATCAAAACTTTGAATAATACTATTTTGCAACAAAAGAAGTTTCTTTTTTGAAATTTTTTTATCAATATAATCATGTTCTTTAAGCCATTCGAGCCTCTTTTTTATTTTTTCTTCCAGTAAAGATTTTATTTCACTAAATTGCGCTGGTAATTCCACATATATCCATTCTCTTTCCACAGGCTTAACGTAATCTTTTACATCTTTATCCAATTCGGTCCTTATTTCAACATTTTCAATAAAAAGGTTTCTATTTATTTCTTCAATTTTTTCATAAGTTCCGCCAGGAGATGCAGTAAGACCAAGAATTAGAGGGAACTTAGATTGCTTCATATATTCTTTTGCAATAAAAGTGTAGGCATAATCCTTTACACATCTATGCGCTTCATCAAAAACTATGAAAGAAAAATTTTCTAAACTCAGCCTATTGTCTTTTAAATCATTTTTAATAGTTTGTGGTGTTGCAATAAGAACCTTTCCTTTTTCATATAATATTTTTCTATCTGATGGTCTAGTTTTTCCGGTAATCAGTATAATTTCTTTTGGATCAATAAATGTAAGTTTTTCAAAAGTTGATTTGTGTTGCGCGCTTAAAGGTCTAGTTGGAGCTGTAATTAATATTTTGCTATTAGGAAATTTTTCTAGCCTTTTTACACCAACTAATAATGCGATTATGGTTTTGCCCATACCAGTTGGCAATACAACCAAAGTATTTTTGTTTGATGCAGATTCGGCTATGTTTTTCTGATATTCCCTTGGCTCAAATGCTGTAAAATTCAGAAGTGTCATTCAATTAAATTTATTTTCCAATTATGGTAATATTAACTTTTCTTTCTCTTGGGCCGTCTAGTTCTAAAAATAAAGCCCTTTGCCACATTCCTCTTAAAATCCTCCCATTTTTGACAGGATAGATTTGAGATTGACCAACAATTCCACTAGCAATATGCGAGTCAGCATTGTTATCTATTTCATTGTGACGATAGTTAGCATTTTGTGGAAAAAGCTTTTGTATAAATTTTTCTATATCATCCATTAAGCCATTTTCTGCTTCGTTTAAAATAATTGCTGCAGTTGCATGTGGCACAAAAATTAGACATATACCATTTTTAATTTTACTTTTTTTAACACTATTTTCAACTTTTTCTGTTATATCAATAATCTGTATTCTTCTAGATGTTTTTAATTGAAACTCATCATGAAAAACAAACATAGTTAAAATTAAGCATTTTAAAATATTAAGTTATGAAACTAGCTGCACTTTTTTCGGGTGGCAAAGATAGTACTTATAGCATATATTTAGCGCAAAAGGCAGGATATGAGATAAAATATTTAATTACCATGTTCCCCGAAAGTTCAGAATCTTTTATGTTTCACCATCCATGTATTGAGATAACAAAAATACAGTCAAAGCTTCTTGGAATCGATCAGATTGTGCAAAAAACAACAGGACAAAGGGATAAGGAGCTTAGTGATTTAAAAACTACTTTGGAAAAAGTAAAAAATAAAATAGACGGGGTGCTTTTTGGGACAATTGCAAGCAATTATCAAAAAAAGCACATTGAGCGGATTTGTAAGGATGTGGGATTAAAAACGGTTGCTCCACTTTGGCAAAAAAATCCTAAGGAATTATTAATAGAACAGATAAAAGAAGGTTTTGAGATTATTATTACTGGAGTTTTTGCAGAAGGTTTTGACAAAAATTGGCTTGGCCGCAGAATTGATGAAAAATGCATAGATGAATTGACAGAATTGAACAGAAAATATGGAATTAATATTTCAGGCGAAGGCGGAGAATATGAAACTCTAGTAATAGACTGCCCTCTTTTCAAGAAAAAAATTAAAATAGAAAAAGTAGATATAATTTGGGATGAAAAAACAAATAGCGGATATTTAATAATAAAAAATGTAAGATTAGTTGGCCGGCGTGGCGGAACCAGGTAACGCGCTCGCCTCGAGAGCGAGTGTCCTTCGGGACTTGCAGGTTCAAAGGGCTTAAGCCTGAAAATCCTGCCGCCGGCGTTTTAAGAATTTTTTTTGAAATTCAAATATTGAATCAAATATTGAAAAAAAATAATTATTATTTATGAAAGGCATTTCCACAATCATTGCTGT
>CAZONC010000008.1:0-22814 GCA_964581305.1 uncultured archaeon | reverse complement strand
AAAGTTCTAATGCTAATCTTGTTTTTCCAGACCTTTCTCTTCCTATAATCAATATGCCTCTATCATTTTTTGAAACTGCAGAAGCTTCTACACAATACAAATTTTTTTCTTCCCATAACCTTTCAAGCTGTTGAAGAACCAAAAAACTTGTTTCAGCTAGGCTATAATCTTTAACATATGCTGTAATTTGCGGAAATTTCACAATTTCTCTTGGCTTCCCGTATAAATATTCAATGTAACTACTGACTTTTGATATATCGTCTTTACAAACTTCAAACACTTTATATTCAGGAATAATTCTTCCTGGGTATATTGATGTCATTATATCATATACACCGCTTATATTAGTGGAAAAGAGAATTCTTTCGTCAAGAGATGATATTATTATTTTTTTCATATAAAATCACATTTCAGTTGAGTAGCTTTAAGATAGGAATAAGCTTTTATTATGTGCTTAAGTTTTTCGTCGTACTGATGATTCCAAAAAGCTTTTAAATATTCCATCGCTTTTTTATAATAACCTTTAACAATATCCAAACACTTTTCTTGTATGTTATTCTTTTTTAATAATTCTATTATATCCTCTACATATTCTTCCTTTCCGAACATTTTCTCAAAAATAGTTCTTTCTTTTTCATTCATTTTATTAAGTAGAAGTACAATAGGAAGTGTATAATAACCATTTCTTATATCTGAATAGATTTTTTTACTTTTTTCTAGTGTGAAGATTTCTAACGGGTCATCAAATACCCATGCAATAGTGAGATATTTATTGTAGTTGTAAAGATTCTTGTACAATTTTTCTGGAATAGTTGAATTTATTTTGACTAGCTTAACAGCACAAAAACCAAAAGGAGCAAAATAGGGAATGATTCTTAGCCAGTCATCAACTGTAACACTCTTTTTTCTATACATCTTTTCTTCAAAAAAATATCCCTTTAGACCATTTTCCCATGCATATTTCAATTCTTCACAGATCTTTTTATCCATCTCAGATAATTTATCGAAAATAATATTTTTTGATACCTCAATAGAAAGAATGGCTCTCCTTAAGCCATACTTTTTCCATGTAGACTCTACACCACTTCTTATTTCATCATTATCAAATATATCATCCAAAATAAGTTTAGCTGCAGATAGAACTTCTATAGACATAGAAGAAATAAGAGCTATATCTAAATTACCACCAAATTCCTTTTGTAAGTAATATGAAAATGCACAGAGTAAACCTTTAGAGCTTCTGATGTGTATTGTGTAATATAGTGGTTCTGTTATTTTATTAAATGGTAATAATGTTGTGAATTTTGGTAGGAATTCATTATCAAATATTTTTATAACAATCTCTTTATCTGGATTCATACTTCTCTTTGGGATGATTTTACTAAACACTTCCTTGATGTTGGTAGTCATAATTCATTTCAAAACTTAAAAAGATTTAAAGCTTTATCGAGTAGTGTAACTTGTCAAACTTGTTATATTATATCACTAAAGATTAGCAAGGACGCCGAGGCTGGGATTTGAACCCAGACGGGGCAAAGCCCCACACGGTCTCAAGCCTTACGCGAAAATCTGTGCGCATTAACCTGGTTCTGCCTTCGATTTTTCAAACCTCGGCAGACGGTTTGCTCATCATCTTTAGTCAGAGATTGAGACCCAATTCCTCGGCACTATAATTTATTGCATTTATAAATTTTAAATTTTAAGAAGATGGATTAACTATCAGCCTTCCACTTTTTGGTATGTTGAGTTGAAGCTTATCTCTAAACCGCGTTACATATGCACCCTCAACTATGACCTCCAATTTGAAACAGATTTTATCTGATCTCCCATAAACTCCTACTTATTTATTCACTGTCATCTTCCAATGTAACATCTGCAATTTCTCTTTGCCGTATCGTGTTTGAACACTTCGCATTTCCAATATAATTACTTTTGCCTCAACCGAAATATTACTCATACTCACATTTATTTCAGCAATCTTCATTTTCCCTTAATAATAGTTCATTTAAACTTATTTTAGTAATCGTGCTTGTAAAAAATCAACCAAATAACCGATCCAAATACCAAGCAACATTCCAGCAATTATGTCAGGAAATGTGTGATATATTGCAACCATTCTTTCTGCTGAAATTAAAAGTGCTATTGTATATGGCATCATCGCAATATTGTATGACAATATTTTTTTCCACGTGTTTTTAATTTTAAAAGAAATTGTGTGCAAGAAAATAACAGTAGCAAATGCAAAGAGAACTGATGCATGACGGCTTGGAAAAGAATATCCTTCAACACAAATTTCTGATTCAATGCAGGGACGTGATATTTGAAAAACCATTTTTAATGCAGTTGCAAGAATAAAAGATAGAATAACAGCAGGCAAAAGCGCGAAAACAATCCATCTAAATGTCATATTTTTATTTTAAATTTTTGGATAAATACCTTTTTCCATAAAAACCCTGTCTGTTCGAACCGCAACCCCTCTTTTTCTTTCAAGCATTTCTTTGCTATTCATTTTTGCAATTCCTAGCGCAACTAACTCTTCTTTTAAACTATAAACCGCGACAGTTTCTCCTTTCTCTATATCTTTTTGAATTTTCACCAAACCAGATACGTAAATAGGTGCACCATGACATATTGCATCGATTGCTGAATCTTTTACAAAGAGCCTTTTTACATGAGAAATTGCATATTCCACAGGAATCAAAATTTCCCTCAGCGTCTTTTCATCCCCTTCCTTCCAAAATTCGTATGCATCCTTTATTTCTACCAGTGAGTGGGCCTGATCTTCTGTAAAATGTCCCACTTTGGTTCTTCGAAGTTCTGTCATATGTGCACCAACACCAAGTGCGATACCGATATCATGACATAATTTTCTTATATATGTTCCAGCTTCACATCCAACTTTGAACAGTATATCTTTTCCATCAATTTCCAGGATATCAAAAAAGTAAATCGTTTTTTCTCTTGGTCTTCGTGCCACTGCCGACTTTTTTGGCGGAATCTGAACGATTTTTCCGATAAACTGTAAAATAGTTTCTTTAATCATACTCTCAGGAATTTCTTTATGCAAATGCATAACACCAACATACTCTTTATCTAAACCCATTAGAACAGGCATTGCTTTTACTGCATTTTCAAGAGCAACAGGCAAAACGCCTGTTACAGCCGGATCTAAAGTTCCGCAATGGCCGGCTTTTTTAATTCCGAAAATATCTTTTACCCATGCAGTTATTTGATGACTTGTTGGTCCTCGATTTTTGTCAACAATTATCACTGAACTCTTTATAAGTTCTTCTATAGTTCTGTCTTTTGGGTTTTTTCCAAATTTTTCATCAGTTTCTTCTTCCGATTTTACTAACCACATAAAAATAATTTGAAAATTTCAATTAAAATTTAATCTTAAATAATATTATGAAAAAGGTCATTCTTGATACGAGTTTTATTTTGGATGCGGTGAAATTCAAAATAGATTTAGATGATATAATGAATATAATAAATCAGCCATATGAAATTTTGATTCCGGATGCTGTTATTCATGAATTAATGCAAATAGCAAAAAATAAAGGAAAAACTGGTAGTAATGCAAAAGTTGCTTTAGAGATTATAAAGAAAAAAAAATTTAAATTGATTAAAACCAGTGAAACTTCTGCAGATAGAGCAATTTTAACAGTTGCTGACAAAGATGTCATAGTCGGAACAAGTGATAAGAAATTGAAAGAAAGCTTAAAAAAGCGTAATATAAATCTAATTTTAGTTCGAGCAAAAAAACATTTAAGTATGGGGTGAAATGAGAAAATATAGAAAATATGTTTTTGCAGTTGTTTATAGAAAAAATGGAAAACCAAAAATTCTAATTTTGCATCGAATCAAAAATTGGACTGGATGGGAATTTCTTAAAGGTGGTCTTAAAAAGGGTGAAAATGTTGATAGCTGTTTGGCACGCGAAATTTTAGAAGAAACTGGGGCAAAAAGGTATGAAGTCAAAAAGACAAACTATACAATAAAATATGATTGGCCAAAATGGTACACAAAAGATAGTGAAAGATTTAATGGCGCTGTTGGTAAACTTTTTATTGTTAGAATTTTTAATAAAAAAATTAAAATTGATAGAAGCGAGCATGATAAATTTAAGTGGGTTAGTCCAAACAATGCAATTAAATATCTTACACACAAGGAACAGAAAAACGCGCTTAAATATGTTTTAAAAAATCATATGTTATAGTGAGAGGATGTATTACATAATAACTGTAGAGGATAGAATACGTGTTCCGCCGGAAAAACTTGGAATGAAGGTAGAGGATGCAGTTAAGGAAGCTATAGCTAACAAATTTGAAGGAAGTTTTGACCCTAGAATAGGTGTTATGCTAGCTGTAACCGATATAGAAAATATAGGCGAAGGAAAAATAATTCCTGGTGATGCTGGCGTATTCTATCAAGTACGATTTAAGATTTTAACATTTAAACCCGAACTACATGAAATTGTTTTTGGTGAAGTCATAGATAATACTGAGTTTGGTGCTTTTGTTCGAATAGGACCGATGGATGCACTTGTCCACATATCTCAACTAATGGATGATTTTGTAAGTTATGATAGCAAAAATTCTGTATTTCTTGGTAAGCAGACAAAACGGACATTGAAAGAAAAAGATAAGGTTAGAGCACGAATAATTTCCGTATCATTGACAGGACAACAAAAAATCGGACTAACTATGCGACAACCAGGATTAGGTGCATTGAGCTGGATTGAGGAAGAGAAAAGGAGGAAAAAGTAATGGTAAAAAGAATGCATGTATGTAGAAATTGTAAACGATTTACACAGGAAAAGATTTGTCCAGTGTGCAAGTCGAGCAATTTATCAATTAGTTGGAAAGGATTGGTTGTTATTCTCAACCCAGATAGTGAAATTGCACGTGCACTCAATATAACCGAACAGGGGCGATATGCACTCTACGTTGGTTAATATGGAAATAGAGATAGTGGAAGAAAAGGAAAATCCGTACTTTAAAAGAAAAGAACTAAAAGTTTGTTTAGCACACCCAAAAAGCCCCACACCTTCTAAATTAGAAATAAAAAAAGAATTTGCAAAAAGATATTCTGTGGACGAGTCGCAGGTCATTATCGATTATATTTTTACGAAAAAAGGCTCAAACAATTCTTTGGCAAAAATTAAAATATTGAGCGAAAAGCCAAAAGAAATAAAGGAGGATAAGAGTGAAGCACAGGCCAGTAAGACAGAGTAATTTTTATGAAATAAAAAATGGAAAGGTTGTTCGCAAAAAAAGAAACTGTCCTCGCTGTGGTGAATCGGTTTTTATGGCAGAACATAAACAGCCAGACGGAAAAGTACGATATTATTGTGGGAAATGCAAAATGGTGATCTGGGAATAATCATACTGCCTCAATTTGGAAGCCATCATCTGACTTAATTATCATAATTTTTATTTTTGATGGTGGTTTTTGTGCTCCTTTTGCCCAGATTTTTTCATTCACACTTTTACCTATCTTTATTTTTTTACTTTTTAGCCTTCTCTCAAGTATCGCTCTAAGTGCACGTATAGCCGCTTTACTTCTTTTCCATCTCGGCGTTTCTATAATCTCTTTCCTAAGATTTATTGTTACAATTTTTTCTTCTGCCATATTTTCTAAAATAAATTATTTAAATATATAAAAAAAATTATGGATATGGCAAAAGGAATTAGTCCGCTCGTTGCGGTTGTGTTATTGATTGCAATTACGGTTGCAGTCGGTGGCATTCTAAGTATATGGCTAAGTGGCTATACGACCCGTATGACTGAAACAGTTGGCAGTCAGACAGAAGCGATAGAAGCACAGATAAAATGTGCACAATCCATTTTGGAACCAAACGTCATATATGGCAATAACTGGACTTATGTTACTGTATTTTATAAAACAGGAACAGAAGATTTATACAATTTTACAATAACAGTTTTTGGCGGAGGAAAAATAAACACAACAATTATATCTGACTACACTAAAGATTCGCCGTTAACTCCTGGTCGCTCTTTTGCAAAAAACATAACAGTAGATTCAGATATGATACCACCAAATCGAGTTGTCGTAACAGCACTTTGCTTAGGTATTCCTATATCAGCAGATTGCCGAGCAGGACAAAGTTGCATGGGCTCTTAAATTTTTATTCTGCTTCTTTTCCATCTTTTTGTTGAAATAAAAATTCTTCTTGTCCTTGCTCTTTTAAGTCCATATTTTCTTATATCTGCCCATCTAGGTGCAGATCTTTTTTTATGAATTTTTCCTAATTTTATTTTTCGACTTAATGTTCTTGTTGGCATAATCGCCTCAACTCTTTTGATTTCTCTATGGCAAGATCTATCATTTTTTCCAGCTCATCGAATTTTATTTGCCTGCTTCCTTGTTTTTGTAAAGCACATATTTTATCATCTTCTCTTACAGCAATACATAGCTTTGATTCCAATATTTTTTCCTCTTCAAAAGTTGGGTCAATAATTAAAAAATTACCAACTTTTCCTACACTGATATTAATTGGTAAATGTGCAATTGGTAAATTTCCAACATATTCCTCTCTATTTATTTTATCTCCTTCAACCTTTGGCATCTTTGTATTTAACAAAGCTATTATGCTTGCCAATGCAGCCGCATCTAAAAGGTTTCCATGATGATTAATTATGTGTATATCTATGAAGACAGAAAGAACTTTTTCACCAGGAGTGATACAAAGTTTTTCTAATTCTATGGCCTTAGATTCTCTTATGCCTCTATCCACTACACGTGCCAACTCGATTGCATCTTCACCAGGCGGTCCTGCTTCAAATTCTGGTGAGGCAATAGGGGAAAATTCAGAATTTACAATAAGTATGCCTTGATCTGGTGTATCAGGAAAAGGCGTACCAATACCAATTTTAACACCAGCTATAACTTCAGTTTCACCAAATTTTACTCTTGCCGAGCCATCAGCACTTTTAATAGCATTTCTCACTATTTCTATTTTTCTAAACTGATCGAATGCTCTTCCATCAATTCTTTTTCCTTTTTCTATTAATTCAAGCGCATATTCTTTCATTCACTCACTTTATATTTTTCTCTCAAAACTTTCTTTTGAATTTCATAGATTTTTTGGCAAGATTTTTTTGCAAGATCGAATAGTTGGAATAATTCATCTTTAGTTAAAATACCATCCATTTGAAGCAATGTCACTTCATTTTTACTAGGGAGCATGGCAAAGGCTATATCCGCTTTTGAGTAATTATCTTCCTCACCGGTCAAATCTACCACAAGAGTATCATCAATTTTTCCCACTGAGCACGCTGCTACGAGATCGCGCATAGGAACACCAGCTGCGGCAAGTGCCAATGATGCAGCGTTTATTCCTGTAACTCTTGTGCTGCCATCCGCTTGAATTATTTCTATGAAAATATCAATAACAGCCCGCGGAAAATCTTCAAGAAATATTGCCGGTTCGAGTGCATTCCTTGTAACTTTCGATATTTCAATACTTCTTCTATCAGGTCCTGGAGATTTTCGCTCACCTTTTACACTAAATGGCGCCATGTTATATCTGCAGCGTATAATTCCAATTTCTGGTTCTTGAAGATGCTTAGGAAAAAGACTTCTAGGTCCATATACAGATGCAATAGCAATAGTATTGCCAAATCTAACTTCAGCCGAGCCATCTGCTCTCGAAACCACATCCACCTTCATTTCTATATTTCTCAATTCGTCTGGGTTTCTACCATCAAGTCTCTTTCCATTTAAAATAAGTTTTTTTTCTTCCATTTAACTCAACATCCTTTCTATTTTTTCTGTTAATCCTAAAAAGTGCGACTCTCTTTCTATTGTCAAAATTGCCTCTATTGCTCTATCTTTTTTTTCTCCTTTAATCCATATAACACCATTTTGGCCTGTAAGAATTTCACATTTTGTTTTATTTTTAATTAAGTTAATCATGCTACCATCCTTTCCTATAACACGCGGTATTTTACTTGGTGTAATTTTAATAATAACACCACCATATAATTTTCTTGCTAAATAATCTTTCATCGTGACTTGCACAATTTTACTTTTTGGAACTTTGAAAATTCGACAATAAATCAAATCACCAATATCATAAAATCTGCTCAAATCCACCCTTTCTAAATCAACAAATTCCTCCACACCTTCTGCAAGTGGTAGGAAAGCAAAATAAGGCGAGTTTATATCAACAAGCCAGCCAGAAACCTCAACCTCTATAATAGTTCCAATTATTCTATCGCCAACTCGAGGTATATACACACCAGCCAATGGTATTACAGATATTTCATTTTCACTTATTTTTGGTATGCCAAGCACTTTTGAATAAACATTATTTCCTTCTAAATAAACATTACTGCCAATTTTTCTTCCTTTCCTTTCATCAATAATTTCTCCTGGTAAAATGATTTCTCTTTCTCGCATTACAGATCCTCCTTTTTCACAATTTTCGACTGGAAGTTGCCGTGTGTGAGTGAAGAAATTTTTTGAAAAAGATCATCTTGAAGACCGCCAAGTATTTCTACTGTTGCCTGCAAATCGCCATTTTCC
The DNA here is from genome assembly GCA_964581305.1 of uncultured archaeon. Classification (GTDB taxonomy): domain Archaea; phylum Aenigmatarchaeota; class Aenigmatarchaeia; order CG10238-14; family SCSR01; genus CAZONC01. The sequence goes on along the minus strand of CAZONC010000008.1, from coordinate 14,261 downwards.
AACCATTTTTCCTTTACAGTACCAAAATTTTTTAAAATTGAAAAAGCCTTACCCGCAAATTGCGCCGGAATTATGAATTCAAAAGTTATTTTTTGAAATTTAAGTGGAAGTACCAATCTAATTTTTTCTATAACTTTATCTATTTGTTGTTCTGCATCCAAAAATGGATCTATATTCACACCACATTGATCCATAGCAGATAAAATTCTGTTTGGTGGATGGGGTGTATTTGTCTGGGGATTTATGGCCTTTTTTGATATTATTGTTGCAATTTGTTTTCTTTTTTCTTCGGCCAGCTGTCTTCTTTGTTCGGTTGTTAAGAGAAGCTCTCCATTTTTAATTATTTTTTCCGCAATTTTTACCACATCTGTGCATCCAAAGACTTTTTGCAGATCTTGCATGGAAGCCGTATCCATCCTTCGTGCATCACGATATACAGCAGGATAAGCAAGCGCTTCTTCCAAATTTATCTTCAACCCCCGTTTAAATTCTAGTGCTTTTTTTGGATCTACCAATATCTCAAACTTTTGTTTGCCAGCCCTTAATCTAGCAATAATAGCATCTTCTATACTTACAACCAAAAAATCACTTCAAGAATTTTTTTATTTCTTCATAAGTATATTTTTTAAATTTTTCCCCTTTTTTAATTATTGCAAGGTCGATGGATTCTTTACTTCCCTTTTCTGTTTTTAAAAGAATGTCTATTGCTAAAGCAATTGAATCATTTTCACTCATATTGTGTTTCCATTTTTGCTTGAGAATTTTGTTTGCTAATGTAGCGCCTCTTCCTATTGCATACGCGTACCATTCGTAAAGCATTCCAGAAGGATCTGTTTCTATAAGATGTGAACCGCTTTTATCAACACCACCAATTAAAAATGACACACCGAATGGTCTTAGACCAGCATATAGCGTTGATATTTGCATTCTATCAGCAATGACTTTTGATAAATTCCATACATTTATTTCTTCTTCGTATGTTATTCTATGAATTTGTGCTCTTACACGAGCTAAATCTGAAAGTACACGTGCATCAGCCAAATACCCGGCTGCGACGCATCCGATATGATCATCTATTTGAAATATTTTTTCCACACCTTCCTGTACCATTAAACTTTCTGTTGGCTTTACAGTTGCAAGCAACACACCATCCTTAAACACAATACCAACACAGGTTGTACCTCTTTTAACAGCCTCTTTTGCATATTCTACCTGAAATAGTCTGCCATCCGGTGAAAATACAGCTATCGTACGATCATATCCCATATATTCAGGCAAAATTTCAGGCATAATTTCACTTTATATAATTATGTTGTTTATTAATAAAATTATGGTATTGAAATTTTTGATATTTTTTGGCCAGCAATAGAAACAACTTTTCTTAATCCCCTTATTGTACCAGAAATTTTTAATATTTTAAAGATAACTCGTGTATCACCTAAACGATTAATCAATCCCAATCCACCAACAATTTGGTGTACAGATTTATTATTACATCTGATAACTGCTATTTGTTTTTCGCTATCATAGATATTTTTAATTAGCCACATACCCATTTTTGCTACACCAACTTCGCCAAATGTATCTAAAAATTGATTCCATATAGCATATTCAAGACTTGAATAACTTATTGGTTCTTCTGAAATTACTTGGAATGATATATACCGATGTTTTTCTCTTAGAGTTGGAATTAAAGTTTTTGGCTTTGTTCTTTTAAAATCATTTTTTGACAATTTTCACACCTGGCATAATCCATTTTTCATTTTTTCTTTCTTCAATTTTTTTGATTATTTTTTCAGGCACAGTTGAAATAGCATTCTTTGCCTCTTTTAGTTCTAATCCAAAAATCGTGGCAAATGATGCCATAATATAAGGATCTTTCAATTCGAAATGACTTATAGCACCCGAGCAAAGAATGATTGGTGCATTAAATTTTTTTGCCAACTTTATATTATTTTGAATATTTGATAGTATTTTGCTTCGCGTTGCCTTGCTAGAGAGTGCAATTTGGCGGAAATTTACTTCTATGGCAACATCATTTTTTGCTGCAAGCTTTGCCATAATATGATCCAAACCAGAATCAAGCCGTTCATATTCTGGATGGGTTAATATATCAACTTCTGGCGTTTCCACAGCCTCACGGTTAAGTTTTAGGTCTCCACCACGAACAAGCAGAACATCAAATTTTTTTCTTATTTCTGCCAAAAATCTTAATTCTTTTACTGAGCGCGCTTCAAATCCAAGGAGAATTTTTATTCCTATTTTTTCACTTGTTTTTCGAATTTCATTTTCCAATTTTTTAAGCTGATTCTCATTTTCATAATATTCGGCAAAACAAATTCCTTTATAACCAAGCATTTTAGCTGTTGATGCCAATTCTTCTAAACTCGATTGCCCACCAGAGAATGCAGAATGGACGTGCAAATCAAAATAGTTCATAATTAAAATTATTTTTTCCATATATTAGTTATTTTAACCCTCGACTTTTTTTACCAGCAGAAGTTAAACCGCGAAAGACCCTTCCCCTTTGCTTAATTATCCAATTTATATTTGGATCATTTATTATGTTTGGATGATTGGGATCAACCATTATAACTTCAAACCATTTCCATTTTCCATCCTCACAAACATAATACGAATTTAAAACCTCTAGATTTGGAAATTTTCTTTGTGCTTTTTCTTCAGCAATCCATCGTAGACTTTTTTTGGGCGTGAATTTAAGCAAACCAGCTTTGCTCGGCTTTCGCCCACCTCTACCATATAATCTTCGTGCCCTCCCACCTTTTCTTACTCTTACTCTTGCCAGGACAAATCCCTGTTTCGCTTTATATCCAAGTCGACGTGCGCGGTCAAGCAATGTCGGCCTTTCTATTCTTTCTACCACATGCTGCCTACGCCATTTAATCATTCTTGTTTTTAAAATTTTTTTCAGAGTATCCTTTATTTTTTTCTTCAATTTTCGCAAATATTTTCTCTGCATAAACTCCCTTTAACTTTATATTTTCATTTTAAATTAATTAAAATAGTATGCATCCAATAACAAAAATAATAATTGGTGTCTTTTTAGTAGCTGCAAGCATCTACTATATTATTAAAGGAATACCAGGATATCTTAGCCCAGCACTGCCAGCTCTCATAATAGTACTAAAAGGAATAATACCTCTTTTAGTAATCATTTTTGGCACTTTTATTATTTGGCTAGAGTTGGATGAGTTGAGATTTGAGCTAGAGCTTAAAAAAGAAAAGAAAAAAAAGAAGAAAATAAAGTAATTTATTTTCCATTTCTCTAATTTAAAATAGTTATGGGAGTACAGATATCGACCATAGTTAAAGGAAAAGAAATTGAGCTAACTGATCTTTCTGGGAAAAAAATTGCAATCGATGCATTTAATACATTGTATCAATTTTTAAGTATCATAAGAGATAGAGTAACTGGCCAACCACTTATGGATAGCAAAGGACGGATAACATCACATCTTTCCGGTCTATTTTATCGAACAGCAAACTGGATTGAAATGGGAATAAAGCCCGTATTTGTTTTTGATGGCGAACCACCGAAATTTAAGAAAAAAACTATAGAAGCTCGAGCGATGGCAAAAGAAGAGGCAAAGGAAAAATGGAAGGAAGCTCTAGAGAGAGGAGAAAAAGCAATAACATATGCTCAAGCGGCTGCCCAACTTACGGATGAGATGGTTGATGATTCTAAAAAACTTTTAGAATACATGGGCGTTCCATGGATCCAAGCAAAAAGTGAAGGCGAAGCACAATGCGCTTATATGTGCAGAAAAGGTGTAGTCGATTTTGCTGGCTCGCAGGACTTTGATTCACTTTTATTTAATTCACCCTATCTTGTGAGAAATCTTTCCATAACAGGCAAACGAAAACTGCCACGGAAGGAGGAATATATAGAAATTAAACCAGAGGTAATCGAACTTGAAAAAGTTTTGTCGGAGCTAGGCATAACACGGGAGCAGTTAATCATAATTGGAATACTTGTTGGCACAGACTATAATGAAGGAATAAAAGGTGTGGGGCCAAAAACAGCATTGAAAATTGTGAAAGAATGCCAAACACTTAAAGGTGTACTTAAAAAAATTAAATGGGAAGAGGAGGTTTCGGCTGAGGAAATCTATAATTTCTTTTTGAAACCGCCCGTTACGGATAAATATAAGATTGAATGGACATCACCAAATAGCGAAAAAATAATTGATTTTATGGTTGGAGAACATGATTTTTCAGAAGCAAGAGTAAAAAAAGTTATAGATAATCTGCAACAAGCCATGACAGCAGGGCGACAATCAAGTTTAAAAGGGTGGCTTAAATAATTAAATAAGAAATGATTTTTATGAACATAAACAAAATAATTGCAATTGCAAAACAGAAAGGATTTATTTGGCAATCTTCAGAGATATATGGTGGTCTAAGCGGATTTTACGATTACGGACCAATTGGCATACTTCTTAAAAGAAAAATAGAAAATTGGTGGAGGCAGTTTTTCGTCAAATCTGAAGAAAGTATTTTTGAAATTGAAAGTTCCTTAATAATGCATGAAAAAGTTTGGAAGGCTTCTGGCCATCTTGAGCATTTTATCGATCCGCTAACTCAATGCAAAAAATGTAATTCCTTTTATCGTGCAGATGATTTGATTGAAGAAAACATAGGTGAGATTGCAGAAGGACTGAGTGTGGACGAACTAGATAAAAAAATTAAAGAAAATAAAATTCGTTGTCCAAAATGCAAAGGCGATCTTAGTGATGTAAAAATTTTTAATCTGATGTTATCCTCAAATATTGGTCCAGCAACAGGATTTCCTGCATATTTACGTCCAGAAACCGCACAAGGAATTTTTACTAATTTTAAAAATATAGTAACTGCTACGAGAGCTAAGCTTCCATTTGGAGTTGCACAAATAGGAAATGCATATAGAAATGAAATCTCACCAAGGCAATGGATTATAAGATTGAGAGAATTTAGGCAAATGGAAATAGAATATTTTTTCAATCCAGAGAACGTATCAGTTCCTGATAAAAAGCTACTTGCAACAGAAATAGCAGTACTTAAAAGAGAGGAGCAACTTAAAAAAAATCCAAAAGTTGTACGAGCACCAGCAGAGGATTTTGTGAAAGAAGGCATAATACCAAATGAAATAATGGCATATTTCCTTGTTAAGGAGCTTTTATGGTATCAAAGTCTGGGAATACCAAAGGAAGCCATACGATTTAGACATCTAATGCCAGATGAAACGCCACATTATTCAAAAGGAAATTTTGATATGGAGATAAAATTCGATTTTGGTTGGAAAGAAGTTGTGGGAAATGCCTATAGAGCTGATTTCGATTTGACTTGCCATTCAAAAAATTCTGGTGTTGACCTAAGCATTATAGAAAATGGAAAAAAGATTGTGCCGCATGTTGTGGAGCCATCATTTGGAATTGATCGAGCAATATATGCAACACTACTTTATTGTTTTAGAGAAGGAAAAGACCGTGGTTGGGAATGGTTTGCCTTCCCCCCTATTATTGCGCCATATACTGCTGCTGTTTTTCCGCTTGTTTCCAAAGACGGTCTTCCAGAAAAAGCAAAAGAAATTTATAAAATGTTAAAAGAGGAGTTTGATGTTTATTATGATGAATCTGGATCAATAGGAAGGCGATACGCACGTGCAGACCAGATAGGTACACCGTTTGCAATAACAATCGACTATCAAACGCTAAGCGATAATACAGTGACGCTGAGAAATCGTGATGATACAAGCCAAGTCAGAATAAAAGTTGATGATCTTATACCTACAATTAAAAAAATGGTCAGAAAATAAAGTTATCCTTTCCCTCTATATATTTTGGCATAACTTGGTGTGATGATCAAATAGTCCTCATCCACACCAACTATATCTCCGTCCATTGCTGCACAAGTTCTTTTTAATTTATCAACTGCTTTTTTTAGTTCTGATATATCCCTATCTCTAAGGTCCTTTATTTTCAAAATAACAATCGAGCCATCCCTGAGCATTTGCAAAATCCTCTCCGTATCAGAAAAATTTTTTAAACCATCAACTTTAATGTTTATACGAAGTTCTTCAGTAGGTATGGTCGCTTCAATTTCTTCTTTTTCTTTCTTTTTTGTAACCACAGCTTTTGTTTTTTCTATAATTTTTTTAATTACCATTAAATTCACGATAATATATTTTTTTATTTATTAACTTATTTCTTTTTTCTTTTCCTCCAACATGCTTACTATATTCCATATTTTTGTTCTTGCATATATTGGCATGTTTGGATCATTAATTATTTCTTCAAGTAAAAAGATTGCTGTGCTAATTTTGAGATCCAGTGGATCATTGCTATTTAATGCAGCCTTTGAATCCTCGGCAACTTTTCTTATATTTTTTGGTATAGTTCGATCATTAATTATCGAATCCAAAATTTTGATTATTTGACTGAAGTCTGTCATTTCTTTTCACTCTCTTTCACTAATTTTTCCAATTCCTTTAATTTATTTATAATTTTTTGTTCAGTCTTTTCCAAACTTTTCATTTTCACATTTATTGCATCCTTTGTTTCTATTAGTTCATTTTTAAGTTCATCAATGGGCTTCGAGATCATAATAAATCCTGTGATTTTATATCCTTCTTTTGTTTGTGCAGCATTTAGTTCTTGCAACGTTCTCTCTATTTCCATATCCTGCAATTTAAGTATTTCCTTTTGTACAACAACAGTTTGCAATTGTTGTTGATAATGCTGAAATTGCGAAATCAAATCCTCCTTTTCCATATTCATCGCGCTATGACTCTTTTCACTATTTGGGGTCTAAGCTTAGTAAAAATTCTATACCCACAATATGGGCAACGTATTTTTTCACCCAACTTTGCCACAGTTTTTCCACATTTTATGCATTTGTAAATTTTACTCACCCTTTTCAATTTCTCTTGATGGATAATATGCTAAACCAGCAAACTTTGTACCACATTTTTTACACTTCCAAACACCCGATGAGAGCCTTTTCACATATGGTAAATTACATTTTGGACAAATATGTCTTTGCTTTTCTATCTTTTCTATTTTTGCCAAAATCTGTTTCTCCTTTTTTCCATATCTTGCACCAAATCTTTTGGCTCTATCCATGAGCTCACTTTATAATTCTATACTCTCTTTTCGAATTCATAGATAAAAGTATAAATTTAAGTTCTTCATCAGATATCAAACTCTTAATTTTTCCTTCACGATATAACTGGGTTAAATAATTTTCAATTGCCGCTGCTAATTGTGGCTTAATAAGTTTTACTCTTGCCAGTCTTTCATTTGCATCTTTTGAAAGAATTTTGTTAATTACCATTAAACCACCAATTCCTTATATGTTTCATATGCTATTCTATCTAAAAGAGATTTACCTTTTGGAGTAATTTTTCTCCCTTTTTTATTTTTTTCAATTAACCCTTCTTTTTCTAGTTGCTGCAAAATAGTTCTTATAATTTTTCCACCCGATTTTTTAAATTTATCCGGTCTTGTACCTCTCCGTTTTCTACCACCATAGTATGTTCTTAATCTTGAAACACCAACGGGGCCATCCAAATAAATTCTTCTCAAAATAGATGCCGCACGAATATACCAAAAGTCAGGTTGTTCTGGTGGGCGCTCTCTATGACAGCCAGACTTTACAAATTTTGCCCAATGTGGTTCCGAAATACCTTCCATTTCTTTGAGTTTCATTTTTAATTTTTCAATAAACTTATTTGGTGGTACGTCTCTTACAGTTACCATAAAATAACCTTTATCTAATTATCTTATAAAGTTTCTAGAAAAAACTATGCAAAAAGTAATATATAAATCACTGTAGATATAACGATAATCAAGCCACCAACTATAAGCAAAATTACTAATATGGGAAATGATAGTCCCTGAATTTGCTGGCAAATTTGTAACGCCTCACCCCTTGAGCATGCATCAGCAATCTTTTTTAAACTACTAAAAATGTAAAAGAGAGTGAAAACCGCAATTAAAATTACACTAATGCCAATTATAACTGTGTGTGTTTGACCACGCATCAAATCCCTTTCCTATAAATTTTATTACATTTTAAACATTTAATAATTATAAGACCTCTTTTTCTGTCAATGCGAATGGTTGATGTTAATCCGGGAATAAGTAGCGAATTACAATTTTTACAGAATTTTCTTTTTTGTTCTTTTGTTAGCCGAACGTTATATCTCATTCCAATTTTTCTTGCCAACTCAATATATCTTTGCGCTCGCTCAGGATGTTTTCTAAATTCTTTTTCAGCTAAGTCAAAAAGTATGGCAATTCTTTCACGTGCAATTTTCTGCTGCCAAGCTGGTTTTGCCATAATAATAATTTGAATTTAAAAAAAATGGGGACGCTGGGATTTGAACCCAGGTTTGCTCGTTTAAACTCTGAGCCTCCCAAGGGCCCAATCCTAGACCAAGCTAGACGACGTCCCCCTAAAAACAAATGGTTTTGATTTGTTTAAAAAGTTATGGGGAGACCGGGATTTGAACCCGGGTTTTGGCGTAAACATGCCGCCACCCCAAGGCGGATGCCTAGACCATTCTAGAATTCTTAGCTAGCAGATCTCCCCATTCTAGCATTATTATTAGGAAATTATAAAAATAAATTATGCCAGAAGAGATCGTGAAGGTTGTTGAAACCATAATTGGACGGTTGAAGGAGGATAGGGAAAAGTTCGGCTCAGCTGCAACGGGTTATATAGGAAAGCACATTGTGGGAACTGGTGAGGATGCACATTTAACGACAAAAGTTTACATCGATCTTTTACGACCGCACGTCATTTTATGTTGCGGTAAACGTGGTTCGGGAAAATCCTATAGCATAGCTGTGTTATTGGAAGAGATGCTTCAGCTAGAAAAAAAATATGCAGAAAAGATTGCTGCTGTAGTTTTTGATCCCATGGGAATTTATTGGAGTATGAAAAAGCCGAATGAGATACAAAAAAAATTATTAGCAGAATGGAAATTGGAGCCAAAGGGATTCGGTGATAAAATTAATGTTTTTGTTCCTGCCGAGCTCAAGTTGGCATATGAAAATGCAGGTATCCCAGTTGATCATGCATTAACAATATCAGCACGTGAATTTTCACCAGATGATTGGATACTTGCCTTTAATTTGGAGAGAACGAGCGAATTTGCAGTTGGGCTGATAAGAAATGTAAATGCTCTGCTAGAAAGTGGAGAAGATTTTGACGTAAACGATATAATTGAAAGAATTTCCAGAGATAACAAACTAACTGATCATACCAAGAATGTTCTAATAGGCTTCTTTGAACTTGCAAAAGGGTGGGGGATACTGGCAAAAAAGGGCATGACAATTCATGATATTGTTAAACCAGGTCAAATTGCTGTAATTGATTTATCTAGAGTAAAAGGCGAGGAGTGGGGACTTAGAAATTTAATTGCTGCTTGGATTACTCGTCAAGTATATAGAGAAAGGCTTATATCAAGAAAGGAGGAAGAGGTGGCCAAACTGACAGGTGAACAGATTAAACAGTCTTTTCCACTTACTTGGCTGGTTTTCGAGGAAGCGCACAATTTTATCCCTTCTGATCGCGAGACTGTTTCATCCGAAGCAATAAAAATTATAGCAAAGCAAGGTCGTGAGCCTGGTGTTGGGCTAATAGTTATTTCTCAGATGCCTGGTAAAATTCATCAAGATATTTTAAGTCAGTGTGATATAGTTATTTCCTTCAGACTTACAAGTAGAGACGATCTGCGCGCACTTCATGCAGTTTATCAAAGTTATATGCCGGAGGAATTGGAAAAAGCAATTAATACTTTGCCGCGCCATATGATAGGGAGTGCAATAATTTTGGACGATGTACTTGAAAAAGTATTTTCGGTTAATATAAGACCACGTCTTTCGTGGCATTCAGGTGGAACGGCAATTATTACCTAAGCATATTTTAGAATCTTCGTTACAGTCCCTATACCTTTCGTTTTTCCTTCTCTAAAAATGAATTTTTCACCTTCGCGTATAAACTCTGGTTTATAGCGAAATGTTATCTTAACTTTTCCTTCTTCGCCAGATTTAAGATACGTTTTATCTATGAGTTCGAACTTTACGGATTGTGCAATTGTATTTGCATGAAATACTGGTTCATATCCACTAGCTATGCGTGTAGGATGATTTAGCACAAAAATTTCTGCTTCGAAGGCGCTCACAGCCTTTGGTTTTAATTGCTCATCGCAAAGTATCATTCCACGGCTAATTGCATCGTGTTTTACTCCACGAACTGCAATTCCTACAATCAGTCCAGCATTCGCCTCTTCCAGCCTATGGTAATGCATTTCTATGCTAGTGGCCTTTACTTTCACAAATTTTCCAAGTTTATCTGGTCCTAGTAAAAGTTCTTTTCCAGCCTTTAATTTTCCCTGCTTTATTGCGCCCGAAACCACAGTACCAACACCAGGCACATTATATGTTCTATCTATGTACATAAGAAACGGCATATTCAAATTTTTCGTCCTTTCTGGTAAAAGATATAACAGTTTATTCAATAAATCATAACCATCCAGTGTAGCAGCTGAAGTTTTAATAATAGGTACAATAACTTCCATTTTATCAATTATTACATTCAAATCGTTCTCACTTTTTATTAAAAACGGCACTCGTCCCACGTTTTTAATGAGATTTTCTACCTCACTCTCCACCTCAGCAATTCTTTTTTGACCCATTTTATCAATTTTTGTTATCACTACAATAATTGGTAAAGACATTGCCAGCAAAAGACCAAGATGCTCTTTTGTTATATGCGTAACTCCATCATCTGCTGCAACAACAAGTAATCCATAATCTATTTCATGTCCAAGAAGTCCACGAATTGTTGTTCGAAGCCACGGCTCATGCCCAACTGTGTCCACAAAGCTAATTATTTTATCTGCTTTTTCAATCAATTTCGCTCTATCTTTTTTGCTTAATGGATTTTCTAAGTGAAGAACTTGATTGCCCTTAAAACCGAATAAAGTATGATGTAGATCCGCAGAGAGACCTCTTTCTATTTCATGTGGTAGAACGTTGAGATAGAGCCATGCTTTACCATTTGCATCTCTCTTGCCAGTTACCAATGTTCCGATTAATGTCGATTTGCCATGTCCGACGTGTCCTGCTGTCGCAACTATTATATGCTTCAAACTTTTTTTCATATTTTTTGAAATTAGAATACGTCCAATTAGATGGCCATTTTCTGTGAATTTTTCTATTTTTTCTATTTCTGCATCATTGTCCTTTGCAACCACCCTAAGAACATTAACAGTTTCCTCAAAATCAACCTCGCTTAGTCCTTTTGTTTGACCGCAATCATCCACCCCAATGATATATATCGCCTTGCCATTACCTATTTCCAACAAATACTTCATTTGACTAGCTAAGTGCTGCCTTTTTCCTTCTTTTAAATGAATCTCAGGACTAAGCTTTTCCTTGAATTCTATATTTTTATTTTCTTTTTTTGGTATGAGTGCCATAGTTATCTAAAAGAATCAAATAAACTTAAACTTTACCATTTTATTTTTCCAGCTCTAAACATATTTCCCTTTCCGCCCAAAATACTTTCCACATCCTTTACAATTTGTTTCGTACTTTTAGATGTAACATCAATTTCAAAAACATTTTTATTATAATATAGCGCTTCCTTTGTAATTGTTCCCTCCATCTCGATCAGCAGATTTTCATATATTTTTGTTGGCCAATTGAATCGCTTTTTCAGTCTTTTTTCCAGCACATCAGGCCGACAGCGAAGAATTATACAAATATCTGCAGGAAACTCATGAGCAAAAATCCCCTCTATTATCATATTCGGCCATTTTTTCTTCATTTTTTCTATTTCCTTTTTCAATCTATACACTGAAACGATTTTTGACTTTCTCTCTCTATCATATCCGATAAATGCATTTATTTTTTCAGCTAAAGCGTGCAAGTCGACTAATTTATACTTAAGTTTTTTTGCAAGCGCCCTTGCAACTGTACTTTTTCCTGTTGTGCTAATTCCCGAAATCGCTATTATCATAACTAAAAGTTAAATTGTTTAATTTAAATAAGAATTTAATATGGAACTGGTATGGGCAGAAAAATATAGACCAGAAAAATTGGCAGAAATAATAAATCAGGAGCATGTGGTGGAACGAGTTAAGGCCTTTGTTAAAGAAAAAAACATCCCTCACATGCTTTTTGCTGGTCCTGCAGGAACAGGTAAAACAACGGTTGCATTAGCAATTGCCCACGAGCTATACGGAAAAGATTGGCGGGCAAATGTTTTAGAAACCAATGCATCTGATGCTCGAGGTATAGATGTAATAAGAACTCAAGTGAAAAATTTTGCTCGCACAAAAGCAATTGGAGATGTGCCATTTCGAATAATAATTTTGGACGAAGCCGATAATCTCACTGCCGATGCACAGCAAGCGCTTCGTAGAACAATGGAAACATTTACCTCAGTTTCTCGATTTATTTTAATCGGAAATTATCTGAATAAAATAATCGAGCCTATTCAAAGTCGATGTGCGGTATTTCGATTTAAAAGTTTAAGTGAGAACGATATAAGAAAATTTATTGCACGAATTGTTAAAGGCGAAAAGCTGAAAATTAGTGAGGATGGAATAAAAGCGATAATATATTTATCCGAAGGTGATTTAAGGAAAGTTGCAAATCTACTTCAGGCATCTGCAGCGCTTGGCAAAAAAATTACAGAAGAGATTGTATATGAAGTTGCATCTCGGGCTAAACCAACCGATGTGAAAGAAATGCTCGAACTTACTCTGGCTGGAAATTTTGAGGATGCGAGGAAAAAGCTGCAGGATATGTTGCTAAGGCAGGGGCTGTCAGGAGCTGATATAATTACAGAAATTCATTCACAGATCTATTCTCTCAACCTGCCAGAAGATGCAAAGATTCAGCTAATCGAAAAATGTGGTGAATATGAGTGGCGAATTTCGGAAGGTGGCAATGAGCTTATACAACTCGAGGCATTGTTAGCTCAATTCTTTCTATTTTCTAAAAAGAAAAAATGAGTGCTATGTGGGCTCAAAAATACGCTCCAAAAAGCCTGGACGAGTTTGTTAATCAAAAAGAAGCGCTAAAAATTTTTTTGGACTGGATAAAAAGATGGCAGCCAGGTGCAAAACCACTTCTATTCCACGGCCCACCAGGAACAGGCAAAACAGCTCTTGTTTATGCTTATGCTAAAGAGAAAAAGTTGGAATTTGTGGAAATGAATGCTTCGGATTTTCGCACAAGGGCAGAAATCGAAAAGGTTTTTGGCCAAAGTGTGCAGCAAGCACCGCTTTTTGCAAAAGGAAAAATATTTTTGATCGATGAGATAGATGGCCTTGCTGGCAAGGAGGATGTGGGCGGTGTTGGTGCAATAATAGAAATAGTAAAAAAATCGATGTATCCAATCGTTCTGATAGCTAACAATCCATATGATCCTAAACTTCGTACTCTTAGACAATATTGTCAACTAGTTTTGTTTAGAAAAATTCACACCTCTGATATAAGAAAAAGATTGGCCGAAATATGTAAAAATGAGAAGATAAAAGTTGAGCAAGAGGTTTTGGAGCAGATTGCAAAAAACTCAGATGGCGATTTGCGTTCTGCAATAAATGATCTGGAAAGCATTTGCTGTGGAAAAAAACAGATTACATTAAAGGATTTGGAGGTTCTGGCTGCAAGGGCGCGTGAGGCCGATATTTTTTCTGTTTTGGGTATACTCTTTAAAAGTGAGAGTGTGCGTCAGGCAAAGGGCGCTATAGCTAATCTGGATAAGGATCCGGAGGAGCTTTTCTGGTGGATTGAAAATAATATAACTCGCGAATTTACAGATCCGGAAGAAATAGCTAACGCATTCGATGCACTAAGTAAAGCCGATTTATTTCGACGAAGAGTGATATCAAGGCAAAATTGGCGGCTTATGGCTTATATGATCGACTTAATGACAGCCGGAATAGCGCTGGCAAAGAAAAGTACTTACAAGAAATTTACAAAATACACCTACCCTGAGATTTTGCGCATTCTTGGCAGCACGAAAACTGAGCGAAAGGATGAAAAAGAAAAGCTACTGGAGCTGTCAAAACAACTTCATTGCTCCACAGCAAAAATAAGAAAGCACTTCTTACCATTTTTCCGAATAGCCAAAATTAAATTTTAACAAATCTTTTTAAATCTTTCTTTCTCTCTTTTAATTATGTTTAACAAATTGGCATTAGATCTATTTACATCAGATCTAATAAATGCATGGAAATG
>CAZONC010000007.1:0-26221 GCA_964581305.1 uncultured archaeon | reverse complement strand
CTCAGTAGATTTTGACTTAGCAAGTCAATATCTTGCAGTATCCATAGATACAACCGGAAATCCTACATATGTCTTTAAGGTAAGGGAGTACATTAGTCCAGAACCAGTTGTGACAATAGAACAATAAATTTTTTATTTACCAAATTTTCTTTCTACGCTATTGTACCATTTTATTGCTTTAACCAAATCGTTTTTTGTAAAATCTGGCCAAAGTTTTGGCACAACATACAATTCGGCGTATGCAGATTGCAAAAGTAAGAAATTTGATAGCCTACTATATCCACCAGTTCTAATTACAAGATCAACCGGCGTGGAAATCAACAAATTATTTTGCACATCTTTTTTGCTTATTTGTATTTTTCCCGAATTAATTATTTTTTTAACAATTTTATTAATTACATGCGTTAACTCAAAATACGAGCTATAGGCAATTAGGATATTTAAAATCTTTTTCTGATATTTCGCTGTTTTTGCCATTATTCTTTTCATAATTTTAACAAGTGCAGGAGGCAATTTTTTAAAATCGCCAAAAAATCTTACTCTAACTTCATATTTATCTAAAATGTCTGGATCTCTTTCCAGTTTTTGAAAATATTCCATAAAAAGATCAAATAGATCATTGATCTCTTTCTTAGATCTCTTTTCCAGATTTTCTAGCGAGAGTGCATAAACCGAAATTTGTGGAATTTTAAGTTCAAGACACCATTTAATAAATTTTATTAGTTTCTTCGCTCCTTCTCTATGACCAACTGATACTGGTAGTCCATTCTTTCTAGCCCATCTACGATTTCCATCAACTATAACTGCAAGATGGTTGGGAACGATCATTCGATCACTATTAATTTCGCATTTGTTAGTTTTTCTATTTTACCATTTTCAATTGCAAATACATTTTCTATTCGGCAGCCACCTAGCTTATTTACGTATACACCAGGCTCTATAGTGAAAACCATACCATTTTCAAAAACCATTTTTCTTATTTTTTCCCATTTTATTTTTCTTTTTTTAAATTTTCTCTTAGGCACAATCATATGAGGGTCTTCGTGTATTTTTAACCCAAGTCCATGTCCAAGGCCATGTTTAAGTTCAAATCCCCTTTTTCTCAAAAATCTATCAACCTTTTCGAAAACTTTCCAGCATTGCTCACCTATTTTTATGGAGGAAAGCGCAATTTTATATGCTGCTAAAGTTGCATCAACAATTTTTCTCTCTTTTTTACTTATTTTCCCTTTTATAAATGGCACAGTAACGTCACTTTTATACCCTTTGTAGGAAGCGCCGAAATCGATGTAACCCAAACCACTTACTATTTTGCCAGTTACTCTCGGCTTTGGATGAATTTTCGCAGATCTTTTGCCACAAGCAACAATTATTTGAAAAGCAAGTTTTGCTCCCTGCGAATAAATTTTTTTTCTAATCGCTTGTGCAATTTCTTTTTCCGTAATTTTTTCTCTTTTTAGTAGCTCTTCTATCAGCGGTAGGCACGAGTTTGCAATTTCTGCGGATTTTTTAAGAAGTTTTATTTCTTTTTCATTTTTGGCCATGCCATCACTGCTTTCTCCTTGATAATTGCAACTTTCCGTACAGTCTTTTATTTTGGCGATTTGCCAAAATTTGGACAGCCGTTTGAATGATTTGGATATGGCAAACAACACCAAGCTCTTGCATGATAATTAATATTTTAACTATCTAATTCGACCATTTTTCATTAAAAGATTTCCATCAACGTAAATTCTACCTTTTTCCATATTTTTAAAGAAATCCCAATGAATGGTGGAATCATTTTTTCCTCCAAAATGTTTATTATGACCTAGCGCAAGGTGAATAGTGCCTCTTACTTTTTCATCGACTATTATCATTCCACCAGTTGGTTGCGCTTTTGGATTCGTTCCAATTGCAAATTCGCCTATCTTATCTTTATCACCCGAAGCATTTTTAAAAACATCCTCAAAATTTTTCCTTCCATTTTCAATTTTGTAATCAATAAGTTTTCCATTTTTAAATCTAAACCACACACCTTCAACCTTTTTACCATAATGCCACATACATGGCAAATCAAAATAAATTTCGCCATTAACTGAATTTTCAACTGGTGCACAAAAAACCTCCCCGTCTGGCAAATTGAGATAGCCTATTTCTCCTTTTTGAGTCACAAGGCCACAGGCATTTATGAACTTTCTTCCTTTAACAGAAAATTTTAAATCCGTTTTCTCACCAACAATTCTTATTTCACTTGCATTTTTCAATCTTTCAATTATTTTTTTATTATATTCATACAACTTTTCATAATTGATATCCATCGCAGCCCAGAAAATTCTATTCAACTTTTCAAAAGGAATTTTTATAGCTCTTGCTATTTCTTCGGTAGGAAATCCGATTAAAACAGTTTTCAGTTCTTTTTTTCTCTCCCTCCTCTCTTCCCTGTCGTTTATCGGTTTGACAGTTTTTCTTCTTATTTCAACTTTTTTCTGAGGTATTTGACGAGCCAAAAATGGATTGGTTTCATCAATTATAATTTTTACATCCACTGTTTTTGAAAGAATATCAGCAAGTTTTGGCCAATTTTTTAAAAATTTGGGTTTAATGGTTTTGTAAATTTGAAGACTTAGTTTATCACTACCATAAGTAATTGTTGGCTGCGCACCTATTTGCGCAGCTTCGAAAGCTAAAAGTTCAGCAAATTGCAATGATTTTGGTCCACAAGATATCAGCGTAACATCTTTTTCCTTTACATCAAGCGATTTCCTAATAATAAATTTTGCTATTTTTTTCATTTTTTCATAGGAAACCATAATTATTTTTTATATTGAGAGAATAAATTATTAGCTTGGGCCTGTAGCTCAGCTTGGATTGTAACCAAAAAGAGCAGCGACCTCCTAAGTCGAAGGTCGAGGGTTCAAATCCCTCCAGGCCCGTTTGAATTTATAATAAATCAACACGCCAAAAATTACAATGAGAATTATCGCAGTTACAATGAGTATGGTTCTATTTTCTTTTTTTACCATGCATTGTTCTATTTCATTATATTCTACACACGTATAATTGGTTGTGGCATCACATTGATAACTTACTCGCCATCTTAGACCGTTAATGCATTCCGACCAATTGCTTGGTTCTGGACACATAGGACACATTTTTTCCTGGCCAGTGATTGCGTATAAAGAAAAATTGTAAAAAATACTCTCATATATTATTTCATTTGCATCTCCAGAAATTTTTGTTGTTTCTAATCTATTCCAGCCATTTTCATATCTCCATAGAGTAATAGTACTTTCATTTATGTTATTAGCCTCCACCCATGATTTATTAACAGCAAAACGAAATCTTACAATAGTGATGTCAGTTAAATTTTGTTTATTTATTTCCAGGTACAGATATTCCGTACCTTGTGGTTTTGGTACGTCTAATGGCCTGGAAATTTGAGAAATAGTGATTTGTGCATTTTTTACACTTGCGTTAGTAACAATTGAAATATTGCGAATGGCAAATGTTTCATTTAAAATGATACTTGTCATAGTTCCTGCATCAATTGTTGGTATAACAATATTAGCTTGACCGTTGCTGATTTCAACTATTGGTTGGGGTGGTGTATAGACTGGTGTATAAGATATACCGGTACCTGGGGTTGGACATGACCTTGTTTCTATTGTTGCTTGGCATGTATAGTTTGACGTTTCATTACAATAATAAGTTGTTCTAGATTGTTGCCCGTTAGAGCAAGATGACCACGATGATGGTTGCGGACAAATTGGACATATGCCAATAAAATATGTTACCTCACTATAGGTATAATTTTCGCTTTCCTTTGTATATGCAGTAATATTATAAACAGATGACTCATTAAGCACAGAACTATTGAGCAAATATGTTAATGGCGAAGGACCGCTTTCTGAAATTTCTATTATTGGAATATTAATTGTAACATTTTCACTTATAACATCTGTAGTAGCAGTTATATTAATTATTTCGCCAATTGTATATGTTTTATTTCCTTCAGTTCCGTTTAGAAAGAGTTTTGTATGACTAGGCGCTTTGGATATTGTATATCGTAATTGTTCTGTGGAATTCCAGTTATTGAGTGTATCATTCATATACCATTTGTATGTGTAATTTCCTGCTGCTAAATCTGATAGGCTGAGGTAATATTCTTTTGTATAATTATCGATTTCTCTATAATTTGTAACAGTGAAATTATTTGCATTATTCCATTCAAATATAACATCAGATATACCAGAGTAATCGAATAAAGTTATATTGAATTGATACGTTTTGCCATATACAGCGTCAGTAGTACTTTTTATATTGAAATAGATGGGACCTTTTGTATCCACAACTGTAAAATAAGATTCGTCTGTACAGTTTTCATTACTTGCCATATCACTTGCACAAATTTTCCAGGAAATAACTGTTCCATTAGAAAAAGAAGAACTATTCCAAGTGAAATTGGACCAAGCAGAATTTCCTGATAAGTTTTGTATTGATATATTATTCCATCTCCCAGTTTCATTCGTTAATAAAACTGCAGATGATAAAATTTTATCGTCAGTCCAGAATGCGGATAAATTAACTTCATCCCCTCTTTCCATAGTGTCAATAACAGATTGATTAGACCACTGTGGAGCAACAGTATCTATGTTAATATAAATTGCGGTCGAATTGGCCTTATTATTTGTGCGGTCGGTTCCTTGAATTATAAGTCGATATTGACCATCATCAAGCCAATCTAACGTTACAATAGTTGGGGTATTATTTATTGCTACTCCAGTTTTATTTTCTAAGTCGTTAACGAAAAGCGTATAGTTTATCTCGTAATCAAAATTGTCTATAATGGTGAAATTGATACTAAGTGTATTATTATTTGTCCATGTGTTATTTGCAGGTGCATTTATAATTACTTGCGGCGCAACAGTATCCAAAAAGCCTGATGCAGCAGCATACACATCTATTCTACTAAAATTAAGATTAGAACCACCCGTATCATTTATTTTTTTCCCTGTATTTTTTAAAGTTTCCAATAAATATGCTGGACTTGGTGTTGTATTATGATAGAGTTTGTATACCTGATATAACAAAGCAAGCGCACCGGATACATGTGGGGTTGCCATAGAAGTCCCTGAAGCGTCGATATAACCACCTCCAATCCATGTAGAGGTTATATTCGATCCAGGTGCTAGCAAATCTGTTATATTATTTCGATTAGAAAAATCCGAAACAGTATCATTTTTTTCTGTAGATCCAACAGCAATAACATTTTTTAAACATGCTGGAGCTGCTATATGTGTTATATTATAATCATTACCGGCGGCAGCTACAACAGTAATATTAGCTTCAACTGATGCATTTACAGATTCGCTCAGCGAAGAAAAAATGCTATCACAGTAATCAGAATATAAACTGCTAGTACCTAAGCTCATACTGATAACTGATATATTATAGATATTTGCATTACTAACACACCAATCAATTCCTGCAATTACATCTGCAAAGGATCCGTATCCGTATTCGTCCAAAACTTTTATGGCAACTATTTTTGCATCAGGTGCTACGCCTTTTATATTACCATTTGCAGCAACAATTCCAGCAACATGCGTGCCATGCCAATGATCATCCATCGGATCGGTATCATTATTAACAAAGTCATAACCTCCAACCACTTTGCAACCGTTTCCAAAACAACCACCTAGATCAGGGTGGCTATAGTTTACACCCGTATCAAGTATGCAAACAGTAACATTTTCCCCAGTTATATTTATTCCACCAATTTGTACATTCCAAAGCGAAGTTGCATTTATTATTTGTGTACTCTCTTGTAAAAATGTTTTAACTTTAACTGATGGTTCAATTCGTATAACATATTCTTTTTCTGCAAGTGAAAACAGCTTATTAGATGGAATTTTCATTGCTATAGCAGGAATTATGTTATAATGATGTTTGATTTTTCCAAGTTGAGTTATATCTGCTTCTTTATATTTCGACTTATTTATTAAAACAATTACTTCGATTTCTTTATCCCTACCCATTTCTTTAATCAGCTCTGTATTTATTTTTGCTAAATAAGTAGACCTTCCTGTACTTTCAGTAACTAAAATAATTACAGACAAAATAACTATAGTGAGAAAAATCAATTTCATATATATATATTTTACTTTTTTTCCTTATTTCTTCTCCTCTGTTTTCAGGCTTTACTCATTGATCATTCCGCCCTTCAATCTTCATCGGATTTGAAGTCAATATATATAATGGATTTATTACTTTTATTTATAGCAAATAGTCGATAAAGTGTCGCGATGTTAAACGACTTTTTTGCGCTTGGTGAAAAAATTGATCTTGAAGATTGGATAGTAGGTTATTACTATGTAGAAGGTGCTAGAGGCTATACACCAACAGATATCGCTGCAGCTATAGCAGCTGAAAGTAGCATTGGCACATGGACCCGTGTAATGACCGAAAATAAACGCGTGAAGAGATTTGCTGGTAAAGTTGTTGATGTGAAAAAGAATTATGCGATGATAGCCTTTCCTATTGAATTATTTGAGCCAGGAAACATCCCCCAGCTACTATCAGTTGTAGCTGGAAATCTTTTCGGTCTAAAGGCAGTTAAAAACTGTAGGCTTCTGGATATAAGACTTCCAAAGAAATATATTAAAAGTTTTAAAGGACCAAGATTCGGCCTGGAAGGTATAAGAAAAATTGTTGGCACAACAAAAAATCGACGACCGCACATTGGAACCATAATAAAACCAAAAGTTGGTCTAAGCCCAAGTGCCACTGCAAAAGTCGGTTATGAGGTTGCAGTTGGAGGTATAGATCATATAAAAGATGATGAAACGCTTACTGATCAAAGAAAAATATGTCCAATCGAAGAGCGATTAAGCAAAATGATGTGCGCACTTGATAAAGCAAAAAGTGAAACTGGTAAAACAGTGCTTTATACTGTAAATGTTACGCATGATACCTCAAAAATGATTGAAAGAGCGGAAAAGCTTATTGCAATGGGTGCTAATGCTGTTATGATGGATGTTATAACTTGTGGTTTTTCTGCTCTGAAAGAACTGAGGGAAGCGATAAAGGTTCCGATTCATGTACATCGTTGCATGCACGCAGCCTTTACGCGAAACCCATTTCACGGCATTTCAATGGTCGTTGTTGCTAAACTTGTTAGATTAGCAGGTGGTGATCAACTTCATATAGGAACAGTTGTTGGTAAGATGCACGGTGAGCTAGCAGAAGTTAAAGCCAGTCAAGAAGTTCTTGAGACAAAATTAACAAAAGGAATTAAAGACACTTCTATACCAGCATTTAAAGAATTTCTCGATATAAAAGAAAGAATTTTTGAGCAAAATTGGTACAATATAAAACCAGTTCTTGCCATTTCTTCTGGCGGCTTACATCCAGGACTTATTCCGGAAGCCATAAAAATATTTGGCAATGAAATTGGCTTGCAGTTTGGTGGTGGCATACATGGCCATCCTGATGGTAGCCGAGCTGGTACAATTGCCGTGAGGCAAGCGCTAGATGCTGTTATGAATGGAATACCACTTGCAAAATACGCCAAAACACACAAAGAACTTAAAAGAGCGCTGGAGCATTGGGGCTATTTTAAACCAAAATTATAGAGATTATACTTCTTATATCTTCTTTCAATCATTTTCAATACATTTTGAATTCTTTTATGTTCCTGCTCCAATTCCTTTGGTATTTTCAACTTATTTTTCAAATAGTAGTTGTAAATAGCTTCGCGTAGCGCATCTACAGCCAAAATTGAGCAGTGAAGTTTAGTTGGAGGGATTTTTTTTACCCCACCCAATTTTTCTATAAGTTGCATTTTATCAATTTTCACCGCATCCTCCAAGGATTTTCCCTTGACCATGGTTGTTAATACACTCGTATTAGCAATAGCAACAACGCAACCAAAAACCTCGCCTTTTATATCTGAAATTATTTTTTTTCCATTTTTTTCCTTAATTTTTAGATAAATTCGCATTACATCGCCGCAAAGCAGATTTCCTGCTTCACCAACCGCATCTGGATTTTTCATTTTTCCCAGGTTTTTTGGATTGCGAAAATGTTTCATTATTTCTTTCGAATAGTATAGTTCCATTTCACCATCCCTTCTTATAAGGAGAAATTTTTCTCAATCTCTCCACAGCCTCTGGCAAAACTTTTAACACATAATCAATTTCTTTTTTTTCTGTCCATCTACCAATGCTCAGTCTTAAACTTCCATGTGCTTCATGCGGCTTAAGTCCAATTGCAAGCAAAACATGACTTGGTTCTAAACTTTCCGTGGAACATGCACTGCCAGTGGAGGCAGCTATACCATATCTGTTTAATTCTGTAACTAAGCTCTCACCTTCAATAAAAGCAAACCAAAAGTTTGCATTGTTCGGCAATCGTTTAGTAGGATGCCCATTTAAATGGCAATTCTCAATTTTTAAGCAACCTTTTATTAGTCTATCTCTCAGTTTTGTTAATCTTTTAGCTTCTTTTACCATAACTTTTTTGCAAATAGCAGCAGCTTTAGCAAAACCAACAATAGCCGCAACGTTTACAGTGGAAGAGCGTAGACCAAATTCATGTCCACCACCATGTAGCAAAGGCTCAATTTTCACATCTTTTTTTATATATAAGCAAGCAGCACCCTTCGGTCCGTACATTTTATGTGAAGATGCAGAAAGTAAATCTATATTCATCTTTTTTACATCAATTGGTATTTTTCCATAACTCTGAGCAGCATCTGTATGAAAATAAACGCCATGTTTAGAGCAAATTTTTCCTATTTCTTTAATTGGTTCAATTGTACCAATTTCATTATTTGCATGCATTATGGAAACTAAAATTGTATCTTTTCGTATGGCATCCTCTAATTGGCCTAAATCAACTAGACCATACCTATCAACTGGCAAATAAGTAACTTCAAATCCTTGTCTTTCTAGCCAACGTGCAGATTCTAGAATACAATGGTGTTCAATCTTTGAAACAATTATATGTTTACCTTTTTTTCTATTTGCAAAAGCAATTCCTTTTAAAGCTTGATTGTTTGCTTCAGTTGCAGAACTAGTAAAAATTACTTCCTCCGGACTAGCATTCATTAGATTGGCAATAATTTCTCTTGAATTTTCCAATGCTTTTTTTGCTTCTAAGCCGAATGAATGCAAACTCATAGTATTTCCAAATTTTTTTGTAAAATATGGTAACATTGCTTTTACTACTCTCGGATCCACAGGTGTAGTTGCTGCATAATCCATGTAAATTTTCCTCATTTTTCTCACTTTATTTTCTTTATACGTGGCCCGGCCGGTGTATCCTCAATCATATAACCCAACTCCTTTATTTTTTCTCGTATTTTATCTGCTACTTCCCAATCGCCTTTTTTTCTTGCTTCCTCTCTTTTTTGAACAAGATCTTTGACATCTGCTGGTATAATTTCTTCTGTTTTTTTAAATTTAAGCCCAAGAATCTCAGCAAATTGATTAAATAATTTTAATGCCGCAGTCAATTCATTTTTCCCTCTCTCTTTTCTTATATATTTGTTTATCTCTTTTGCAAGTTTGTGAAAAACTCTTAGTGCTAAAACTGTATTGAAATCGTCATCCATGGCTGAAACAAATTCTTCTTTTATTTTTTTCAATTTTTCCAGAAATTCTTCATCTTTTTCTTTCTTAAATTTTGTATGCTTAAGCATGAAATTTAAGTTATCAAAAGTTTCTTTCAATTTTTCATAATTTCTTTTCGCATTTGCCATAAATTCTTCGGTATAATTTAACCTATCTCTATAATGCGTAGATAAATATGCATATCTGAGAACTTCTGGATCATATTTTTTAATCACATCATAAATTGTAATTATGTTTCCGAGCGACTTGCTCATTTTTTGACCATTAACAAAAAGATATTCATTGTGTAGCCAATAATTTACAAATTTTTTTCCTGTGTATGCTTCGGATTGTGCAATCTCATTTTCATGATGTGGAAAAATTAAATCAATACCCCCTGTATGAATATCAAAAGTTTTTCCCAGATATTTCATTGACATGGCCGAACATTCAATGTGCCATCCAGGCCTCATTTTACCCCATTCCGTTGAATAATAAATACCGCGTTTTATTTCTTCGGTTGTAGATTTTTTCATTAACGCAAAATCTTGCGGCGACTCCTTTGCATATTCATCGACACTAACACGTGCGCCAACTTTAATTTTACTTAAATCAATTCCAGAAAGTTTACCATAATCTTTGAATTTAGATATACTATAATAAACACCATCCGATGCAACATACGCATATCCTTTTCTAATTAGCGCTCGCACAATTTTTATCATATCTTTAACATGCTCGGTGGCACGTGGATATTTGAATGCTTTTTTTATGTTTAAAATCTTCAAGCCGTCAAAGAAAAATTTCTCATATTTTCGTGTAAACTCCTTTAAGCTTAAGCCTTCTTTTGCCGAGTCCCTAATGGTTTTATCATCTATATCAGTAATATTCATAACATGTTTAACTTTGTACCCCAAAAACTCAAGATAACGTCGAATAACATCTGCAACTATAAAACTTCTATAATTACCTATATGAGGAATGGCATATACTGTCGGACCACATGTATACATTCTTACTTCCTTTTTCCTTATTGGTTTGAAGACCTCTTTCTTCTTTGTCAGTGTATTGAAAACCCTTAATACCATAGAGCTCGGGGCGGGATTTGAACCCGCATACACCGCTCTGCAGGCGGTTCTGCTACCTATTTGCATAGCCTGGTTCTGCCACCCGAGCTTGCAAATAACTCTGTACTTAGATATCTTTCACCCGTATCTGGCAAAATTGCAACTATTATTTTTCCTTTCCCCAGTTCTTTTGCTTTTTTAATCGCTACATGCATAACAGCCCCAGAGCTCATACCAACTAATAGTCCTTCTTTTCTTGCTAACTCCCTTGCCATTTTAAATGCATCTTCGTCTTTTATATAAACTTTTTCATCTATCAAACGTCGATTATAAATTCCTGGTCTATACGATTCCTTTAAACTTTTCATTCCCTGTATTTTATGACCAAGATAAGGTTCCACTCCAACTATTTTTATATTTGGATTTAGTTCTTTCAATCTTTTTCCAACACCCATTACAGTCCCAGTTGTACCCATTGCAGCTATAACCATATCAACACGACCATTTGTATCGCGCCAAATTTCATTGGCTGTGGTTTCGTAATGTGCTAGCGGATTATATGGATTGTTAAATTGATCTGGCATAAAATATTTTTTTGGATATTTCTTGACTATTTTGTACGCATACTCTATTGCACCATCAGTACCTTTTTCTTTTGGAGTTAGAATTAATTGTGCACCCAATGCTCTTAAAATTCTTTTTCTTTCTTCGCTAACAGATTCGGGCATTACGAGTGCGATTTTATATCCTTTAACAGCCGCAACAATTGCAAGCCCAATACCAGTATTTCCAGAAGTCGGCTCGATTATAATTTTTCCTTTTTTAAGTTTATTTTCTTTTTCTGCATACTCAATCATATATTTTGCTATTCTATCTTTTATGGATCCACCGATGTTGAACATTTCTAGTTTTGCAAATATAGTTGCATCATTTTTTCCAGTAAGTTTATTTATTTTAACCAATGGTGTATTACCAATTAGATCAAGAGCACTAGATGCAACTCTAGGAAAATAAGTAAAAGAATTATTCATCTTTTCCGCAAAGGTGTTCACCCATTTCTCGCACCTTAATAAAGTTATTATCGTAGTTATTTAAAGTTAACTATTAAAACAGGTAAATTTATAAATTATAAAATTTTAATTAAAGAACTATGATTGAACAAATATTCATGCAACAATACATATTCTTAGTAGTCGGATTTATATTAGCAGACATAATAAGTTCGATTAAACCCAAACTCAGAATAATTATTAAACCAAATGGCCTTGACATTTTCCATATAAAAAAACAAAAAATAGCTAAAAAATTTTCTAGTAAGCTTTCATTAAAAATTGGTAAAAATATAATTAATTTGCACCACTCAACTATTGGCTGGTTAGGAATTGCACTTTCAACAGCAATGTCAAATATCTATTTATTTTCGGTATCTATAGGTACTATAATTCATCACTGGCTTAAAGAAAAAAAGTTCTTCTAGCCTTTCTTTAATTTTTCTAGAAAGCTTATTTGTGCTTGGATTCTATCAATATCTTTCTGTAGTTGTTCTTTTTCTTCAAAATCCGTTGTTAAGCTAATTTTGCTTGCAAGTTCAATTCTTTTTGCTTTCAATCTCTCGATCTCAGCATCTATATCCATTTTCTTCAAAAAATTACTTAACAACTATTAATATTTAAAATAAGGGTATCGCTGTTTCTTCGCAATAAATAATGCCAATAGAGTCTTAGCCAATGATGGCAATTCGACAACATCACTAAAAATGATATAACGAACAACTTGCCGAAATTAATAGGCTGTTTTTTTCTTTACTATGGGTAGTCCTGTTCGTGGATTCTCTTTTACTTCAAAACCTTCTGGCAGATCTATTGCACCATTAGGATCTTTAGAGAAAAACAAAAGACCACCACGTTTATGTAAATAGTATTTAATTCCTTTACTATTTGTATATTCGAATACCATTAAACTCCTCCTTTTATTTAAAATTATTTAATTAATTGGCGGTTTATAAATAAAACTTTATTTAAATAATATTGCGGGATAGGAATGATAAGATCGCCAATAATAGTTACTGTTGGACATATAGATCATGGTAAAACAACTCTACTAGATAGAATTAGAGGAACGGCTGTAGCTAAAGCTGAAGCAGGGGAGATCACACAAGCAGTTGGTGCAAGTTATGTTCCTCTAACTGTTATTGAACGAATATGTGGTAGTTTGCTTGAAAAATTTAAAATCAAACTTGAAATACCAGGGCTACTTTTTATCGATACACCGGGTCATATGGCATTTATGAGTATGCGACGGCGTGGCGGATCGATAAGTGATATAGCAATTCTTGTTATTGATGTAATTGAAGGGTTTAAAGAGCAAACAGACGAAAGTCTAAATATTTTAAAACAATTTAAGGTCCCTTTTGTTATAGCAGCAACAAAAATTGATAAAATTCCTGGCTGGATACCAATTCCAAATGCACCTTTTATAGAAAGTATAGCTAAACAAAGAGAAGATGTTCGCAATGAAGTGGAAAAAAGAGTTTATCAGCTTGTTGCACAGCTTAATGAAAGAAAATTTAATTCAGAAAGATTTGATAGAATAGAGGATTTTCGAAAACAGGTTGCAATTGTTCCTTGCTCTGGTTATACTGGAGAAGGGATTCCGGAACTTCTTATGATTCTCGCGGGTCTAGCACAGCAATTTCTAAAAGAAAGATTAAAGATTTCAGAAATTGCAAAAGGGAGCATATTAGAAGTAAAAGAAGTTCATGGACTTGGTGTAACAGTTGATGTAATTTTGTATGATGGAAAAGTTAAACGTGGCGATTATATGGTAATTGGTGGAAAAGAACCTATAGTTACAAAAGTTAAGGCACTACTTCGACCACAACCACTAAAAGAACTGCGAGTTGAAAAAAAGTTTGAGCCTGTAGATGAGGTAATGGCTGCAGCTGGAATAAAAATTTCTGCACCCAATCTTGAAAATGTGGTTGCTGGCTCTCCAGTGGTTTTTGTTAAAAGCAAAAATAAAGTTGAAGAGGCAAAAAAAATTGTGCAAAAAGAAATTGAAGAAATTGAATTTAAAAAGGATATAGATGGTGTTATTTTAAAAACTGATACACTTGGTGCTTTGGAAGCACTAATAAAACTTGTTTCCAATGAAAACATTCCTATACGAAAAGCAGAAGTTGGTAGTGTAAATAGACAGGATATTGTTGAGCTTCAAACTGTGAAAGATAATTTAAGAAGAGCTGTGCTAGCATTTAATACAAAAGTGGTTGAGGAGGCGCGAACACTTGCTAAAGATACTGGGGTAGCAATTTTTGAGAGCGATGTTATTTACCGTTTAATCGAAGATTACAAAAAATGGGTTGTTGAAAAAACGGAAAAAGAAATTCAAGAGTTACTAGAAAAAGTTTCACATCCATGTCAAGTAAAAATTTTAAAAGGATTTGTTTTTCGCCATTCAAAACCTGCTATTTTTGGCATTGAAGTACTTAAAGGCTTGCTGAAGCCTGGAGTTGAATTAATGAAAGAGGGAAAAATTATAGGTCGAGTTAAAGAAATACAAAGAGAAGGGCAAAGATTGAAAGAAGCACAAAAAGGTGAAAGGGTTGCAATAAGTATGGATGAACCTATTATAGGAAAGACTATATTCGAAGGTGATATTTTAACATCATTTCTAAGCAATGAGGATAAAAAAATTTTAAAATCACTTTACGATAGATTAACTGAGAGCGAAAAAGATTTAATTAACGAGCTGCAAATATAGCATATGAAAAAATTGCTGCTTTTTTCAGCATTGACATTGATATTTTTAGCTGGTGCTGTGATAGCTCAAGAGGAATTACCCAAACCAAGTATAATGCCTGATAGCTTTTTATATGGAATCGCAAAAAGATTGGAAAGTATAATCACATTTTTTACTTTTGGGGATGAAGCAAAAGCAAATAGATACATGTATCTCGCTGAAAAAAGGCTGGCAGAAGCTATAGCAATGGCTAAAGCCAATAAAACTGCATATGTGGAAAATCTGGTAATGGAGTATTATGAGAATCTAAATAAAAGTGAAAGTTTCTTAGCCAAGGTAAACAGAACAGCCGCCATAGAAAAAGCAATAAATAAAAGTTATAATCATATAGATGTTTTACAAAATGTGATAGAGAAAGTACCACTACAGGCTAAACCGGCAATCGAAAAAGCAATTAATTTTTCTTTAGAAAAGTGTTTAACTGCACTTGAAATGGCTGCACAACTTGAGCCTGGAAGAGCTGCAAAAATTATGTTAAATTTTACTGAAAAAGAAATGGAAAAGAGTGAAAGACTTTTTGAAATAAATAAAACTGAACCAGCTCAAAGAAGAATTCAAGTATATCAAGTATTTTTAAATAAAACTGAGGAAATGATAGAAAAACAGAATATAACAGCACTACCCTTTTTCAACATCTCTATCCAACCTTATGCTGAGCTTATTTGCTCTATGACATATAAACATATAGAAACACTTGGAAATGTTTATGAAAAAGTAAGTGATGATGCTAAGTTGGCCGTAGCGCATGCAATAAATGTTTCTATGCATGGGCATGAAAAATGTGTGGAAAAATTAAGCGCAAGGATCGAACAAGCGCAAAATGAAATGCGAAAATATAACTGCAGTACTGATGCAGATTGCAGAGCTCTGGTATGTCCGAGGATAATTGGTTTTGACACACCTATATGCAAAGAAAGGAGATGTGCCTGCGGCGCAAAGTGGGAAATAACCAATAGAATAGAATGGAGAGAAAGATTTGGTGAGGAATTGAATGCAACAGTTCAAGCAAGAATAGAAAAAATTAAAGAAATTTATAATCAAACGATGGTAAAAAAAACTATTGTTGGTGAATAGAAAATTACTTAAGTCTTTCGGTTTAATTCAACGGCAATGGCAAAAGTAAGAAACTAAAACTTTAATATTTCAATTTTTCCAAGAAAAGTACCATCGAGTAAATAGGCTTTAGATTTATCGATGTTGAAGAAATTTTTTGAGAGAATAGGACCAATTAGCTCATTTTTTAGCTCGCTATTAAGCACCGCACCACCTACTAGTTTATTAAAACTAGGGACAATAATCAATTGTAATTTTCCAGTTTTCTCAATTTTGTATTTTTGTTTAATAGCACTTTTATTTAGATTACCTTTTATCCAAACTTGCTCTATAATTTTGTAACCAAATTTATCTTTAAATTCAATAACTGGATGAATGTGTGCCATAAGAAGATAATCGCAAAGCATAAGTTTTTTCGATGGCCAGGCATGCCCATGAAAAAAACCGTATTTTCCTATGCGCAATCCTTTTGAAGAAGTAATTTTTACATTTTTTGGTAATATTTTATTTAAATATGTATCGTGATTTCCTTTGCAACAAATAACTTTGATTTTTTTAGCGAGATAGTCGAATAGTTTAGGTATTTCTTTTTCTTCCCTATAACTTATGCCAGGTACTTCGTGTTTTATATCACCTAGTATTACTAATATTTTTGCATTTGTCATTTTAATTAGCTCATCTATTTTTTGCTTAAATATTTCTGCTTGCGGCCGAATCACTATTCCTTTTTCATAAAGTTCTTTTTCAAGACCAATATGTAAATCCGCAATAACCAAAATTTTTTTATCGGTAATAAAAACTGCTGGCATGTTTGAAATTAAACGAACAGCCATTTTATTCTACCATGAAACTATTCGTATAAATTTATCTCTGTATTCTGCTCTTTCGCTATTCAATCTTATATCAAAAAAACCAACAAACTTACTTCTACCTATCTCTACAGGTATGACAAGGCTTTCGTAAGCATTTTCGGTTGATGTTTTATAATAAAAATTTAAAGTATAATTATTGTCAGAATTCGTATTAAATATAAAGTATGTATTAATTATTGTACCTTCTTGTATATCACTAAATGACCGCGTTGAATTATTGAAAGTGATATTTAGAATTTCTATATTTCCAATAAGATTCAATAGTGTTATGTTTATTTGCATGTCACTATTTGCAACAACCTCATCATGAATTGTTTCGATTAAAATTCCATTTAAATTGCTAAGATGTGTAGAAAGAACATCTCGGGCGAATAAAATGAAATTGTTAATATTCTCTACCAGATTTTCTTTATTATCATAACTTATTTGGATAACCTTATCTATTTCCTTTTTAATATTTTGAAATTCCAATTTTTCTAACCCAGATTCAACAAATCTTTTATTTTCCAAAAATTGGTGAAGCGTCAAACTATTTTTTATTACTACTAAGCCAATCACAAATATTATTGCTGCTATAATGAACATTTGTCCTTTATTTTTTCTTGCCATACTACCACAAAAACAAAACAATTTGTTTTGGTACAAAAATTCCTATATCTCCTGAGATAAGATAACTTACAGATGTCAATTTATACGATTCGACCGATGGTTTTGGACATTCTATTTCACAAAAAGCAACTTCAAAATTCACATCCTGCAAAAAATTGTTCGCTAATATATTTTTTAGTCCATTGCTATTATTGGCCAAAACATATGGCCTCAGTAAATTTTTTTCATCCAACACTCTCAGTGCATTGAATGCTCGCATTTTCAGGCTAATAATTTCAAATTCTGGAAAAATATTTCTACTCGAATAAAAAATTATGACAAATGTAGTAAGTATTATAATTGCTATTATTGCTTCCAAACTTCGTAACATCATCTATCACTTATTTCTATATTAAATTCACTACCCAAACTTTGTATTATTTCATCATATGAAATATTTCTCAATTTTTGCAATTTTGACACCGAAATCATTTTTAGCTGCTCTTCTGGCAATATAGTTATCGATAGATTTTCAATAGTAGATGGAAATTCTATCGAATAATCTGAAGGTAAAATATTTTTTTCTGGTGAAAAATAGATGAAAAAGATTTTTTGGCTATTTGATGTAATTGAAAATTTAAAAACAACATCCGCACTTTTTAAAAAATTTTCAGAGCAAAACGTTTGATTGTAAAGTTGTACAGGAACTTCTACCTCATTTTCATATACCCTTACAGTTGATTGCCATGCCTTTTTCCTACAATCTTGATCAAAATTTATTGTTACATTTATTGTAACATTTCTACTTATACCACCAACTTCCTGCACGACTATAGGTATTCTATATAAATCTGTAGCCAATCCAATTTTAATAAATCTATCAGTTTCTTCCCAATTTGCTGGCAATCCTTTATCAGAAAAAAGGCTTTCATAAATTTTTATAGCCAAAGTTTTTAATTCAGAACTTTTTCCCATACTCAAATATCTAGATACATAATTTATTACATACATTGACAAAATTGCTATAAAAATAAGAAATATCCCAACTGCAATAATAAAATCAATTTCTATTGCCATTATTCCACACTCTCAATATTAATAATGATGTCTTGATTTCCAAGAATTATGACATCCTGTATAATATTATTTTTATTATAGCGATAATATAGTAAATATCCATTTTCGCCATTTCTAATTGCGCCTTGCAGATCTATGTCTATGTTTGGAATTACTTCTTCAATCTCAACTAATGGCTCTTGTGTAGTTCTTGCCAAAACCTTTGCATTAGAAGGTTGGACAACACTAGAAGAATTTGTTATGGTAATCCAAATTGCACTACTTGAGATTAAAGCCAATTCGTAATTTTTTCCTGCAACCTTCGATGGTAATTTTAAGTTTAATTTACCAAGTAAAATGATTGAATTATTTTGTGGCACTACTTCAGAATTTTTCAGTCCATCGTAAAGTTTAATTATTTCTCCAGACACATGAACGGCCAGCTGTTTTAATTCTTCTCTTATCTCATTTTGTATTGATATTCTTTGGAGCATATACGACAATGATAAAATGCTACCGATAATTAAAATACCAAAAAATGCAGTTAATACATATCCGACAAATTGTGATTGCCCTTTCATTAAATTTATTTAATAATGGCTAAATATTAAATATGAAACTTGTAAAAGGAATATCACCGCTTGTTGCCACAGTTTTACTTATTGTTACTACAATGACAATTGCTGGAATACTTGGTGTATGGGCAACTGGTTTTGTTAGGCAAACTTTGCCGCCATCGGACGAATGTCGGTTTGCAGATTTTGATGTTTATAGTTATAATTATAATTCCACATCAAAAAACATGATAGTATATTTGATAAATCGGGCAAGGGTAACATTAAAC
Source organism: uncultured archaeon (assembly GCA_964581305.1). Taxonomy (GTDB): domain Archaea; phylum Aenigmatarchaeota; class Aenigmatarchaeia; order CG10238-14; family SCSR01; genus CAZONC01. The sequence continues at coordinate 7,344 of CAZONC010000007.1, read as the reverse complement.
ATTACTGGTATAGAATTTTATTATCCAGAACCAGTTAGATATGATATAAATCAGCTATTGCCAGCCGATAATTATGTACATACCTATAATATTGCAAACGTTACAGATGGCTTTACATCATTTAGAATTATCACAAATTGTCCAAATGTTGAAAGAACAGTTGCTGTGAGGTAGTTTTTTTGAAGGGCGTTTCACCACTAATCGCCACAGTTTTATTGGTAGCAATTACTGTAGTGGTTGGTGGAATAGTTGCTGCATGGTTTTCTAGTTTTACTAAAACAACTACAGAAATAGTCGGTGAAAGTGGTGAACAACAGCTAATATGTATGAATGCTGGCATTTTGCTTAGAAATTTAAGATATGTGGATTCAAATTTGGTGGGAGAAATTCAAAACTCCGGTAGTGTCACATTAGGTAATTTGAAGTTACAAATACTATATCAAAATCTAACTCAGGAAACAATTCCTTTATGTTCATCCGATGGAATGGCAGTTGCTTGCGAAGGCTCTTTAACAAAACTTGTACTTTATCCCAATGATCGAGTTTTTTTTAATTTTTCCATACCAAACAATTACGATGAAGTGCGAATTATCACAAACTGTACAAATGCATACGATGAAGTTAGTAGAAATGAGTTAGGTTAAATAAAAATAAAAGCAATTAACCCAATACCAATCATAATTATACTATGTTTTAATCCTGCTATCATTGCACCTTCTGCTATTTTTCCTACACATAAACCTGCAAAAAAGCCTTGAATAATAATTAAATTTCTGAAAATTCCTTTATATTCTGCAGCAATAATTTTTGGTTCAATTTTTATATTCTCTGCAAGTGGTGATTGCGCCATTTCTGGAATTATAAATTTTGCGAGTGCAAGCATAATGCCAATAAAAATAAAAAATGTTATATAGCCAGATATTAATTGGCTTTGTAAATAAGTTTTTCTTTCAGCCCTCAGCCGTCTAACTTCAACAACAGCATTGCATAATGCCTCAAACACATCGGCCAATCTACCTCCACTTCGATGCGTTTCTATAACACTTGTGATAACCCTTTCAATAAGTGGAGATTTTACACTTTTGGAAAAATTTAGCAATACTTTCTCTACAGTAAGTCCCCATTCGAGCTGTCTTGCAATTTTTTTAACATATGGAGTTAAGGATTTGTAATTATTTCTTGCCACACTTTTGAAAGCTTGTGGTACTTGTAATCCCCCTCTTATAGCTTCTGTGAGATCGCGCAAAAATACAGGGAACATTTCTTCTATTTCTTTCCTTTTTCTATACGAAATGTAGCGAATAAGAACTAAAGGAAAGACAAGCGCAGTTGTTCCAATGAAAATAATTGTCACAAAAATATCTGGGAATGCTTTAAAAATGAGAAAATTGACTAAAAATAAAGCAGCAACAACAGCACAAATAATTAAAATTAAAAACTTCTTTTCTATTTTCATATTTCAACCTCCATGCCACGCAGGAATAACAAAAAGGCTATATTTAATATTGGGATTGCTCCATATACACCAAGTTTTGTTAGCGCAAGCATTGAATATCCTGCAATTGTTGGTTGTATTATACTCATAACTGCAAATAAAGATATGATAAAAAGCGGAGCTGCTATTACAATTCCAACATAAAATTCAGCAAAAACAGATAGCTGTTGCATAAATCTTTCTCTATGTGTTCTCCATTTGAATAGCGCTTCCTGCGCTGTATTTTTTAAAAATGTTTTTATATCTCCGCCTGATTCCACTGTAGTCACAAATCCTAATAAAAATTGTCTTAATTCATCTGAAGGACTTCTATTTGCTACCTGCCGAATAGCAGTTAGAGGATCTATTCCCAAATTTTCCATACCTTTTGCAATTTTTTCCATTTCTTTTGCCACATCTCCGTATTCCTCAAATTTACTTACTAATTTAAAAATTGCATATGGATTGATTCCAGATTCGGCTACAGATCTTATGTGCATAAGAGCAAATGGCAAATTTTTCTCTATATTTTTTCTCCTTACTGCTACTTTATTAGCAGGGTAATATATCAGAGCAATGAAATTAAAAACGGCAACTATTGCTGAAACAGAAAATGAGAAGGCCATCATTAGAATCAATGAATAATTGAATATATGCAAAATTGTGAGAAAAAAGAACAGAGAAATAAAATAAACGATGATTGAAATAAAAATGGCTGTGCTTACATATGTTCTAAAGGGAACTTTTATATCTGCTTTAGGTATGTTCTTTTTTACAGTTGAAAAAATACTAGCATATCTATCTACAATTTTTCCAAATAAAAGCGTTGCCAATCCTTTAAAACTTACCATTTTATCTAATTACTATTTTGTTTTTATTTCTTAATTTTTCCAATTAATTCCAAAATTGGATATCTAAATTTTTTCTTTTGTATAGGTTTTGGTATAATTTTTCCCTCTTCCTTTTCGATAATATCTAAAATTTTGGACGGTTCTTTATAGTATTGATTAACTATTTTTGTGAATTCAACATAATCCTTTATTTTTTTCTTTGCCATCCATTCAAGTATTCTTTTTCTTCTTTCTATTTCAAGTAATGCATCTGCTAACTTTCCACCTTTGGAAACGGCAATCTCCTCTATTTTTATACTTTCATTAACTTTTTCAAACGTATCTGTAACAGGATTCCATCTAAAAATGACTCTTGATTTTATTTCATTCGTTTTTGGATCTACTCCCTCAATTTCTATTACTTCTTTTACTCTTCGTGCAGATTTTCCTTTTTCTTTTGCATGAATCATTAATGTAACAACATGAAGACTTTCTATAAGGGATGGTGGTAACTCAATCGGCGGTGTTATTAATCTTTTTAAAATCATATCTAATGATCCAGCGTGAAATGTACTTAAACACGGATGTCCAGCAGCCATTCCTTGGAAAAGAACATACGTCTCTTTACCTCTAACTTCGCCAACTATGATATAGTTTGGATTTTGCCTAAAACTCTCTTTTAACAGATCGAAAAGTGTAACTTCACCATATTTCTCACCTGTTGGTGTTGGTATGCCAAAACCCGTTCGCGATAAAGAAGGAATCCAATGTTCGTGTGGAATTCGAATTTCACGTGTATCCTCAATAGAAACTATTTTTGCTTCTGATGGAATAAACATGCATATTGAATTTAAAAACGAGGTTTTACCGGTAGAAGTACCACCAGCTATTAACATTGAAGCACCGTTTTCTATCATATACCAGTAATATGCCAACATCTCAGCAGATGCTGTGTTTAATTCTATCTGATCGATGGGGGAAAACGGTCTTTCACCAAATTTTCTTATAGTAAATGTTGGTCCATGTGTCGCAACATCACCAGCCAATGTTGCTGAAACCCTTGAACCATCAGGCAAAGTTCCATCTAAAATCGGCTCTGCATACGTAACATATCTTCCACATCTTTGGGCTAATTTAACAACAAAATCCTTTAAATTTTCCATATTTTCAAATTTAACATTCGTTTTTAACGAACCAAACTTCCTATGAACAACATAAACTGGTGTGGTAAAACCATCACAGGATATGTCCTCAATATTCGGATCTTTAAGTAGTGGATCTATTTCATTGTATCCAAGAAAATCTCGATAAATATAATACATTATTTTTATATGCTGAAGTGGTGTCAATTTTATGCCAAACTCATCAGCTATTTTTCTTATCTGTTCTTCCAAATATTTTATTGCTTTGGACGTGTCTTTCATATTTGGTGGACCAACTTCCATTAAATCAATGAGTGCCTCAGAAAATTTTTTAAATAATTCTTTTTCATTTTTTTCAAGTTGAGGCTCGATAACATTATAAATAACCGCTTTTTCTTTTTCATCCCATTTTATATTAGCATAAACCAAAGGCTCGGCAAGTGGATAAACTATGCTCACTTTTGTAATATCTTTTATTTCTGGTATTTCGATAAAATGCGTAGATTTCTTAATTACAAATCCAGGAAGTTTCTCTTCTATTTTCTTCTCCTCTATACTCTCCTTTATTTTTTTATACAACAGCTCTTTTAGCTTTTTAATATCCATTTTAAGTCCCCATGTGTTTTTTTCGTACACTTTTTCCAGGTTGAGCAATTCCTCTAAATCGTGCGCATGATGGACATACTCTAATTTTTCTTGTACTGAAGTGAATCATTCTACGGTCAATTTGCTGTAAAATCAAAGGGTCAGTTATTCTAAATCCTTTGGTTATGACAAATGTTTTATATCTAGGTACATCCCTTCCACAATATTCACACTTAACTGTAGCCTCTCTGCCTCGTGTTTTTGTATGGGCATATGTTCTTTTGTATGGCGCTGTGCTAATGGGCATGCTACCAAAATAAATTACGTTTTTGATTAATAATATTCTTTTAGGAGTTCAATGATTTTTTTAGGATCAGCAGGTTTAAGTAAAAATTCATTCCCCCGTTTGACGTATCTTTCAATTACATTTTCTATTGTAGCATAAGAAAAAGTAAATTGCTTCAGTTCTTCTAACCTAAGCGGTAAAGATACTAAGCCAGTTTTACTATGAACAGCATAAGGACTTCTAACAAGCCCCATATTTTTCATACTAGACGGGTCCAAAAGTATTTTATCCTCTCTTGCTCTTTTTTCCATTTCTGAAGTTGTTAATCCAGGAAATTCTTTGTCAACTTCTTTTTGAATAAGCCTAACGAAATCTGCAAATAGAGAAAAATAATTCCTCAATCTTTTACTTTGTCCTTTTAAAACGAGCGGTCTATAAAATTCAGGCAACTCAAAATCTTTTATGGCACTCCATATTTGAAAACCCTTCGAGCCAGAAAATTTAAGTGCCGGATTTAAATCAAGCTTTTTAAAAATTTTATATGTTATTTCTGTAATTTCTTTTGTGGTTTCAAAATCAACCTTTGGCCCAGGATCTATGTCAACAACAAGCCAGTCTGGTCTTTGTATACCAATTCGATGAACACAGGGTATTACATCAATACAATGAATATTAACGAAAAATAACAGATCTTTTGGAGATTTTAAAATAATTTTTTTCCCTCTAAAATCTCTCCTGAAAAATCTTTTTTCAGTAAAAAGACAGTAAAATCCCACATAGCGATTTTTGCAAAATTCAAAAACTGTATCAGCAACTATCGGATAATATTGTTTGGCCTTATAAACAATCACCCACGGTTCATTTACTTTTCTTAACTCCTCTTCAATATTTTTTAACTTTTCAGAAAAATGTTTTTTTCCATTTTCTGTAATTCCATATAATCCATTCACTTCTTCTAGAAAACCAACTTTTACCATGTTTTCTAGAATTCTTTTTACTTCCTCTTTTGAAAATTTCTTCAAATCTCTTGAGAGTTTTTCTTGTACATGTTTAAGATCAACTCTTTTTCCCACACCTTTCATTGAAAACATAAGCAAAAGGTAGTCTTCAGGTTGAACACTCATAATTTAAATTAAGTTATAAATAAATTATAAAGAGAAATATGAGCTTAAAAGAAAAATTAATAAAAATTGGTCCATGCTTGTATGAATTGCCAAAAGAAACAAAACCAGGGATGAAAGTACCGGCATGGCTTTTTTTATCAGATAGACTACTTAAAGAAGTGGAAGAAGGAGCAATAGAACAAGCAGCAAATGTCGCTTTCTTACCAGGAATTTATAAGCATAGCATAGCTTTACCAGATATGCATTTTGGATATGGTTTCCCAATAGGTGGAGTAGCAGCACTTGATTTTTTTGAAGGTGGTTTATCGCCTGGCGGCATTGGATTTGATATCAACTGTGGTGTAAGATTGCTTAGAACAAATTTAACAGTAGATCAAATAATACCAAAACTAAAAGAATTGCTAGATTCAATTTTCCACAATGTTCCTTCAGGAGTAGGTGAGGTAGGAAAGATTAAGCTAAGCTTTTCTGAGCTAGATGAAGTTTTAACTAATGGAGCAAGATGGGCTGTTGAACATGGCTATGGAGCAAAAAAAGATTTAGAGTATTTGGAAGAGAATGGTTGCATGAAAGGTGCAAATCCAGAAAAAGTTTCTAATGAAGCAAGAAAAAGAGGGGCTCCTCAGCTTGGAACTTTAGGAGCAGGAAATCATTTTCTAGAAATCCAAAAAGTGGATAAGATTTATTTACCTGAAGTAGCAAAAGTTTTTGGAATTGAAAGAGAAGGACAAGTTTGTGTAATGATTCATACAGGATCGAGAGGCTTTGGACATCAAGTTTGTACCGATTACTTAAAAATTTTGGAGTCAAGATTTAAAGATGAGTTGAGAAAGCTTCCTGACCGTGAGTTAGTCTATGCTCCTGCTGGAACAAAAGAATGCGAAGATTATTTTTCTGCTATGGCTTGCGCTGCTAATTATGCATGGACTAATAGGCAGATGATTACTCATTGGGTAAGGGAAAGTTTTGTCAAAGTTTTAGGAATGAAGTTGGAGGATATAGGATTAGAAGTAGTTTATGATGTTGCTCATAATATTGGGAAAATTGAAGAACATGAAATTGATGGAAAAAAAGTAAAGGTTTATGTTCATCGTAAAGGAGCTACACGTGCCTTTCCAGCTGGTCATCCTGAAATACCAAAAGACCATCAACATGTGGGGCAGGTTGTGTTGCTCCCAGCCAGCATGGGTACTCCAAGTTTTATATTAGTTGGTGCAGAAACTGCAAAAGAAACTTTTTATTCTACTGCTCATGGTTCAGGTAGAGTTTCTTCAAGAGCGAAAATGTTAAAGGGAGTGAGGGGTGAGCAAGTTGCAAAAGAGTTAGCTGCGAGAGGGATTTTAATAAGAGCAGCTAGTTGGCGAGTGGTTGCGGAAGAAGCTCCTCCCGCTTACAAATCATCAGAAGAAGTAGCTTTGGCTACAGAGTTAGCAGGAATTAGTAAACGTGTTGTTAGATTGTATCCCCTGGGAGTTGTGAAAGGCTAAGCGCATTTGTAGCAGTAACTTTAGGAAGCTTCTAAGAGTTTTTAAGACCATTTTTAAGTTTATCGAATATTCTGTTATTCTCACTCCTAACTTTTGAATCAGATTTTGTAATCGGTTTTAATTTCACAATGCACTTTACTTTTCTTTAGCCCCATCTTTCAATTTTTCTTGAAACTTTTTTTGATCTATGTTATACTTGTTAATAACAACCCAATAAGGAATTGCAAAAAGGATGAAAACATCTCGTGCAACAATTTGGCGTTTATTGGAAAGTGCAAGAGAAAAGGGTGCAAAAGCTTTGGTAGAATCAAGGCACTTAGCTTTTAGTATTTTTTTATGCTCAAGGAATTACTAAATTCAAAAAAAATATTAAAATTTGTTTATAAACAAAATTTTGATGACAAAATACCTTATAA
>CAZONC010000006.1:0-31802 GCA_964581305.1 uncultured archaeon | reverse complement strand
ACAGCAATGATTGTGGAAATGCCTTTCATAAAAATAGTTAAGGATTGAGAATTTTAATATTTAGTTGCTGTGCTTTTTTCACAATTTCCTGTCTTTTCTTTTCCCCAACAGTGTGAGCAATCTTTATCGCTTCTGTCTTTGGATCAATTTTTTCCAGTTCTTTTATATTGCTAATCAAGACCTCTTTAAAACCCGAAGGATGTAAATAGCGAATTTCCTTTGGTTTTCTATAACCAATATTTGGCATTTTGCCCTTACTTTTTAATTTTCGCCTTAATTTTGAATGAATTCCTCTCGGTTTTCGCCATACTTTTTTTAATCTTTTGTATGCTCGCCAATTCTGTCTTAGAAATTCTTTCATTTACTCACCTTTGCTCACTATATAAATACCGTCCATAAATCTACGTCTATCATATCCCGTTATGCGTGTTGCCTGCTCGATATTAGCTGCAGTTTGCGAAACTTTTTCCAAATCTATACCACTAACAATAATTTCTGATCCGCTTACCTTTACATCAGTATCGCCCACTATTTTTGCTACCCGTGGCTTTCGCTCACCCAAAAAATTTTGAATTATTACCTTTCCACTTTCAACTTTTACTGTAATTGGGAAATGCGAATAAACAGCTCGTAAAATGTATGTGAAACCTTTGGTTGTGCCATCAATCATGTTTCGAATATGTGCTACTATCGTTCCAATCATGGCCCTTACTTTTCTACGATCATCTTCAGAAAAAACTTTTATTCGTTCATTTTTTTCTATTTTTATATCATAAGTTGTTTTGAATTCCTTTTCCAATTGCCCTTTTGGGCCAATAACTTTTACCTTCATTCCATCTATTTCAACTTTAACTTCCTTTGGAATTGAAATTTCCTGCGAGTACATAATAATCACTAATATACATAACAAAGTAGCTTACCGCCAACATGATTTTCCTTTGCTTTTCGGTGATCCATTATACCTTTTGAAGTAGAAATAATAAGAAGTCCAATTTCACGTGACGGCAAAAATCTTTTCTCAAATTTTTCAAATTCGTCTATTCGAACGGAAAATCTTGGTTTAATAACATTACAATCGATGATTTTTCCTTTTAATTTTACTTTAAATACACCCGATTTCCCATCATCTATAAATTCAAAATTTTCAATGTAGTTATGATTTTTCATTACCTCAAGCACAGCTGCAATTACTTTTGAAGCGCGAATAAGGCATTCCTTTTTACCTATTCTTTCTGCATTCTTAATTGTGCATAATGCATCAGCTAGTGTGTCGTGAAGCATAAACTTATTAAAGAATTTTAAGTTAAAAAGATTTAGCCTCTATTTATTTTTTTCTTTTCTTGCTCAGAAGTATAAAAATGGAAAACAAATATGTTACTATGATCACAGCCAACAATAGCATAACTATAAAAACAATCATTTTTGGATCAAATGGAAACTTAAGTTTCAAAATTAAATCGTTGTCAAGATTTTCCACAGGTCCTTTATAATTTAAGACAGTCAGCCATGCACTATCAAATAACCTTCCTAACGCAGGATGTATGTTATTCAACTCGGTTTTATTAAGTTTGAACATCATTGGTGTTCCGTCATAATATTTCGCAATGCTAAGTTTAGTGGTATTAATATCCAAATCTGTTAATTTATATGGTGTTAATGCAAATAACACTATTTCCGTTTCACCAGACGCTAAAGAGGAAACAATAAGTGGGTAATATAGAAAATCTGTTTTAAAGTCATAAAGTATGGGTTCGCTAGTCATCACAAATTGCTTGATCTCTATTACATCACAAACAAAATATTTCATATTATTTTCAAAATATTTTTTCAGCACACTTTCCAGTTTTGGAGAATATATATTGCCCTCAAGCTGCATTTTTGTTAAAAATCCTTGCATCCATGTTATAAATTCCTGCACATCATTCACTTTTATAACAGTTATGTCATGCAGACCGAGTTTTTCATGAAAAACTATTTCAATACCGAGTGGTGCACGCTCTTTTCTTGGTGGTGCTTTTTCCAATATCAAATCCTGAATAACTTCAAACGAACTGAAATTAGCTTTTTCAACAATAGGATATGATGGCAGTGGTATGAATTCTAGAATTCTCGTATTTTCGGCTGCCCACAAATCAGTGGAAAGAATCAATATCTCTTCACTACCATTCCAAGCAACTATTGCTCTTTGGCCCGGACCGTAAACAGAAACATTATCTAAAACAAAACCTCTGTCAGCAGATACAGGTGAAACAAAAAGCATGATTGCAACGAGTAAAAATATTTTCCGCATAAATAGAATTTAGTTTATTTATATAAAAATGCGGCCAGCGGGATTTGAACCCGCGTTCCGAGCTTGCCTCAGATTTGGAAGGCTCGTGTCTTAGACCTTCAGCCATCTGTAGGCTGGACCATGGCCGCTTATGTATAAAATGTTTTCTATTTTTTAGTTTTTTCACTATAAAAATTATAAAATTGGATAAATTAGTGAGATTATTTTCCTGCAAGATTCTTTGATTTAATAAATTTCCACAATTTTTTTGTCATTTCTGCTGGACTTAGTTTTTCTGTACCAAAAATTTCTTCCAAAGTTTCTTTTCTTCCTTTAAAACAAATTGTATATCCACCAAATTTTTTTGCCATTTTATCTCCTAATTTTAATTTGTTTTCATATTTTAAATATTAAGTTTTTTAAATTTTTTCAGCAAAAATAGTAGAGTAGGTATGGCAAATATAAAATATAAAAAAAATGTAGATCGTCTTAAGAAATTATGTAAAAACTACTTTGTAGTTGAAAATTCAGGAAACTTGCATAAAAACCAATCAAATGATATCTTTTTTAATATAAGTTATGAACAGCTAGATAAAGGGATACAAAAATTTGAGACAAAATATTATCCTTTAGATGAAAAAACAAAAAATAATGCGCGGAAATATTTAGCATATCTTAAAAACCATAGTGACCGTAATGTCAAAGCAAATGCCGAAGTAATAGCATTTTTATGTGCTTGTAGAGATAGCGGATACCCTGTTTCATATCGTATTGCTGGAAATATATTTGGACAAAATGCTCGTCGTTATTTTAAATTATATAACGGCGCACGTGAATTAATCGAAAAAGGAATTTTAAATAATTATCCATGGGAATATGGTGCCGAACATTATATAGACAATATTATAAAAATTTTGGTTAAAAAAAGAATAATTAAAAATGGTGGGAATATAAAACAGGAAGCACTCAAAATTCTTAACAAACTGAGAAAGTTTGAAAATAAATATAAATTGACTCCCATACAAGCAGCAATTTTTGCTGTATATAAAAGTGCAAAATTAGTGAAAAAAGGAAAAATTACTCAATTGTTTTCATTTCGTTTTGAAAATGCAAAGATAAAAAATATTGAAAAAGAGCTTTATTCAACCAATCTCTAATTCTCTTTTTATGCTATATATTTCTTCCTCGCTTCTTGTTTCTTTATCAGATTTGATCTCAATTATTTTTGCTATTTTTTCTAATTCCTCATTGCGCATTTTCTTAATTTTTGTTCTCGAATATTCAGTAAAATCAAGTCCATCATTCTTCCATCTTGGAATTATATGCAAATGAAAATGAAAAACTGACTGTTCAGCTGCTTCACCATTTGATTGCAAAAAGTTTACACCTTCAGCACCTAGATTTTTTCTCATATTTTCTGCTATTTGCTTAGCCACAGTGAAAATATGATGTAAAAGATCATCGTCCATTTCAAATACATTTTGAATATGTTTTTTAGGAATTACTAAGGTATGACCTGGCGCAAGCGGATTTATATCAAGAAATGCGATAACATCGTTATCTTGGTAAACTATTTTTGCTTGTGCATTGCCATTAGCTATCTGGCAAAAAATACAAGATATTTCTTCCATAATAATTAAAATATTAATAAACTTTAAAAAGAAAAAGTTTACAAAGGAAGTTTATGCCAGATATAAAAAAACCAAGGGCAGGTAGCCTAGCATATTGGCCTAGAAAACGTGCCGCACGCATTTATCCAGCCATAAAAGCATATCCAAAGATAGATGCAACAAAAATTCTTGGCTTTGCTGGCTATAAAGCAGGAATGTTGCAGGCTATTGTTGTTGATAACAGAAAAGGAGCACCAACTTTTGGGCAAGAAATTACAGTTCCAATTACAGTTATTGATTGTCCACCACTAAAGGTTTTGGGTATACGAGCATACAAGAAAACTGTAAAAGGACTAATGGCTTTTACAGAAGCCATAATAAAAGATGTGCCAAAATTTTTAGAAAGAAAGGTAAAATTAAAAAATCTGAGAACAGAAGAAAAATTGGAGAAAATAGAGAAAAAGTTAGATGAAATTTTTGATATTCGACTTATAGTTTGCACTCAGCCACATCTTTCTGGTTTGGGTAAGAAAAAACCAGAGATATTTGAAATTGCAATTGGCGGAAAGAATTTGAAAGAAAAATATGAGTTTGCCAAATCTTTGCTTGGAAAAGAAATTACAGCCAAAGATTTTGCAAAAGAAGGCGAACTTGTGGATGCAATCGCTATAACAAAAGGAAAAGGGACAGCTGGACCTGTTAAAAGATTTGGAGTAAAAATTCAAACACGACATGCAAAACAAAAAAGAAGACATGTTGGCAGCTTAGGTCAGGAAAGACCAGGAAAAGTTCGCCACACAGTTCCAATGGCAGGGCAACTTGGTTTTCAAAGACGCACTGAATTTAATAAAAGAATTCTGAAAATTGGTGAGCATGGCGAGGAAATTGTACCAAAAGGCGGATTTACTGGATATGGTATTATTAAAGGTAACTACATGCTTGTTGAGGGTTCTATACCTGGACCGCGCAAAAGACTTGTGTTATTTAGACATGCTATTCGACCTGGAAAGCATAAGTTTTACATACCCGAAATTAAAGAAGTGATTAAATGAAAGTACCGATATTTAATTTGGAAGGACAGGAAATCGGAAAAACGGATTTGCCAGCTGTATTTAAGGAGCCTATACGCGAAGATCTTATTTTACGTGCATTTTTAGCAACAATGAGCAAAAAAAGGCAGCCATATGGTGTTAATGTACTAGCTGGTAAACGAACAAGTGCACACTATCATGGTGTAAGACGAACAAGATATACAATGATGGGACGAGAGCTTGCAAGGTTGCCACGGTTACATGGTCAAACTGTTCCTTATATGATGTTCCGTGCGCGTTTTGTTCCTCAAGCTGTAAAAGGACGTGAAGCGCATCCACCAAAAGTAGAGAAAATTTGGGTTCAAAAAATAAATAAAAAAGAGAGGAGGAAGGCGATAAAATCGGCGATTGCTGCTACTGCTTCCAAGGAATGTGTTTTAAAACGCGGACATAAAATTGGTGACCTACAATTACCAATAGTAATTGATGATAGGATACAAGAAATAGCGAAAACAAAAGATATTTTGGCGATATTGAAGAAAATTGGTCTTGAAAATGAATTGAAAAGATTGAAAAAAAGAAAAATAGGTGCGCATAAATATAAAGTACCGCGTGGTCCACTATTTGTAATAACAGAAGATAAAGGAATATCTAAGGCTGTATCGAATATACCAGGTGTGGATATTTGTCAAATCGACAAATTAGGGATAGAACATTTAGCACCAGGTGGGGTGTGTGGACGTTTAACTATTTTTACAAAATCAGCAATAGAAAAGTTAAAAGGTAGATAAAATGGACCCTTATAAAATATTAAAATATCCGTATATGACAGAAAAATCAGTAGCAATGATAGAAAAAGAAAATAAAATCGTCTTTATTGTCGATAAAAAAGCGGATAAAAAACAAATAAAGGAGGCCTTTGAAAAACTTTTCGATGTGAAGGTGGAAAAGGTGAACACACTTATAACTTTTAAAGGCGAAAAAAAGGCAATTATAAAGTTGAAGCCAGAATTTAAAGCTATAGATGTGGCAACAAAATTAGGAATAATATGATGAATATGAGCGAGTGTTATATGTGCATAGAAAGGTGCTATGTAGGTAATAAATTAATTGAATTACTTAAAAAAGATGGTGTAAAAATTACTAATAGAACTATTAAAATGGTGGATGAGTTTTTAGGGATGCAATTGAATTTTACAGAAGAAAAGATATTATCGCTATATAAAAAAGTTAAAAAAAGAGTTGAAAAATATGGGTAAAAGAATAATTGCACGTGCAAGGGGAAAAGGAGGTCCAAGATATAGAGCGCCTAGCCATCGATATTTAGGTAAAATTGAGTATTTTCCTTCAACAAATCTGACCGCAAAAGTTGTTGATATAGTTCATGATCCTGGACATACAGCACCAATAGCAATTATAAGAACTGAAGATGGAAAGGAATTATTGCATGTAGCATGTGAAGGACTAAAAGTAGGAGATACAATTTCTTATGGTGAAGAAATTGCAATTGGAAATGTCGTCGAACTCGGAAAAATTCCGGACGGGACAAAGATACATGCTATAGAAACTTATCCAATGTCAGGACCAAAGCTTTGCCGAAGCTCTGGAACATTTGCGACAGTGATAGGAAAAGCAAAAAATAAAGTTATTATTCAATTTCCATCAGGAAAAATTGTAGAGCTAGATAGCAGATGCAGAGCTACTATTGGTGTAGTTGCAGGTGGAGGTAGACCAGAAAAACCATGGATAAAAGCTGGTAAGAAATTGCATGCTATGGCAGCACGTGGAAAATTATTTCCACGATCTGCTGGTGTTGTTATGGGGCCTGGTGAACATCCATATGGTGGAAAATCTAAAAGGCCAAAACCTTCCCGTTTTGTCTCACGACATGCTCCTCCAGGTGCAAAAGTAGGTAGTATTTCTCCTAAAAAGAAAAAAAGATTAACAAGTAAGTGAATAATATGGTATTTAAATTCCGCGGTTATACATTGGAGGAATTGAAAAAAATGAGTATAGACGAATTTGCAAAACTGTTAACTGCGAGAGAAAGACGTACACTGAAAAGAAGTTTTGCGCAAAAGAAAAAGCTTTTGGAAGATATAAGGAAAAATCCGACAGCATTTCATAAAACACATCTTCGTGATATGATCATTTTACCTGAAATGGTTGGTGCAAAAATAGGCGTTTATAATGGAAAAGAATGGATACCAGTTTATATAACAGCCGAAATGATTGGTCATAGGCTAGGCGAATTTGCACCAACAACCAAAAAAGTTAAACACTCTGCACCAGGTATAGGTGCGTCACGCGGAACAAGATATATTGCGGTCAAGTGAGAATATGGGCAAAACAGCATCTGCATATGCAAGGGGAGCAAGAATATCTTTTAAAAATTCAATCATAATTTGCAAAACAATTAAAGGACTAAAATTGGAAAAAGCAAAACAGTTGCTACAAAATCTTATTGAACAAAAAACCAGCCTAAATGGAAAATATTATACAAATACGTGCAAAAAAATTCTTGAAATTTTGCAAAATGCGGAAGCAAACGCTAAGCAAAAAAATTTAGATACAGAGCATCTTTTTATTAAATTAGCAAAAGCAGATAAAGGGCCCAAACTTATAACACCGAAAAAAATGAAATTTAGAGGCAGACAAGCAAAGGTTACGAATATAGAAATAATATTGGAGGAAAGAAAATGACCATCGAAAAACTGTTTATAAAAGAAAATATAAAAGAGGCAGATGTGGAAAATTTTCTTAAAAAGAAATTTGAAAAAGCAGGATATAGCAGAGCAGAAATTCAGCGTACACCACTTGGTACAAGAATAATAATTTATGTCCACAAGCCCGGACTTGTTATTGGTAAAAGCGGAAAAAAGATTGCATTATTAGCTGATGAAATTAGGGAAAAATTTGGCTTTGAAAATCCTCTAATAGATGTAAAAGAGGTGGAAAATCCATTTTTGGATGCACAAATAGTTGCGTGGCGAATAGCTCGTGCTATTGAACGTGGAATAAATTTTAAAAAAGTTGCAAATTATTATCTTGATAAAGTAATGGATGCTGGTGCCATAGGGGTGCAAATAAGAATTGCTGGAAAACTTGCTGGAAGTGAAAGGTCAAGATTTCAAAAATTTAAGGCAGGATTTATTGTACATTCTGGCGACTATGCTGAAAAGTTTGTTGATATGGGCTATGCTCAAGCAAACATAAAACCAGGGATAGTTGGCATACAAGTAAAAATAATGAAGGGGGTGCCAAAAGAATTTAAATTTGAAAAACGAATAGAAAAGAAGGGAGAAGCGATTAGTCCGGAGAAAAATGAGACTTAACACTGCTTCTTTTAAAGGAGCCGGCTTTAGATATGGCAATACTTAGAAAGCGTCAGATAAGAGAAATGAAAAATGAAGAAATGAAAAAAAGGTTAAATGAGCTAAGACTTGAACTAATGAAAGAACTGGGGAAAGTAAAAACTGGCCGGCCAATTAAAAATCCTGGTAAAATTAAAGAATTGCGAAAAACGATTGCACGAATTTTAACAATTCAAAAAGAGCGAGGTAAAAAGTAAAAATGGCCGAAGTTTGTTCGAAATGTGGATTGCCAAAAGAAATTTGTGTATGCGCAGCAATCGAAAAGGAAAAACAAAAAATTAGAATTTTTATTGAAAAAAGGCGTTTTGGCAAACCAACCACAATTATTGAAGGCATAACAGAAAATACAAAGGAGATAGTTTCTCAGCTTAAACAAAAGTTGGCATGTGGAGGAACTTTCAAAGATAACCATATAGAGCTGCAGGGCGATCACAGAATGAAACTCAAAGAAATACTTTTAAAAATGGGTTATAGTGAAGAGCAAATAGAATTAATTTAAAAAAAATAATTTCTCTATATGCCAATTACACCAAAAAATCTAGTAAGACACGAACTTTGTGGATTGGCTGTTAAAATTGCCAAATCAACTGATCCAACACACATAGGGTTAAAAGGAAAAGTAATTGACGAAACCTATAATACTATAAAAATTGAAACAAAAGGAAAAGAAAAAATAATTCCGAAAGCCAATACGATATTTATATTTACTTTACCTAATAAAACCAAAGTAGAGGTAGACGGAAAATTGTTGGTAGGCAGACCGGAGGATAGAATTAAAAAGAAATTCCCGAGATGGTAGAATGAAAAAAGATATAGGAATAGATGCACGAGCGCCAGAAAAAAAATGTAGCGATGAAAAGTGTCCATGGCATGGAAAACTTTCGGTACGTGGTAAAATACTTGAAGGTAAAGTTGTTTCTGTCAAATCTGCGAAAACGGCTATTGTTGAACGTCACTATTTTCACTATTTGCCAAAATATGAACGATATGAGCGAAGACATAGCCGAATAGCTGCGTATAATCCTGAGTGTATTGCAGCAAAAGAAGGTGATGTGGTTCGGATTGCGGAGTGTCGACCTTTGAGTAAAACAAAAGCTTTTGTTATAATAGAAGTGGTAAAATGAAAGCTGTTAAAGCAAGAATAACAAGAGCACTGCCTGTTGGAAGTTATATAAATTGTGCGGATAATACTGGTGCCAAATTACTTCAAATAATTGCAGTTATCGGTTATAAAGGACGGAGAAGAAGACGACCAGCAGCAGGTGTTGGGGATATGATAAAAGCCACAGTAAAAGAGGGTGATACGAAAATGAGAAAGCAAATTGTGACTGCAGTGATAATAAGACAGAAAGCACCATATAGAAGGAAAAGTGGAATTCGTGTTTCCTTTGAGGATAATGCTGCAGTTATTACAGACGATAATGGTGAGCCAAAAGGAAGTTATATTAAAGGACCTGTTGCAAAAGAAGTTGTGGAAAGATTTTCTTCCATAGGTAAAATTTCTTCCATGATCGTTTAGCGTGATTAAATGAAAAGACCAAAATCCAAAAAAGCGCGAAAACAGAGAAAATTTTTGTACACTGCACCATTACATATACGGAGAAAAATGATGTCAGCTCATTTATCAAAAGAGCTCAGAGAAAAATATAAAAGGCGATCACTTCCTGTACGAAAAGGTGATGAAGTAGAAATAATGAGAGGCGAATTTAAGAAAAAGAGAGGTAAAGTATTACGGGTTGATCTTAAAAAATATAAGGTATATGTAGAAGGAATAACAAGAAAAAGAACTGATGGAACAGAACGGCTTGTGCCAATTCATCCATCAAATTTAATGATTGTGAACCTCAATTTACAAGATAAGCGAAGAGTAAAAATATTGGAAAGGAAGAGTGAGAAAATATGAAATTAAAACGTTTGCTAGCACCGCGATTTTGGAAAATTCCAAAGAAAAAGTTCAAGTTTGCTGTATGTCCTATTCCTGGGCCACATAAAAAATTTGAATGTATACCTTTGCTGATTATTGTTCGAGATATTTTAAAAATTGTAGAAACAGGGAAAGAAGCGAAAAATATAATTAAAAGAGGTGAGGTGCTGATTGATGGCAGAGTAGTTAAAAAACATGCATTTCCTGTTGGTCTTATGGATACCATATCATTTCCATTAATCGGGCGTTATTATCGTGTTTTACCATCAAAAAAAGGACTGGAATTGGTTGAAATTTCTGAAAATGATGCAAAAATGAAGCTATGTGGAATTAAAAATAAAACAGTTGTAAAAGGAGGCCGTATACAACTTAATTTGCATGATGGGCGAAATATAATTGTTGATAAAGATGTTTACAAAACTGGTGATTCTGTTTTAATAAGTTTGCCTGATCAAAAAATACTTAGGCATATTCCACTAGAAAAAGATGGTGCAGTTCTTATAACAAAAGGAAAGAATGCTGGTTGTGTTGCAAAAGTAAAAGAAATTGTAATTACACGTTCGTGTAAACCAAATAAAGTTATTTGCGAAATTGATGGTAAAGAGATTGAAGTTGTGAAAGATCACATTTTAGCTGTTGGTAGAGAAAATTTGTGATAATATGAGGACGATAAGGATTGAGAAAGTTACGTTAAATATAGGTTGTGCAGGTGATGTTGCAAAGATTGAACGTGCAAAAAAACTTTTAGAAATGTTAACTGGTAGAAAGGCGGTTGTGACAAAATCGCGAAAGCGAAGTACATTTGGTATAGCAAAAGGCAAACCAATCGGTGTAAAAGTTACACTTAGAAAAGAGAAAGCTGTGGAATTTTTGAAGAAGGTTCTTCAGGCTGTGGAAAATAAGTTAAAATCTTCACAATTTGATAATGAAGGCAATTTTAGCATTGGAATAAAGGAATATATAGAAATTCCTGGTGTAAAGTATTCACACGAAGTTGGAATGCTCGGTCTTGATGTAGCTGTTACATTAGAAAGACCTGGTTATCGAATTAAAAGAAGAAAGATAGAAAAAAGAAAAATACCTGCAAAACATAGAATAACTAAAGAGGAAGCCATGGAATGGGTAAGCAAAACTTTTGGCGTAGAAATAATAAAGGAGGATTAAAATTGAGAAAATATGGAAAAGGAACTCGAAAATGTAAAAGATGTGGAAGGCACGATGGACTAATAAGAAAATATGGACTTTATTATTGCAGACAGTGCTTTCGCGAAATAGCAAAAGAAATAGGATTTAAGAAATATAGCTAGCAATTTCTTATATATTTTTATGATAGGAATAATTTCAGCTACAATTGCTTTAGTTGGTTCAATCATTGCTGCTATAATTGATCTTAAAACAACAGAAATTCCTGATAGAATTCCACATTCAATGATTATTTCTGGAATAGTTCTTTGGTGTATTGCATCCATTATCTCACATAATTATTGGCCTATTTTAAAAAGCCTGATTGTTGGCTCTGCATTTTTGGCATTTGGTTTTTTGCTTTATTATTTTGGTCAGTGGGGAGGCGGTGATGCAAAATTGCTCGCAGCCATAGGATTTCTTCTTCCCGATCTCAAAATTCCTCATTTACAATTTGCCTTTCCGATAAGCTTTCTACTTAATCTTTTCTTCATAGGTGCAATTTATGCATTGATATATGCCATTGTTCTTGCAATCAAAAATGAAAAAATTATTTGCATATTTTTTAGGCAGCTAAAATCAATTGCAAATTTTTTGATTATAGTTTTTTTTATTTTATTTGTTCTATTTTTTGCTCTAAATTTTTTCATTTCTACATATTTTCGTCAAGCCATTAATATACCATTTTTCATTATAGCTTCATTTTTTTCAATTTTACTAATATCCGGACTATTTATAATGTGGCAATTTGTTAATATAGTGGAAAAATTTGGAATGAGAAAAAGAATTCCTGTTTCAAAATTAAAAGTTGGTGATGTGCTAGCAGATTCGAAATTGTGGGAAGGGGTAACAAAAAAGGAAATAACACAAATCAAGAAAGCGAAAAAGTTTGTTTGGATAAAAGAAGGTGTTCGATTTGCACCAGCATTTCCGCTTGCACTTCTTTTTACATTTTTATTGGGTGATGCATTTCTACTTTTTTTCCGATTTTTAATTTAGTGTTTTTCCAGTCGCTCTAATCCATTCATATATGGTCTTAGTACTTTTGGTATAACAACAGTACCATCTTTTTGCTGAAATTGTTCAATTATAGCAATCATTGTTCGGCTAGTAGCCAAAGCAGTATTATTAAGTGTATGTACAAAACCAGCAACCGGTTTGCCCGGCCCCTCTCTCCATTTTATATTAAGTCTTCGTGCTTGGTAGTCTGTGCAATTGGAATTACTTCCAGTTTCTCTATATTTTCCATCAGCCATCCAGCATTCAATATCATACGTTTTTGCCGATTTAGCACCTGTATCACCTGAACATAAAAGTACAACACGATAGTGTAATCCCAGTTTTTGATAAAGTTCTTCTGAATTTTTTTGCAATTCCTCGTGTATTTCCCATGATTGTTCAGGTAAACAAATCACAAATTGTTCTACTTTATTGAATTGATGCATTCTAAATAATCCCTTTGTATATTTTCCATGTGTTCCAACTTCCTTTCTAAAACATGCACTTACTCCACACAGTTTAAGTGGCAACTGATTTTTTTCAAATACTTCGTTGGTAAACATAGCACCCAAAGAATATTCTGATGTTGGTATAAGAAAGAGATCTTCACCATCAATTTTATAGCTGGCTTCGGCAAAATCAAATGGATCACCAATCATTCCTTCATATGATTTTTTATTTACCATATATGGTGGTTCAATTAGTTCAAATCCTTTTTTTACCAAATAATCAATTGCAAAACGTTGAATGGCCTGGTCTAAAAGTACTAATTCATTTTTAAGAATAACAAAACCAGATCCAGCTACTTTTGCAGCCCTCTCTATTTCTATAAGACCAAGGTTTTTTAGGATTGTTAAATGATCCTTTGGCTCAAAATCGAATTGTGGCGGCTTCCCCCATCGTCTTATCTCAACATTCTCATTTTCATCTTTGCCATACGGTACAGAATCGTGGAGCAAATTTGGTATTTTAAGTAAATTTGTTCGAATTTTCTGCTCAAGTTTTTTAAGTTCTTTCTCTCTTTCTTCTATTTCGCCATCAATTTCTTTAGCCTCATTTAATTTTTTGCTTATATCCTCGTTTTTCTTTTTCATTTGTACAATTTGTTTTGTAATTAGGTTTCGTTTTTGCCTAAGGGCATTTATCTCTGTTTTTAGTCTTCGCCAGTTACGATCGGCTTCGATAGTTTCTTCAAGAATTTTTATTTTTTCTGGATTATTTCTTTTTTCTAAATTTTTCTTTACAAAATCAGCTTTTTCACGAATTATTTTTATATCAAGCACTTTACCACTAAGCTTCATTTTATTTTGCTGATAATAAATATTTATGAAAAATAAACTTAAAAGGGTACTTGGATTGACGGAAGCCGTTTTCTATGGCATAGGAATAATAGTAGGAGCAGGAATTTTTATTTTAGTTGGTAAGGCCGCTGGTGTAGCTGGAAATGCAGTTTGGCTTTCATTCATTATTTCTGCGATTGTAGCAAGTTTTACCGGATTAAGCTATGCTGAACTTTCATCTATTTTTCCAAAAGCAAGTGCTGAATTTATCTATGTAAAGCGAACGTATAAAAATGAACTGTGGGCATTTATAATATCATGGCTAATACTTTTTTCAGGTTTAGCATCTATAGCTACAGTTTCGCTAGGTTTTGCATCATATGCAAATGCTCTTTTTCACATTCCTATAATTTTAGCAGCACCCATGGTAATTATTTTTACATCTTTTCTGTGCTATCTTGGTATTAAGGAATCTTCCACAGTAAATATAATTTTGATTGCTATTCAGCTTTTGGCTTTAGCTCTAATAATTGCCCTTGGAATGGTAACAATATTTGGCTCACCGAAGAAAATAAATTATTTCGATATGCCATTTGGCTTTCAAGGCGTTTTAACTGCAGTTACTTTTACATTCTTTGCATATCTTGGTTTCGAAGATATAGTAAACATTGCTGAGGAAACGAAAAATCCAAAGAAAAACATACCACGTGCAATTATTTTAGCTCTTATTATTACAACATCCATTTATGTTCTTACAGCCATATCTGCTGTTTCTTTAGTTAGTTGGTCCGAGCTAAGTCGTTCTTCTGCACCATTGGCTTTTGCAACTTTAAAGTTTCTTGGCAATGCAGGATTTATTTTTATATCCTTTGCTGCATTAATTGCTACACTAACAACGATAATAGGTATAATTATTTTTGTTTCGCGAATGATGTATGGCATGGCAGTTGAAAGAGCTTTCCCCAAGTCATTTTCATTTCTTCACCCAAAAAGAAAAACACCTGTAACAGCCTTAGTAACTATAGCTATAGTTTCAATTATGTTTTTGTTTTTTGGAAAAATTGAGGTTCTTGCACAAATTTCAACCTTTGGTGTGATTGTCAGTTTTATAGCAGTAAATCTTTCACTTATTTGGCTACGTTATATGCAGCCTGAACTTAAAAGACCATTTCGTGCGCCATTAAATATAGGTAAATATCCTCTTACAGCGTTTTTTGGCATATTTACTTGCTTTCTATTACTTTTCCAGTACCCATTTCCTATTTTGGGCTTTTCACTTGTTCTAGTAATTGGTGGATTAGTTTATTATATATGCTTAAAAAAACTTTTTAATAATTTTTAATTCAATAATAAAGAGGATGAAATGCAACTTAAAGAAGTTAGATGTCCATATTGCAATAGTCAAGTAATTTTTAAATATGTGGAAAATCCCAAAGGAAGTGAAAAATATTATGGCATACCTGAGTATAAAGCAACACCCCCTTTTCATATAGTATTTCGCTCGTATGAAATTTTATATGGAAATGAGAAAAAAATTGAAAAAATAAAGATTTTGTGCCCATATAAGTTTGGCAGCGAGACGGAGAAAGAAACAATTAAAGAAAAGCAAAATGTAGAAATGCAACAAAGTGAAGAGGTTAAAGAAAAAGTGGTTAATGGCACAGAAAATTATAGTGAATGATATGGTATTATTAAATTTTTTAGGTGGAATGTCAGAGGTTGGTAGATCAGGTATTCAAGTTGAAACAAAAACAGAAAACATTGTACTTGACTATGGTACAAAAATACAGGAGATACCACCAAAATTTCCTCTACCAGTCAAAAAACCAGATGCTGTAATATTATCACATTGCCATTTAGATCATTGCGGTGGTATTCCCATATTTTTTAAAACCAACTCCTTTTTACCTATTTATTCCATTGATGTTACAAAACCGCTTGTTGAATTACTTTTACTCGATTCATTAAAGGTAAGCAGAGAAGAAGGGGTGGAGCTGCCTTTTACTAAACAAAATGTTGAAAAAACAGTCAAAAGCTTTTTACCTAAAAAATATCATAAAAAATTCCAAATCGGTAAAACTAAAATTACTTTTTACGATGCTGGCCACATACCAGGTTCTGCAATGACATTATTAGAAGTAGAAGGAAAAAATATACTTTATACTGGCGATTTAAACGTAAGTAATACACGATTGATTAAAGGTGCGGATAGAGATCTTCCAAAAATTGACATCTTAATAACCGAAAGCACTTATTCTGATAGAGAACATCCCAATAGAAAATCGCAGGAAAAGGAATTAATACGAATAATAGAAGATACATTGTCTGCAGATGGCATTTGTTTGGTTGCTGGGTTTGCTGTTGGGCGTATTGATGAATTGCTATTGGTATTGGATGCATATGGAATTGACTATCCTTTATATATTGATGGTATGGCAAAAAAGGCCATTACTATAATTAACCAATATAAAAATCTTTTACGCGTTTCTGATAGTCTCGACAGGGCGCTTGAAAAAACAGAATATGTAAAGGATGAAAGAATGAGAAAAAGAATAATTAGAGATCCGTGCGTTATTTTAACAACTGGTGGTATGCTCTCAGGCGGCCCAATAGTTTGGTATATAAAAAAATTGTATAATAGAAAAAATTGTAGCTTAGTTTTAACGAGCTATCAAATTGAGGGTACACCAGGCCGTACTCTTTTGCAAACAGGCAACTATATAAATCCTAAAGTGAATTTAAACCTAAAACTTAGTATGTTTGTGCAAAAACTTGATTTTTCCACTCATCTTGGAAGAAGTGAGCTTTTTAGTTTTATTAAAAGAATAGATCCAGAAAAAATTTTTTGTATTCATGGTGATCATACAGAAGATTTTTCAGCAGAGCTAAGGGACAGAGGATATGATGCATACGCACCTCTAGCCACAAACCGTACATTTCGAGTCTAGTTTTTACTAATGGATAGTAACAAATAGTAACCTTTAAATATTTGTTACTGCATAATAGTAACATGGTAAATGAAAGAATATTTTCGCAGATTAGTTTATGCTCTAAAAATTATCAAAAATGGAAAGAGCTGGCTTTAACTTCTGATGATAAAGAAAAAATGAAAAAATATATGGAAAAGGCATTTTTTTGGCTTGAACTTCAAACAGCATTCCTTGCACTTTGGGCAATTGAAAATTTGAGCAAAAATGATCCTGAAATTGAAGAAAGAATAGTCATAGCCAAAAGTAATCTCTCAAAAAAGCTTGCAGATTATGCAAAAAAGATTTTGAATGAAATAAAATGGTGAGATGTAATTGAAATAATTGGTTTGATTTGTTTACTAGCATTTACGCTTATCGGAACATTTACCTTGATTTTACTATCACAGAATGAGATCGTTGCCTGAACTGAACCAAATTCAGCAATACGAACAACTGAAATATTTTTTGGTATATCGGTTGCATTCAAAAGATTAGGAAAACTATTGAGTCACTGATAAAAGTTTCAATAACTCCTTGGCATTAATAGCCTTAGGTAGAGTAAACGAGCTTGCGGTTTTATGTCCACCACCACCAAAACTGGCAGCTATGTTATAGACATCGGTGTTTGTATTTGTTCTGAGTTCAACCTTTGATATGACTTTTTCTTCCACATCCTTTTTAATTAATACAGCAATTATATCAAATGGCCATTCCTTATGCTCTGCGAGTTTATCTGTTATAACATAAACCGGAACGTTGCCTTTACTTTCATATATAGCGATTTTTTTACCATTCACATTGGAAATGTACACTTTGTTCAGTACATCCTTTTCCAGATTTTTAATCCATTCTATATACTCATTAATTATTTGAACTGTATTTTTGCTTCTTTCCAGTCTTTCGATACCAGAAATTGCAAGCACCTTTGCAATATTTTTTAACTTATTAAAATCGGCTGGATATTTCCATTTAATACTGGCAATTAAATTCCGCAAAAACTGCGCTTTCTCACTCTTTATATTATTTGTATCAATTTCGTTTGCAATTTCTATGAGTTCGCTTTTTATATTAAAATATTTTCCCACAAGCTCAGTTGCACTTTTTGCTTTAGAATCGATAAAAAATTCCACATTTTCCGGTTTTTTAATTTCTGGCCAAATATGATGATCTATCCAAACAACATTTTTAAAAAATAGAAGAAGCGGGACAATTTGCGCGCTGCCTGTCAAATCGAAAATGTAAAGCTGATTTAGGAATTTTCGCCTTATTGCTGTCAAAAGCGTGTCTTTTAGTCTATAGGCCGATGAAAGAAAAACATTACACTTAAAACTCATGAGATTTTGATAAAAAAGTGATAGAGCAATTATGCCATCAGGATCTGCATGTGTAATAACAGTTGGTTGCATAAAATCACTATTGTTTATTCAAAATTATAAAGATATTTTTCACTAAAAACAAATAAAAAATATGGTAAGAGTTCCAAAAAAAAGAAAAAAAGTAATTTTAATTGTCATAGATGGTTTAGCAGATATTCCTGTAAGGGATAAAACACCACTAAGCCAAGCAAAAAAACCGAATCTAAATTATTTTGCTGAAAAAGGAATAACTGGTGAATTGAACCTTATTCCAAAAAAATTGCCTGTTGCTAGCCACATAGCAAATATTGCGCTACTTGGATATAATCCAGAAAGATATTATTTGCAACGCGGCCCATTGGAAGCAATCGGTGCTGATGTGCCATATACACAGGGTCATCTTGCATTAAGATGCAATTTTGCAACTGTGGATAGAGAGCTGACTGTTTTAGATAGGCGTGCTGGAAGAAATACTTTGGGTTTAGATGAAATTGTAAGATACATAAATGAAAATGTAAAAATAGGGAAAGATTTTATTTTCTTTCGAACATATGGCCACCGCGCAGTTCTTGTCATTAAAGATTTTTTGAGTGACAAAATTACTGATAACGATCCTTACATTCCTTTTGAAAAAGTAAAAAGAATTGTTGCACTGGATAAAGAATCTGAGAAGTCGGCAAAAATTGTACAGGAATTTGTCGATAAATGTCGAGAAGTGATTGAATTTCATTCAGCAAATGAAAAAAGGGTTAAAAGTGGTATACCCCCAGCTAATTATATTTTAGTGCGGGATGCAGGAAATCGACTCCCAGCTATAAGAAATTTTGTACAAAAGTATAAGCTCGAAAGGGCCGTTTGTATTTCTGAAAATGGTGTGATGAAAGGTACTTGTATGCTTGCAGGTTTTGATTGCATTACAGTACCAGAATTAAAATTTGAACCAAGCTTAAAATTCATTTTTAGCAATATCGAAGATGCACTTTCAGAGTATAACTTTGTTTATGCACACATAAAGGGACCGGACGAACCAGCACACGACGGTAATTTTTATGGCAAACAAACAATGATTGAGGCTATAGATCGAGAACTTGGAAAATTGAGAGATTTTGACGGAATTTTGATTATTACATGCGACCATATAACATCGTGTAAAACACGTTCGCATATGGCTGGACCTGTACCTGTTTTAATATATGGACTTGGAAAGGACAGAGTAAAAACTTTTGATGAAATAGCAGTTAAAAAGGGTAAGTTAAAATTGATCACAGGAAAAAAATTATGGCAGATTGTTTTTGGGAAATAATATGAAAGTCAAAAATTTAAAAATAAGAGAAATATTTGCTACTAATTCGGTAAAAACAATTGAGGTAGAATTAGAAACTGATAAAAGTAATGTTTGTGCTTCTGCTCCTATAGGTACAAGTAAAAGTAAATATGAAGTAACGTATTTACCAACTGAAAAAATAGTTGCAACTTTTCCGGATGTGAAAAAATATTTTATAGGAAGGACTTTTTTGGATTTAAATGATGTGGATACAGCACTTAAGGCGCTTGATGGGACGGCAAATTTTAATAAAATCGGTGGTAATTTAGCACTTGCGCTATCATTTGCATTTGCAAAGGCGTTTGCAGCAGAAGAAGATAAAGATCTTTTTTCATATTTTTCCTCAATTACTAAACTCAAAATTAAACCAAAAATTCCGCTACCTCTGTGTAACGTTGTTGGTGGTTGGTCAGGACAATCTGATATACAAGAATTTCTTCTATTTCCAAAAAATCATGAATCATTTTTTAAATTTATGGAAAAAATTTCTACAGCCTATCTTGCAATTGGACACAAAATTAAATCTCTGGATAAAAGTTTCAAATTTGGTAAAAATCTTGAATCGGCCTGGATTACAAATTTAAATGTTGAACAAATACTTAACATACTAAGTCAGTTCGATCTAAATATAGGAATAGATTTTGCTGCATCACAATTCTGGGATGGAGAAAAATATGCATATTCTACTGGCGCTCTATCTACAATGCAACAGCTATCAGTAATAGAGGATTTGGTTGAGAGATTTCCAATAAAATACATAGAAGATCCTTTTCATCAAGAGGACTTTATCTCTTTTTCAACAATTACTCAACATTTAGGAAAAAAGGTTATAATTGCTGGCGATGATATTTTTTCTACAAACCTAAATAGGCTAAAAATTGGCATAAACTATGGTGCTGCCAATGCCATAGTAATTAAGCCGAATCAGATTGGAACATTAAGTGATGCTATAGCAGTTATCGAAGAAGCAAAAAGAAATGATATAAAAACGGTTGTTTCGCACCGCTCGGGCGAAACAGAAGATACTCTTATTTGCCATTTAGCCGTTGGGCTAGGTTGTGATTTTATTAAAATAGGTATATCCGGAGAAAGAACAATAAAAATAAATGAAATGATTAGGATAGAAGAAAAATTTGCACATTGATTATTATGAAATTTTTTAAGTCAAATCAAAAATATACCTTTGCTGCAAGTCAGAGAAACAGAAAAATAGCTCGTCTTTTTAATAAAGTGATCGCGTTTCATATCAATCACAGAGACACCGTCATTTTGATTCTTAGCATTGCTATTTCAATTATGTTGCTCAGATCAAGTACATTCAATTCGTTTGTTGCAACATTGGCAAAATTCGGAATAATTAGCTCATTTATTCTCGGGTTTTTATTTGCATTCGGATTTACTACTGCGCCTGCAATTTCCACACTTTATTTACTCGCAGAGCACGTCAATCCATTCCTGATAGCAACACTGGCAGCAGCTGGAGCAATGATAGCAAACTATTTCATTTTCAATTTTGTGCGAAACCATTTTATCTATGAAATTAGATCCATTTCCTTGAACTATTTAAAGTATGATTTCTCTGAATTTGAACTTATGATAAAAAAGCATCTTGTGAAATCGAAATCTTTTCGAAATATTTTTCCAGCGCTAACGGGTTTTATTATAAGTTTGCCACTTCCAACAGAAATGTTTGTTTCAATTATGTGGACCATAGCAAATTACGATTCGAAAAAAATTCTCCCACTTTCCTATATTTTTAGCTTTTTAGGAATCCTAAATCTTGGTTTGCTAAAAATGCTTTTTAGATGAATTTATTCGAAGCGAGCTCTGCACTTGCTACAAGCAGTATCTACTTGTATTACAGCTCTAACAATGTCGTTACTAATTGGATATCAATTAATGGGCTTGGAATAGAAATAATTCTATTTTTGGTTACGCTGCCACCGTACAATGAAGCCAAATGGCGTAAGTAATAGGAATAATTAAATATAATTATGATAGAAATTGATGGAGCGATTGGATATGGACAAGTACTAAGAACTGCCATTGCACTATCTGCTCTTATGCTTAGACCGATACGAATTTTTAATATTAGAAAAGGGAGGCCAAAACCAGGTTTAATGGCACAGCATCTGACCGGAGTTAAAATAGCCGGTGAGTTTTG
Organism: uncultured archaeon; assembly: GCA_964581305.1. Classification (GTDB taxonomy): domain Archaea; phylum Aenigmatarchaeota; class Aenigmatarchaeia; order CG10238-14; family SCSR01; genus CAZONC01. The sequence continues at coordinate 10,321 of CAZONC010000006.1, read as the reverse complement.
TAATGCAGATATAAAAGGTTTACAACTGGGCTCTACTGAAGTAGAATTTATTCCCAAATCGTTTGCAGTCTCTGATAAAAAAATTGATATAGGAACTGCTGGACAGATATCATTGCTTCTACAAACACTAACACCACTACTGATTTTTTCGAAGAAACCGGTAAATCTGGAAATTGTTGGTGGAACAGCAGGGCTTGGTGCGCCAACCATTCAATATATAAAACATGTTACCTTCCCTCTATTGACAAAACTCGGAGTTAAAATGCCAGAGATAGAGATAGATAGAGAAGGATTTTATCCAAAAGGAGGTGGAAGAATAAAAATAAAATTCCAGCCTGTGGAAAAATTGAATGCAATTGAAATAATGGAACAGGGAGAAATAAAATCAATAAAGGGACTTTCCATATGTGGAAAATTGCCAGAAAAAATTGCAGAAAGACAGGCTGATGCTGCAAGAAAAAAACTTTTGGACCATGGCTTCGAAGCTGATATAGAGCATTTTTCTGTAAACACTCTTTCTCCTGGAACATCCATTACATTATGGGCAGAGTGTCAAAATACAATTCTTGGTGCAGACAAAATTGGTAAAAGAGGTATGCCTGCAGAAAAAATTGGCCAAATGGCAGCAATGGAACTTATAAAATCCATCCAATCAGGAGCTGGGCTAGATAAATTTATGGCAGATCAAATAATACCATTTCTTGCACTAGCTGATGGACGGTCGAAAATTAAGGTTGAAGAAATAACAAAACACTGTCGAACGAATATGGTAGTTACTGAACAAATTCTAGGTGTTAAATTCGATGTAAAGGATAAAATAATTTCAGTTAATGGCCTATCTATAAGATTTTAATATGGATTTGCCAATTCCGATTGCTAATCCCGCACTTGCTAATCCTAAACCTACTAATATAATATTGGGCAAGCATAAATCGATTTTCTCATAGGTAAAAATCTGCTCAGCTGCTTTATAAAATGCAAGACCGCTTGTAAAGGAACTTAGACCAAGTGCCTCCAATTTATATTTAAGTCGCTTCGAAACGTTTTCTTCTTTAAGGCCATAGAATGGCATTCTTATCTTTGTTATTGTTTAGTAGTAAAATATTTAACTTTTACTATCTCTTTAATTAATGTTGGTTATGGCATATGAAGGCGAGGTAAAAGAAATTGAATTAGTATCTGCAGAATATTTTCCTAAATATGCAGGAAGTATAAGATGCATTGCATTGGGTACTGGACCAACTACTTTTGCCGATAGACTAATAAGAGCATCAATTGAATATCCGATTCCAATTAATACCGGCAAATATACAACTGGATTATCGGAAATTAATTATGTTGCTGCATTTGACAATGATGAACGTTCTATTGAACGTTTAAGAGAAACAGAAACAACAATCGTCGAACCTCTTTTCAAATTCGGAAGATTGAGGAAAAAATTATCGCCGTATAGACCATTTATCTATGGTTCTGTTCTTACACGTGAAACTGGAGGAAGAAGTGGTCTAGGTAGATCGATTTTAGCCGGACCGATGGAATTTAATTACATGGAACCTGACATAACTAGGGGAATAAATGAAATTGTAAAACGAGATGCAGATACCAGCCGAGCAGCACATATAGAATTTCGTTTTCACACATATGGTAGTCATGAAATGATTGAACCAGCACTACACTATAAAATTCGTACAGCTGGGTTAAAACGTGGTACAACAATTGTTTATTCAGTTGCGCCCGGAGATGATGATAAAATTGGAAAGGAAATATATAAAATAAAATTTCCACTAAATGAGTTTTCTGACTGGCATGGTGCAACAATGGTATTTCATGCTGACAATAATTTGAGTTATGGGAGTAAAAGAGAACTTTCAGATGATATAGCCATTCATACACTCCTAGGGCTGGTAATGTCAGGAATGCAAAGGCATGATGTAAGAAGAAAAATTTTCCGTACCACCACTTTAAATTTGGAGGATATACCAAGTGTATTTAATCGTTCAAGACATTATTTTATGGCAGGTATAAAAGTGCCTGTAGGATACCGGTACAAAGGAAGATTGAGAAAAAAAATAGTACTTGATATTGAGTCGGTAATTAGATCAATAACAAGCGGGTTATCAATACTAAGATTCAATCCAGAAGAATATAAAATGGCTGAAGTCGAACTAATTCGTGATATGCCGCTTTCTGATTATCCAAGTATATATGCGGTTGGCGTGCCTAGTTTGTGGGAAGTGGAAAAGGCTATTGGGGATGAAAGAGAAATAACAAAAAAAGCTGGATTAAAAACAACAGATAATGTTATATGGTATGCGCTCAATCCAAAGGAAAATCCTAGCGTTTATGCTGCACGTATATTTCCGATATCATCGCCAGATTTTAAGAAACCAGTCAATTTCAAGACTGCACAAAGATGTTGCGGACATGCGATTAAGTGTGATGGCAAACGTTTCGTAACATTCCATCCTAATTATCTGAAAAGACATTTGAAAGCACAGATCGATCCAAAATATTTGGTTAAAAATTTGTTTGAAATGATAGCTGATGATCTTGGTCTACCTTCTTATCAAGAGCTATTTGAATAAACATGTCGCTTAAGTCAGAAATTAAAAAGACGCGACGCGAAATGCGAAAATTTGGAAGAATAATAAGCAAAATAATTGCATACGAAAAAATGAGAAAAATACAGCAAGAGGCAAAATTGAGGGAAAGTCTTTTGGAAAAATATCTTTTTGAAAAAAATCTTGATCGATTTGTGCGAAAAAGAAAGTTCGATTTTGAAATAGATCGCGCACAGAATATCGAAGAAATAGCAGATAGAATAATGAACGAACAATATAGGGCATTAACAGTACCACTTCTTTCACAAATTGCAAAAATATCAAAAACGAGAGCTCGTGAGATATTGGAGAGTGGTGTTAAATCTGGTAAGTATGCAAAAAGAGAAAGAATGCTATATGGAAAGAAATTTGAGATATATTCACCTGCCAACAATTTTTATTCCTATATACCGCATAATAGCAGCCCAGCAAAATATTATAAATTTAGAAATGAACTATTGATGGAGTTCATAGCAGAAAGGGAAATTACAGTCAAAGAATTGAATGAAAAAGTGCGTAAAATTTGCAAAAAATATTCGCTAACTGAGCCTGAATGTGCACAGTTTAAGTCTCTGGCTTTGCAGGACTTAAGTGAAAGGGGAAATATACGAAAAGAGGGAATAAGCTATGTTTTCGGTACAAGCAAACCAGTCAAATCGGCCGAGCTACCATCGCGACATAAGTCAGGAATAAGTATGGAAAAATATAAAAAACTGCTTGCTATTTCGCGAAAGATATTTCTTTATTCAATGTACGAGCCGCTAACAAGGGATGAGTTCGTATCACAATTGCAGAAATACTCTCGACAACGCAATTTAAAAGAAATTGCACACTATTTGCTTGCTGATCTCAAAAAGGAAAATTATATTGTTGAGCTCGGTTCTGGAATTTATATTATGCGAAAAATTAGGATAGAGTAAAAATTTTTTTTAAAATTTTTTTATATAAAAAATATGACAGAGCCAAAAGTATGTCCATATTGTGGTAATAAAGTTTATTATGGTTATGAAAAGCACGTTTTAATTTGTAAATTTAAAAAGTAGCAATCTCCAGCTTAAGTATATTATTTTTAAATTCCTTTGCCACAATTTCTGAATTTGGAGAAATTGGAATTAGCTTAAAATATCCTTTCTTGCCAGCATACGCCTTAATTTCAATACTTTGTTCAAAAACATTTATCTCTATATCGCTCTCGTCCTTCACATCAGGCAACTTTATCTCAATTATTTCCCGCCCATTTAATTTTTTAATTTCTGTTTGCGGTTCCTCCACAATTTTCACTTTTGCCATTTTTGCAAGTTTTGGTTTTGTTGCAATTCGTTGACTTTTGGTCAGTTTGCTTGGTCCAGATTGTATGGTAATAGTTATACCTCGTGAAAATGGAATTCTAAAAATTTTTCCAATCTCTCTTTCCACCTCTTCAAAAAAATCTTTAAGCAAATAACCACAGAAAGGACAATAGTTCCAGCCACTTTCAATCTTTTTTCCACAATTTTTACATTTTCTTGTTCTAAACATCACTATATTATTTGATTTTTATTTCTTTTGTCTTTTTCCTCGGTTTTGCTTTTTTAAATCGAATTTCAAGTACCCCATTTTCCATAGTTGCTTGAGCACTTTCTGGAATCACTTCAACTGGCAGTGTAAAAGCCCGCCTTAGAGCACCAAACTTTCTTTCAGCTCTAAATACATTTTCACTTTTCTCTTTTCGAACTTCCTTCTTTTGTGCAGAGATCTCAAGTGTATTTTCAGTTGCTCTTATACTTACTTCTTCCTTTTTATATCCTGGCAAATCAGCTCTTACTATGAGTTCATTTTCAGTTTCACTTATATCCACAGGAAAAGTTTGCCATTCCAGTAACGATTCTGGCATCATTCGCTCGATAATACGATGTAAACGCCGATGTAATCTATCAATCTCGTCCCAATCCCAATACCAAAAAGCCATACCAATCATTTTTAATTTTATGATATAGTTTTAAATATTTTTCCTTTGATTTAAAAAAGTATGAATTTGTTACTTGTAATCTGTGGAATGATAGATCTAATTGCTGGAATAACTATTTTAGTTATTCCTATTTCTTTTTTAGCTGAAATAGCAAAATTCATTGCAGCTGCTCTAATAATAAAAGGTTTTTGGAGTATAATAGTGGGAATATGATACTTGCAATATTAGGCATGATTGATATATTGGGGAGCATTTTAATTCTAACAAGTCCGATAGGATTGCAAATAGTAAAGTATATTGGATTGATTTTACTCATAAAAGGGTTAATAATAACACTCTCTGATATTATTGAAACTTTTACTGGCTTTTGATTCCTAAATATGCAAGTAAAACAATTATTACGATTATTAAAATCATTGATATGGCAAAAACGTTTCTGCCACTTTTTCTATATTTTGGATCGCTATAAAGAATAGCACCGGATATTAATCCAAGAGGTATTGGGTTAAATATTGCACATAAATAAGCCAATAACTTTAACCTATCTATTCGCATATTTTTATATTTATTTCGCGTTTATAAAACGCTTACTACCTTTGTTTTTAACCTTGCTACACCGCCAGTGGGTTCTGCCAAAACTTCACCACATTTTAAACATTTTACAATTGTTGCAGCACGGTCAAAAATTATTTGTTCATTTCCACATTTTTTGCAAATAACTTTTAAAAATCTACTTCTTGGTCCTTTTACAATCTTCATACTATTCTACTTCCCTCTTTTACATCTTTTTCAGGCGCAATAAGTACTACATTTCCTTTTTCATCCTGAGCAGCTAAAATCATACAATTGCTTTCATAACCAAATATTTTTTTCGGCTCAAGATTTAAAACAAAAACAAACTTTTTTCCTTTTAGTTCTTCAGCTCTATACCATTTTGCAATTCCAGCCACTGCTTGCCTATGCTCTGCACCAAAATCAACTTGCAATCTAATTAAATTTCGCGCATCTTTTATTTCTTCCACATCCACAACTTTCCCAACGCGCATATCAATTGTTTTCCACATATCAAAATTTATCATTTACCCACCTTCTTAAATAAATAATCACCTTTTTTAATCTTACCTTTAAATTTTCCAAATTTGCAATCGCTCAATTTTCCAGATTCAACACCTAGTTGCGCGTTAATTTTTTCACTTGTTGAAGGCATGAATGGGCTAATTAATATTGATATAATTCGACATGCTTCCAACAAATTATACAAAACATTTCCAAGTTCCTTTCCACTCAATTTCCATGGTTGCTTTTCATTTATGTATTTATTTGTTGCACGAACAAATTTCCATATTTCATTTAGTGCATTATGCAGCTCAAAATTTTCCATATAAGAAATAATTTTCTCTAAATTCAGCTGTTTGTCCAATTCTGGTATTCCTTCTATTTCGCCTTCAAATTTTTCGGCTAAAGTAAGAACACGATAAATTAGATTTCCCAAATCAGCAACAAGTTCTCCATTTATTCTTGCAATCAACGCTTCCTCAGAAAAATCACCATCCTCGCCAAATGGTATTTCTCTAATTAAAAAATATCTTATTGCATCGACGTTGTATTTTTTTGCAAGTTCAAATGGATCTACTGTAGTACCGAGTGATTTTGAAAGTTTTTTGCCACCGCTTGTTATATATCCATGCACAAGAATTAGTTTTGGTAACGGAATACCTGCAGATAGAAGAATTGCTGGCCAAATAACTGAATGAAACCAATTTATACCTTTCCCAATCAAATGAACATCAGCAGGCCAATATCGTTGATATTTCTCTCCAGGAAATTCAAGTGCTGATATATAATTTGTAAGAGCATCTATCCAAACCCATATCTTATGTGTGCTATCAATTGGCGTGTCAATTCCCCAATTTATATTCGGTCTACTTACAGATATGTCCCTTAAACCCTCTTTTAGCCGAGCTAAAATCTCATTCTTTCTTTTTTCAGGATAAACAAATCCCTTTTCCAACAATTTCAAAATTGCATCTTTATATTTGCTCAATTTAAAGAAATAGCATTCCTCTTTTAGCCATTCTGGTTCTTTATTATGCTCTGGGCATTTGCCATCAACCAAATCCCTTTCTGTCTTGAATTCCTCGCATCCGCTGCAATAATAACCTTCATAAATGCCTTTGTATATATCACCATTATTAAATAATTTTTTAAAAATTTGTTGCGCAACTTTTACATGCCGAGGTTCGGTTGTTCGGATAAAATCGTCGTAAGAAATATAAAAAATTTTGCACAGTTCCTTAAATTTCTCTGCATTTCTATCTACAAATTCCTTTACTGGTATTCCTGCTTCGCGTGCAGCCTTTTCATTTTTTTGTGCATTTTCATCTGTACCAGTTAAAAAGAAAACGTCCTCACCTTTGAGTCTATGCCATCTAGCTAAAACATCAGCACATACTTTTTCGTAAACATGTCCTAGATGCGGCGGTGCATTTACATAATCAATTGCTGTAGTAATATAAAACTTCTTAATTTTCACCACTTAAATTTTTATATCAGCAATAGAATTTATAACCATATCGGGTTTTATTTTTTTAGTAATTTTGTCAATGCCTGTACGAACAAGAACAGTGAAATATCCAAGATCCTGTCCAGTTTTTATATCTGCTGCTAGTTCATCGCCAATAAGAACAGTTTGTTTTTTGGGCGAAGCATTGAAAAGATCAATGAAATAATTCATAAACCGTGATGGTTTACCTATAAGAATTGATTTTTTACCAGTTGCATATTCTATGGTATTAACAAAAACTCCGGTTCCTATATCTAGTTTATTACCATGAATAAAATATCTTCCTTTACCACATGATAAAAATTTGGCACCATTTTTTATGGCTGTGCATGCCAAAGAAAGTTTTTCATAATTAAAATTAAAATCATGTCCAACTACCACATAATCAGGTTTTTTTTCTGTAATTTTAGCTACCGCTTTCAGTTCCTTCTTAATACCGTCGCCAATTGCAAAAACTCGTGCCTTCTTTCCTCTTAAATACTCTGCTGCCACGAAGGATGAGGTGATAACTTCATTTTTATTCACAGGAATGCCAAAAGTTCTTAATTTTTTTACTATACCATCTCTAGGAAGAATAGTATTATTAGTTATAAAAAGACACTGTTTACCTTCTTTGATAAGATTATTCAATATTTTTTCTGCACCAGGAATTAATTTATCCCATGTCCAAACAGTTCCGTCTAAATCAAAAATAAATGTTTTGAATCGCCCAAATCTCATAATATTTAATTCTATCTTTCAATTCGAGCAAATTTTGGTGTAATTATAAGATAACCTTCCTCTGTGCCGACAATATCAAAATTGTTTTGCATGCAAATTCTTTTCATTTTTTGCAAGCTGTTCTGAAACTCACCCAAATCCCTTTTCTGTATATCTTTTGTTTTCAGAAATACAACATTACCATCCTTAACCAATTTTACAATTCTTTCCACATCGTCAAATCCGCCAAGCCTTTCAACACGAACAGTTACTTTTTCTGTTGGAGGTTCTTCAACCGGCAATTCCACAGTTTCTTTTTTTCTTGGCAAAAACCCTTCCACTACTTTTTTTATTTTTTCAATCATAAACTCACTATTTTAATTTATTTTTTAAATTTAATTATTTTGGTGTACAGATATTGGTAAAGGTACTTGTTCCTATTAAAACAAAGGTGCCATTCTTAAACTCAAGACTTCCGACATAATTCCTTAGCTCAAGTACTTCATTTTGATAATTTATCGTGCATCTTATACTTCCATCATCATTCAAAATGGTCAATACCCCTCTTTTTATGTTTATTGAAATTTTGTTTTGACTGATATTTGAAATGTAAAATTCTTCTGGCAAAATTGAAAATTGTGTATTTACATTGACAAAAGATAAATTATTTATAGCAAAAAGAGGGGCATTTAATTTTCCTTTCAAATTGCTATCAAAATTAATACTTCCGTTTGCATTCTGAAATTGCATTGCACAAGAAGTAGGTGTGAGAACTTTTGCATTATTTATCATAACTTCATCGCAATTCCCGCTAATAGAAATGCTTGTATTAACAGCAGTAAATACCTTTCCAGCAAGTGATTCACTGTCTATACTTAACCGTATCTCTGTAATTTTTCCCTCTGTTTTTTGTGTAAGACCCAGAATTGAAGAAAGAACTTTTTCACCGCCAATCTTTACAAAATTAACAAATCTCAAGCCAATTTCTGTTCCAAATAGAAAACCAATTACAGCCAAAGTTACTACAATCACAATCAGAAGTTTCGATATTTTTTTCCAGGCAGACATTCTATCTAATTATATATAAGTTTATATGTTTTTAAATAAAAAATAAGGATTGAATGATCCTAGGTCAGTTTGACATTGTAACAATAGTTTGGTTTATATTGATTTTCATATTCATTTTTTTCCAGCAACAAATAATAGTGTATCAAATACTTTGGCGACTTGGTATAACACTTAAAATGTTGGATGACTTCACGCTAAAAGCAAAAAGAACAATTTACAGAAAAATTGCAAAAAAACCATCACCGAAAATAAAAAATGCGATAAACAATTTTTTGGAATTTTTTATAATCGAACCAGTTTCTTTAGATCCATACGGAATAATAAAAAAATTTGAACATCTGACAATACTGTCTGAAAAAAAATTCAAATATTTTGTAAAGCACATTGCACCACACCTTGATTCGGAATCTAGAGCAAATCTTGCAATGGGCATTTCGGGTGCAATAACACTAAATCAATTAACAAAAACTATAAGACATTATATGGAACTTATAAGAAAAACGCGAAACCTTCAGCTAGCAATGCTCTTTCAAATGAATATACCTTTAATAGAAAGAATAGCTAAAGCACTTTCAAAAGGAACGGATGCACTAACAAATGGATGGCCAATTGGCGATTCGGTTGGTGCATTAGTTGGTGCTCACCTAATTGGAAAGGCCCGCACAAAGGAAATTGAGGAAGAAACACTAGTTGCTACTCGCAGAATAAAAGGAAGAACTGTTTTGATAGTTAAAGCCAAAGGTCCTGGCGGAAGGCTTGGCAGGATTGGACGGGCTGTGGAAAAAATTGTGAAAAAAGGAAAAATAGCAAAAATTATTACCATTGACGCAGCTGCTAAGCTGGAAGGTGAAAAAACCGGTAGTGTAGCAGAAGGTGTTGGTGTGGCAATAGGCGGCATAGGGGTTGATAGAGCGTACATAGAGAATTTGGCTACTGAGCGTAACATACCACTGGATTCCATAATAATTAAAATGAGTCAGGAAGAGGCAATAATGCCAATGCGGGCTGAAATTCTTCAGGCTGTGAAAAGAGTTGTTCAGCTTGTCGAGGAAAATATTGCTACTACAAAAGAAAAAGGAAAAATAATTGTGGTTGGTGTGGGAAATACGTGTGGTGTTGGAAACGATTCGCTCTCAGCTCAAAAAGCCGAAGAGCAAATAAGAAAAATTATTAGAATTATGCGCGCGAAAGAAAAAGAAGAAGAGAAAAAGCCATTTTGGTTATCAATTTGGAGCGGATATTAGACATCACAGCCTCTTACTGTTTTTCTTCCATTGGCCTTTGCTCGTTCAACTGCTCGCTTAACTTTGGAGCTAATGCATGCGTCCAGCTCTTCCCAAAAGTCCCCTCCAACTCGCATTCCTTTTAACAAAGCTTTTACAGCCGATTTAACAACATACGCCATTCTTTTCACCGTATTATTTTTAATTTTTGGATTTAAAT
>CAZONC010000005.1:3649-32517 GCA_964581305.1 uncultured archaeon | reverse complement strand
TATCGTTAAATAATATATAGAATGTAACTGGTTGGCCTGCTATGGTACTATTATGACCATAGTTGGAATATGTGGGTGGAGTTACATCTCCATAAACATATTCATCGCTTAGAGGTAGGTAATCGATATTATTGTTATTTAAAATGTATGGATCATCGCAAAAGCCATCCTTATCGCTATCTTCGCATATATCTGAATAGCCATTTCCGTTAGGATTGGTCCAGTAATTGCCTCCTATCATATATCCAGGAGAATAGATTCTTTGGCCTGGCTGTGCAGTTGTGTTCCAGTAATTTTCATAGATTGGCCCAGCAAAGTTAATATTAAGTGTGTTGTTTAAAATGTTGTTCCAGAATATATTTCCTGAGCTATCATCTATGCCAACACCTGCTGGGATATTTCCAATAAGCTTGTTATCGTAAAATAAATTATCATTACTGCCATAAATTCCTATTGCAGGTCCGCCCAAAATACTGGCTCCGCCTATCATAATACCTCCAGCAATTTGTAGAGGATTTGTTTCGCTTGCTTCAGCTCCGTTACCTTGGATTAGATTTCCGCTTATAATATTGTTGGCACTGAGATTGAAAATTATAATGCCACAGGCTGGTATATCAATGCATGGAGATTGGGAGAAACCGCACGGAATTGTTCTTGTATGGTTTAAAATTGTATTGTTCTTAACCCAGTTATTAGTAGCGTTACTAAACAGTAAGACTCCTATTGTATTGTTGATAAGATAATTGCCTTCTATCAGATTATAAGAACTTCTAGCGACAACAATAGCACCAGTACCATAAACAGAAGTACCATCCCTTATCACCGAGCCAGTAATGTTGTTATAATTACTATTTTCGGTGAGGCTAATGGCATCAGAACTGCTTAGGCTTATTGTTGCATTTACTATTCGATTATATGTACTGTTATAAAAAAGTATACCAAAATAGTTTGAAATAAGAGTTAGATTTGTTAGGGTATTGTTTTCATTTCCTCCAAAGTCTAGGTTTATTCCTCTTTCTTTGTTATAATTTGCAATTATATCTGAAAGGATATTATTGGACGACCAAGCTAAGCGAATACCAACATAGGTGTTATTTGATGCGGTTATATTTGTAATGACATTATAATTACTTTCTAGAAGGCGAATTCCATCGTAATTATTATTGTTTGCAGTTATATTTGATAGAGTGTTATTATTTGATGTGCTAATATAAATTCCAAAAACATCATTATAATTAGCTGTTATATTGGAGAGAGTGTTGTTGTTTGCATTGTCAAAGTAAATTCCATTCACCCAATCAGTAATTATGCAATTCTTGATGGTTATGTTTGTATCTGTGGGATGATCGCGAGAAATGTAAATTCCATTCCCACTTCCAATTCCATCTATTGTGTGACCTTGGCAGTCTAGGATAACATTGTTTGCTTGTATATCGATACATGTTCCTTGTGCATCGATTATATCGGTTGTAAGAACATATTCGCCTTCCACACTAATGGTAGTACAGCCAGTTATTTCTATTGCTGCTGGCATAAGAGTTTTAATTACTCGCCCTATTATGCTTGCTATTTTTCCTATGTTAAGGATTAAAGCTATTAAAACAATGATAGAAGTAATTAAAATCAGCCGACTGCCCATATATTTTTTTCCAGTTTTTAAAGAATTTATTATTTAAAATAAAATTATACTTAGAGAGCATGTTGGTTTTTGGAAAGAAAAAAGAGGAAAAGAGAGAAAATTTTCTGCCTGTGCCCCAATTTATTGTCCGTCCTGAAACTGTTCACGAACAATCGAAAAGTGAAGCTGTTGAGAGCAAAAAAGAGGAGGTAAAAACAGAAGCAAAAGAGTCCAAACCGACATTTGCACCTCTTTTCATTAAATTGGAAAGATATAAACAAATTTTGGAAATAATGGAATATCTGAAAAATACAATGGGAATGATAAGAAATAATTTTGCTGTTTTGGCTGAACTGGAAAAACTAAGAGCAGATAATTTAAAAATGATTCAAATGACTGTGGAAAAGGTGGAGAAGAAGTTGAAAGAGTTGGATTCTGAATTTCTAAGGCCAGAAGGATTTGAAGAAAAGACAGAGGAATATCGCGACATAACAGAGCTGCAGACAACTCTGTCGAACTTGGATAAAAAAATAAAAGATCTACAATCTGAATTGGAAAAATACGCAGTTTAAAAAATTTAAATTTTTTAAATCTATATTAGGATGTGATAAAAGAGAAATGTGGTGTTGTTGGTGTCTATTCCTTTAGCGATTCTAATATAGTTCCTACTTTAGTTAAATGTTTAGAAAGTTTGCAACATCGTGGACAGGAGTCCTGGGGAATTGCAGTACATGGTTATGAGATATTTAAGCGGCTTGGACTGATATTAGAAAATCCGTTAGACATTTCTTATTTAGAAAAAATGGAAGGAAATGTTGGTATAGCTCATACTCGATATTCGACAAAAGGATCAACTTCCATAGAAAATGCACATCCGATTGATATAAAAGGCTCTTTTGCAATTTCCCATAACGGCACAATAGCAAATGTTGATGAAATTGCAAAAAAGGTTTCTGAAAGGAACGTTGTTTCAGAATTAACCGATACACAACTTATTGGTATACGACTTAAGCAGCTTTACGATGACAATGGCGATTGGCTAAGCTCTTTTGAAATTTTAAGTAAAGAGTTGAGTGGCTCGTATTCCATGACCATTTTAACCAAAGATGGTGAGCTTTTGGCTGTAAGAGATGGTGTTGGGTTTAGACCCCTTTGTCTTGGATATCAAAGTGAAAGTGATACGTACATCATAGCTTCAGAAAGCTGTGCGCTGGATGCAGTTGATGCTAAATTAATAAGGGACGTAAGACCTGGGGAATTGGTTAGAATAAACAAAAATGGCTTTTCATGTTATACATTTGCAGAAGAGGAACGTCATGCTCATTGCCCCTTTGAATATACATATTTTGCACATCCAACTTCATATCTTGAGCGAATAAATGTTTATCGCGCACGAAAAAACATTGGTGATGAATTGGCAAGGAAATACAATATTGATGGAGATGTGGTAATTCCTGTTCCGGATTCTGCAAGGCCTGCTGCCAAAGGTTATGCAGAGCGGTCAGGCATTCCATTTGAGGAGGGACTGCTAAAAGATAGATACAAAAGATCGATAAGAAGTTTTATCGAGCCGGCGCAAAAACAGAGGGAAGAAATAGTTAAGAACATTCGTATTGTAAAAGATGTGGTAAATGGAAAGAATGTAATTCTTGTGGATGATAGCATAGTAAGAGGAACGAGCTCAAGAATAATTGTTAATAAATTAAAAAATTGTGGTGCAAAAAAAATATCTCTACTTAGTACATTTCCGCCAATAAGATATCCATGCTATGCAGGAATTGACTTTCCTGATCGGAATGAGTTGTTTGCATATAGAGTTTGTAAGGATGAAGCTGATATAGATTACATAAATAGAGCGGTTGCCTCTGCACTTGGGATAGAGTTTGTAGGTTATAATACTATAGAAGGTCTATGTGCAATAGGACTGCCTTTAAATGAACTATGTACATCATGTACGAATGGTGATTACTGCTGTCTTAAATATGTTCCGAAAAAATGGATAAAATAAAATGTTTAAAAAATAAAAACTATTTATTAAGCGCAGGGGTAGCCAAGTCTGGTCAAAGGCGACAGATCATTGAGCACTGATCAATGATGTCGAAGCTCAAGACCTGTTGGCTTAGTGCCTTCGTGGGTTCAAATCCCACCCCCTGCATCGAAAAGTTTATTCTAAAAAACAATTTCATAAGTTGTTTTACAAAAAAAGAAAAAAGAAAAAGTAGGTACTTATTTCTCTATTAGCGCTTCATATGCAACATATACTGTTCCTACAAGTGATAGTACCCATCCTATGACTTCAAACAATGCAACAACTAGGCTCCATGATGTACCAACATATCCTGCAAGGTTTGTCGCTGCACCGCATACTCCTGCAAAAAGGAGTATTACTCCTGCTACTGCCAGCACTGAAAAGCCTTTTTCTGCTCTTGATCTCATTTTTGCATATTCAGCTAGTGCAACTCCTAGTAGAAGCGCTATTCCTACTCCAATAAGCCCTTCTAACATATTTATCTAAATTTAGATTGAAATCGAAACTTATTTAAAGAATTAATTCTATTTATTAATATAACTATTTTTAAGTGATAACATAGTTTTTTATCTTTACAAAACAAAAAAGAAATGTGAAAATAGATTTAAAAAAAGCATTTTCTGTGCTATCACCAAGACTCGTTGTATTAGTTACAACTATGAACAAAGCTAAAGCTATCAATGCTGCACCCATTTCTTTTGTCTGCCCGATTTCCTTTGATCCACCTATAATAATGCTATCAATTCGACCTGTGCGCCATACTTATCAAAATATAATCGAAACAAAGGAATTTGTTATAAATGTTCTTAGCAAAAAATATGCTGAACAGATACTAAGATGTGCAGCACCCTATCCGCCTGGAATAAATAAACTAGATATAGTTGGACTGCACTGGTATTCCTCAGAAAGAATAAGGGTGCCGAGGGTAAAGGAAGGTGTTTTGTGGCTTGAATGTAAATTTTTGGAAGAAAAAAAGATGGGTGATCATGTTATTATATTCGCAGAAGTTGTTTGCGCTGAAGCAAAAGATGATGTTATAAGTGAAGGTGAAATTGATTTTGAAAAAGTAAATCCATTACTTCACATACAGAAAAACAAATTTGCGGTCGATTTTAAAGTTGTGAAATACAAAAGATATGACTAAAGTTCCACAATTTCTCCTTTTGGCCTTTTTTCAGAAAAAATTTGAGCCTGAAACCGATATATTTTTACCTCTTTGAATTTCCATGCAACTGCTGGTAGTCCGGCTTTAAGACAAAGATTTGATAAAAATGTTTCTACATCCCAGCCAAACTCAATTGCAACTTGAGGTAATAAAAGCGAAGAGTATGAGCCAAAAACTAAAAGTACACCATCTTTTCCTATTTTGATTTTTTTTCTATATTCTTCTGGATCGCGAACAGAAATTAATTGAGGTTTTGTTAATATGGAAATCTCGAATATTACATTATCTAGTTCCTCCTTTTTCAGCGGCTCAAATCTTGGATCTTGGAATGCAGCACAAAAGGCAGATCTTTGAACACCTTCGCCCAACTGAAATTCTGGATAGGGATATCCTATACACCCTCTTAATATTCTTTCAGGATATGTATGTATGCTTGTAAAAACTCCTCTTTTTTCTCTAAATTTTGTTTCCTCAATTTCCAGCTTTCCTTTTTCAAAATATTTTTCTACTGCTCTTCGAGCTAAACCCACTAACTGCCTTCCATCTTCCAAAGAAAACATATGTAATATTTAGAATAATATTTATAAGAGAAAAATGGAAGATTGGATAAAAGAAATAAAAGAAAAAGCGCTCTCTGGAAAACCCATAATATCTGGTGGGCGAACGGTTTTTTGGGACAAAATATCTTTTCACAATTTACTTTTCATTCCTTCACAACTTTTTAAATTGCCCATTGACTATTATAGAGAAAATATAAAAACAGAAACGATAATAGGAAGGACTGCGCAAAAACCGCTAAAACTTAAAATTCCAATTTTATTTTCTGCAATGAGTTTTGGTGCAATAAGTAAAGAAGCAAAAATTGCACTTGCAAAAGCATCTTCTTTGCTTGGCACTGCAACAAACACAGGAGAAGGTGGCATGCTTCCTGAAGAAAGAGCAAACGCACAATTACTTATTGCTCAATATGCAAGTGGACGATTTGGTGTTGATGAAAATTATTTAAAAAAAGCAGATGCAATTGAAATAAAAATTGGACAAGGTGCAAAAGTAGGTGCTGGTGGTATGTTGCCAAAAGAAAAAGTTACAGAGGAAATCGCAAAAATAAGAAAAATTTCTTTTCCGCCAAAATCGGATGTACATTCACCTGCTTGCCACCCAGATATAAAAAACGAAAAGGATCTGGCAAAAAAAATAGAATGGCTGAGAGAATTTAACAAAGGTCCGATTATAGTTAAAGTTGGTGCTGGAAATCTGGAAAAAGATCTACCACTTATAATAAAAGCAGATCCTGATGTTGTTGCAATAGATGGATTTGGCGGTGGCACTGGCGCTGCACCATTAGCCTTAAAAGATAATGTTGGTCTTCCAACTTTAGCTGCACTTGTGAGAGCAAGAAAAATTTTAGATAAATTAAAAGCGAAACAGGAGCTAATAATTGGTGGTGGACTTAATAGTGGTGCTGATGTGGCGAAAGCACTAGCACTTGGTGCAGATGGCATCTATATGGCAACTTCTTTGCTCGTAGCAATGGGTTGCATTTATTGCAAGCAATGTCATTTAGGCAAATGTCCTGTTGGAATTGCAACACAAGATCCAAATCTAAGAAAAAAATTCGATCCTAAGGCCACGGAACACCTTGTTAATTTTGTTAATGCCTGCGTGGAAGAAATTAAAATGATTGCTGCTGCATGCGGAAAAAAAGATATCCATGAGCTAAGTAAAAGCGATCTTCGCGCTCTAGACATAAATACTGCAAAAATTGTAGGTGTAGATTTGATTTAAAAAATAGAAAGAAAAAAAATTATTCTTCTTCAAATTCTTCTTCTTCCTCTGACTCCAGTTCCTCTATATCTTCAAATGTATCCTCTTCTTCCTCTGGATCCATTTATTTTCACCTAATACTTAAATATCATAAGAGTATATAAATCTATGCTTTTGCCAGCCACTCGCTATATCGCACAAGTGCACCTAATGCCCGAACTGCCCGTTCTGGGGTTGGATAAACTGGTATACCATTACTTTCCAAAATTTTTGTGTACTTAGAAGTAAATTTCCCACCACTCGCGCAGCATAAAATTGGTTTACCATATTTTTTCATTTCAATTATAACATCAACGACCTTTGGGTCCAAAGTTGGTACTTGGAATAAAACAATTACAATTGCTGCATGATATTTGGATTTCAAACATGCTTGCAGTGCAATTTGATAGCGCTCTTTTGTTGCATCCCCCATCAAGTCGATTGGATTATTTAAACTCACATACTCAGGAAGGAATTTTTTTAAAAAAATCTTTAAATTGTGCGGTGGCTCGGGTAATTGTAGACCCTCTCTTGCAACTTCATCGGCAGCTAGAACACCAAAGCCGCCACCATTTGTAATTATTACTACTTTTCGTCCTTTTGGTAATGGCTGAGTAAATGCCTTTGCAAAATCGAAAAGTTCCTCCCAATTTGCTGCTTCGATTGCACCTGTTTGCTTAAAAACAGAAGAATATATTTTTGACGAACCTGCCATTGAGCTTGTATGTGTTAATACAGCTCTTGCACCTATATCCGTCTTTCCACCTTTAAGAACAATTATTGGTTTTCTCCTACTAACTTTTTTCACTATTTTCATAAACCTTTTTCCATCCCTCGTACCTTCCAAAAATATGGTAATAACCTTTGTTTTTGGATCATTTGCCAGATATTCAATTAGATCGCATTCATTAACATCCATTGCATTACCGTAAGAAATGAATTTGGAAATACCTATTTGTGCCTCTGCCAACCAATCTAAAATTGTCGAACCCACAGCACCAGATTGGGAGATAAATGCGATTTGACCTTCCTTCGGTCTTGCCATTCTCTCTAAAGGAAGAAATATTGTATCAACTTTTGTGGTACTATCATATATTCCTATAACATTTGGACCAATTACCCTTGCCTTTCCAGCCACAATTTTTTTACATTTTTCTTCCAACTTTTTACCCTTTGATCCGATCTCAGAAAATCCAGACGAAATTATTACCAAATTTTTCACTTTTTTCTCCACACATTCTTTTAAAATTTGTGGAACAGTTTTTGCCGGAACGGCGATCACTGCCAAATCGATTTTCTCTGGAACATCTTTAATAGAAGGATATACCTTTTGGCCCAAAATTGGCGTTGTATCGGGATTTATGGCAAAAACCTTTCCACTATAGCCGCCTTTAACAAAATTTTTTAGAATCTCGTAACCGACTTTGCCGGGCGTGTGGCTTGCACCAATAATAGCTACCGATTTTGGATTAAAAAAATTATCAAGAGACATAATTAATATTCAGTAAATAATTATTATTATGCGTAAACTTGCTGAACGAACTAAAGTTATAGGAATAAGTCGGATTGAAGAAAGTTTACGAATTCTTGAACAAAAACCAGAAATAATCTCTTTGGGTGCTGGCGAGCCAGATTTTCCTGCACCTAAAAAAGTTATTGCTGCAGCCAAAAAATTCTTAGATAAAGGCTATACACACTATTCGCCATTGCAAGGAAAAATTGAACTTCTGGAGGCACTAACAAAAAAACTAAAAAAAGAAAACAAAATTGATGTGACAAAAGATGAAATAATAATTACTGTTGGTTCAAAGGAAGCAATTTTTCTTGCATGCGCAACGTTAATCGATCCTGGCGATGAAATAATAGTTCCAGATCCAGGATATATTGCCTATAAGCCAATAGTTGAATTTTTGGGTGGTAAAGCAATTCCACTTCAGTTGAAGGAGGAAGATAATTTTGAAATTCATCCTGAAAGATTGAAGGAAATTATAAACAGAAAAACAAAACTGCTAATAATCAATACACCATCCAATCCTACCGGAACTGTACTAAGTCGAAAAGTTTTGGAGGAAATTGCAGATATAATTGTGGAAAATGATATCTATGCACTTGTTGATGAAGCATATGAAAAACTTGTTTATGATGGTGCAAAACATATAAGCCTGGCTAGTTTAAATGGAATGAAAGATTATGTTATTACAACCCAAACTTTTTCAAAAACTTTTGCAATGTGCGGCTTTAGGGTTGGATATGCTGTTGCACCATCTAATATAATTAAAGAAATGAAAGAATACAAAATTTGCACCACACTTTCTCCCTCCCCATTTTCACAGTTGGCGGCAGTCGAAGCACTAAAGTCAAAAAAACATGTTGAATATATGCGAAGAGAATATGATAGAAGGAGAAAACTTATACTAAAAAGACTGAAAGCAATACCAGATATACATTGCCAAAAACCAAAAGGTGCATTCTATGTCTTTCCGAATATTAGCAAATTTGGAATGAATTCTGAACAATTTACACAATTTCTGCTAGATAGAGCAAAAGTAATTGTAATACCTGGAACAGAATTTGGAAAATATGGTGAAGGATTTGTACGGTTAAGTTATGCCACAGCCTATGAAAAAATTGATGAAGCAATGGATAGAATTGAGAATGTACTAACTAAACAAAAAATTTAAATTAAGTTTTTCCTAATTTCTTTCTGCAGGGGGATAGGTCTGGGCGGCTAGGCCTCGCCTATATCGGCAAATGGTCTTTATGGCCGAACCGAATGTCCTTGAGCGGTATGGTGCATACACTAATGCCAAATTTCCGACTGGGAAGTCCTGCCTCACTTGGTCAATAATTTAGCGAACCGGGTCAGGTCCGGAAGGAAGCAGCCCTAAGCTAAATTTATTGACGCTTGTGAGAAGCAGGATGGAGAAGGAAATTTGGGTTAAGTTAGTGTGTGCATCATATCAATCTTGGACGTTCCCCCTGCTTTTTAATTTTTAAAATTAATTAAAAATTATGAAAAAAGGATTGTGGAAGCTGGTTTTAGTTTTTCAGATAGCCTTCATTTTTGCCATATTTTTCACTTACAAAGAGCTTAGTCACCCAAAAATTGTAATAGAAAAAAGAAATTTTTCTACTGCAGTAATAAAAGTTCCTGCGGTTGATGAAAATGGAAACGGGGTAATGGTTACGCTAATGGTTGGGGCTAGAGGTGGTGAAGGAAGGGTTCTGGTTGATATAAATCAGCTTCTTTTTTGGATAGATACACAGAACTCTATACAGACTGCTAGAGATGTGGCAAAGAAAATAGTAAAAATGGACCTTTCAAATATTGATTTAATATATTCAATCAAAACAAATGCCTCCATAATAGGTGGTCCTTCTGCAGGTGCTGCGCTAACTGTAGCAACTATTGCTGCACTAGAAAATAAAACATTGAACCCAAATATCACGATAACTGGAACGATAAATCTAGATGGAAGCATAGGCGCTGTTGGTGAAATTGCTGCAAAAGCTAAGGCTGCAAAAGAGGCAGGAATGAAAATGATCTTAGTTCCTGCTGGACAGGGTACAGAAACTCGATATAAACAAATTAAAAATTGTAAGGAATATGGTTATGGACCAATAAAGACAACCTACTGTGAAATTGAGGTTATTCCAGAAAAAATTGAAATAAGTGAAGAAATAGGAATTAAAGTTGTGGAAGTGGCAAAAATAGAAGAAGTATTAAAATATTTTTTCCCATAATTTAATCATGCAGATCCTACAATTTCTTAAAAATAGAGAAATGATTATTGCTATTTTAGTGCTATCCCTTCTATTTTCATATCCATCATTCCGACTTTTCCCTCTATTTCTTTTTATTCTCATTTTTTCATTTACACTATCAAATTTTTCCCACCAGTTTTTTGCAAAAAAGTTTGGTTATGCCATTTCCTATAGAATCTGGCCACTTGGTTTGATAGTTGCAATAATACTTGGAATATTAACTGGTGGTGTAATAAAATTTGCTGGAATAGGTGCTTCTGTAATTTTGCCATATCGATTTAGTAGATGGAAATATAAAAAAGAAATTTCTACTGATGAAATAGGAATTATTGCTGCGGCAGGTATATGCACAAATTTGCTTTTAGCCGTAATTGCTAGGATTTTGCAAGGACCTTTTATTCATATTTATTTAGCAAATATCTGTCTTGCTTTTTACAATCTTTTCCCCATTCCTCCTTTGGATGGTAGCAAAATACTTATGTGGAAAATGTGGTTTTGGCTTTTTCTATTTATAATTTCATTTGTTCTTATTTTTATTGTATAAGTGGTAATTATGAAAAGAGGGATTTTTCTTCACGATATATCACATATATTATTACCATGTCTTATAGCAGTAATTATTATTTACATAAGCCCGAATGTTGATATTATTAAATTGATGCCAGCAATTTTTATTGGAGCATTCTTTCCAGACATAGATCATTTGGTATTTAAAAAATATTATCGAAGCTATGTCAGACTTTTCAAATATTGCATCGGTGATCGAACTAATCATAGAAGAACTTTTCTTTTTTTCCATACATGGTTGACAATGTTATTGATCGGTATTTCAATTCCATTTGGTTTTATATATAACTTTTACTTAGGTATTTTTCTTTTACTATTTTTTTCTCATTTGCTTCTCGATCTATTAACTGATATTTTTATGATTAAAAAATGTGGGCACTGGAGAATTTGAGGAATATGATTGTTGCTGATTTTCATATACATTCAAAATATTCTCGTGCAACAAGTACACAAATGGATTTAAAAGGTATAGCAGAGGGTGCAAAAATTAAGGGACTGAATATAGTTGGAACTGGTGACTTTAGTCATCCGTTGTGGCTAAAAGAATTGGAAAAAAAACTTGAACCGATAGAGGAAAGCGGCCTATATAAATATGAGAACATTTTTTTTATGTTAACAACCGAAGTTAGCACAGTTTTTTTGTATAATGAAAAAATAAGAAAAATTCATCATATAATCCATGTTCCTTCTTTAGAAATTGCAAAACAAGTCAATGATGTTTTATCAAAATATGGTAATCTTAAGGCTGATGGTAGACCAACGCTAACTTTATCTGCGCCAGATCTTGTGGAAAAAATAATGGATATATCAAAAGATATAATGATAACAGCTGCACATATATGGACACCATGGTTTTCACTTTTTGGCTCAAAATCTGGCTTTAATTCAGTGGAAGAGTGCTATCAAGATTGTACAAAATACATTTTTTCACTGGAAACGGGCTTATCAAGTGATCCGCCAATGAATTGGCGGTTATCGGCATTGGATAAATTTACATTGGTAAGCAATAGTGATAGCCATTCGCCAAATCCTTGGCGGCTTGGGCGAGAAGCAAATGTTTTTGATTTAAAAAAAATAACATATTGGGAAATTGTGAATGCGATTAAAAATAAAGATAGAAGAAAATTTTTGTATACTATAGAGGTCGATCCAAATTATGGAAAATATCATTTTACTGGCCATAGGATGTGTGGTGTTTTTTTAAGTCCGAAAGAAGCTATAAAAAGAGGTAACATATGTCCAAAATGTGGAAAAAGATTAACGATTGGTGTGCTACAAAGGGTGGAGGAACTAGCTGATCGGCCAGAAGGTTTTGTTCCAAAAGATGCTATACCATTTAAAACACTACTTCCTCTTTATGAAATAATTTCTTTTGCATGGGGTGGTGGGCAACTTTATTCAAAAAAAGTTTTGCAGGAGCATGATAAGCTAATAGAAGTTTTTGGAAACGAGCTAAATGTTTTGCTTAATGTTCCTAAGGAAGAGCTGCTTAAAGTTACAAATGAGAAAATTGCAGATGCGATAATTAAAGTTAGAGAAGGTAAAGTGAAATATGAACCTGGAGCAGATGGTGTGTATGGACGCCCTATTTTTGATGAAAAGGCAATCTCTAAACGGAAAAATTTTCAAAAGAGTTTGAACGAGTTTTAAATGATAGCATAATAGTTTCTGTATAAGCAAGTTGCTGCAACAGATATATCTTCTGAAATCCTTTCAAAAGTTAATTGCTCAATCCCCTTCTTTTATTACTAAGTTATATTTTTCTTTTAACCATTTTTCAAATTTTTCCATTATTATGAAAAAAATTTAAAATTATCTAGGACAAGATATAAAAATGTGGGCCTGTAGTCTAACGGTAGGACGCCGCTCTCACACAGCGGAGAAAGGAGTTCAATTCTCCTCAGGCCCACATATGGGCCCGTAGCTCAGCATGGTAGAGCAGCTGACAAAAGGTTGATGCTCTTAACCAGTTGGTCCGGGGTTCAAAAGCTAAAAGCTGAAATTCCCCGCGGGCCCATTAAGAATTAGTCTGCTTTTAAAACCGTTATGCCTGCAGAAGCATCAACATAATAATTGTAATTAATTTTAATTTCTATAGGAATTGTCGTGAAATGTTCTGTACGGGGTAGTGTAAATTGACATGTTATAGACTTTGTCCCACTTTTTGGAATTCTTTGTACAGGTTCCACAGAATTAGTGCAATTGGCATTGTTAACAGTTAGTTTAAGAATTTTTATATTTAGATCACCTGGCGCACTAAGATATGGTGCACCTTCGCCGATATTCGCAATTTGTATAACAACTGACGCATTTTGATTTACTGTCCTATAGATAAATGGTGTGGTTGCACCAACCAATGAAATTGATAAAGGTGCACTTGTAACATTAAAACTTTCAATACCAGAACTTGCTTTTATTCTTTCTGCTTCTGAAACAGGAAGTGTTTTTAAATACGTATCATTATAAACTCTTAGCACTCCAACAGCTGTAGTATCATAATTATACTCAACCCGCACTTTGGCTGTATAAGTCATATCAACTGGTAAATTGGACGGCGATGTAACATCCCATTGTATCTGTGCTGTTCCACCAGGTATTTTTCGGTCAGGCTGTGCCTTTGACAATTCACCTATATTTTGTTTTGCTTTACTGGTATTAATGTCACCTGACCAATCCTTACCCAATCCAAAAAGCATGGCAGTTACATTTTTTGCATCCGCTTCACCTACATTTTCCACAACAAGAGTAAAAGTTACACTATCGCCGGAATAAATACGTGTAAGTTCTGGCATAAAGCTTTTGATAATTACGCCATATCTTGTTACTGTTGGAGGTCTTTCTTGCCTTATGCAACCTGCTACAAATATTATGCTTACCAACAAAATTATTGGCAGATATTTATTCATTCTCTCTTTAATAAATTATATAAAAATAGATTTAAGTATTAGGGCTTTGGTAGTATTGTAAAAGACTGAGAACCGCCAAACTCATATGTATAATTAAATTCTGCAGATATAATTGCCGAAACCTCCGGTTTTGTCATATCTTTTGATATAAAATAACACATAAATGTCTCTGATTTTCCAGCTACTCTTATGTCTTTATTTAGTATTAGCTGGTCACCACTCACATTAAAATCACACAAAGATGGATCATATACCATAAGATCTGTCATATTTATTCTCAGATTATATATAGTAGCAATGCCTTTTCCAACCACATCCTCAAAACTAAATTTCACTTCGAATGGTTGATCTTTAATTGCCCAACTTTCCTTTATAATCTTTTCACCAACCTTTCTTTCTCGTGAAATTGGGGTGTCAATATTTAAAACTAATGGACCGATGCTTGGTTTACTAAGTGTAAATGATGATAGAGGTGTTTTGCGTGTTGTTTCATCTATTATAGGAATTGTTGCAATTCTGTATCCTGTTACATTGTATCTAATGGAATAGGAAATGCTAAAACTCATGGGTGAAATTATATTTGGAAATGTTGTTCCATTCAATATTATGCGTCGTGTTTCAAATGGTTCCACATTCTTAAAAATACATCCAATCGAATTAATAGTAACTTTTTTTTCAGCCGGTTCATCACAATAAGTAATATTTATATTCTCAATTGCCTGAATATTAAAAAACATTGTTTCCACATCCAACATTTTATCTCCATTATTTTTTATTTCGCCCTCAAAAGTAATTTGTGAGCCGGCATATGGTCTGAGATTAGAAACACTAATTCCTTCGGCTGTAATTATATCATTCTTATATTCTTTATATTCTACTGTTGATGGTTGTTGTCTTATACAACCTGCTACAAAAAATATAACACAAAGAAAGATTAAAGTCAACTCCAATTTTCTCATAATATAAATTTAAACAAATTATTATTTATGAACGTGAATATTTTCGATTTTCTTTTTGCAGAAGGATATAATATTCAAAAAACACTTCTTTACGGCTTTGCTTTTGCATTTTTCGCTATCTTAACTTATAAAATTGTGAAAAAAGCAAAAATAAAAATTGATGATAGATTTGCTATTGCAATCGTTCCTTTTGTGATTTTCAGTGGCATAGTTAGAGTTCTTTCTGATGCGAAAATAATTAATGGTTTTTTATTTTCCACACCTGGTGTTGCTCTAATTTCATATTTTATATTTCTTTCTGTATTGTTTTTTGCTCGAACAATTGAAAAATTGAAAAAAATACCTTATTATAAAATTTCTTTTCTTATCGGAATTTTCCTCATTTCTTTTTCCCTACCTTTTCTTTCCATTACAAATGCAAATGGTTTGTTGTTTGTTTTGGCTTTTTTTGCACCATGGACAATGATTTTTATGCTAATAAGATGGACTTTAGAAAATAAACTTGTAAGTTTAATCCACCTCTTCGATGCAAATACCACATTTGTTGCAATTCATTTTTTCGGCTATGCTGAACAGCATATTTTACCATCATTTGTAATCCAGAGATCATTTCCATTCGCATTTATTCCATTAAAGTTGATAGTGATTGTTTTTATTCTGATATTGATTGACAGACATATAAAAGAAAAACAGTTGGTCAATTTCCTTAAATTGGCAATAGGCTTGTTTGGCTGTGCAACTGCCAGCCGCGATTTACTTAGAATTCTTTGTCATGTCTAGGAGCTATAAAACACAATTAAAAGTGCATTTGCCATTTCACAATAACCCTCTTTTTCAAAAGAAAATCGAATTGTATTGTTTTCACCTAGATATAGTTTATTACCAAGCACATCTTTCCTAAATGTTTCATTAAAGAAAGTGAGAGGCGGCCTTTGTGCAAAAACTATTTGATCATTTATTTCAATAAAAAGTTCGCTGGGTGGTAACATGCAATTTACAAGCCTAAATAATAGCTGGAAATGATCAAAATTATCTATTTCTGATTTATTAAGTGAAAATGAAATTTCTTTTGCAACTGCGCCTTCAAAACTCACACTGAAATTTATAGATCGAATTCGATATACTGTGCTTGCCCAAAATCTTAGACCGGGTGTTCCAGCTACAACTTTAACTATATTAGAACTTTTAATTAGCTGTGGTGAGATGGGTATCTCTACAAAACCTGGACCGACTTTTTTATTAAACACTTCAACATCATTAACAAAAACCATTAGTGGTCCGTAACTATTTGTGGCATCAATTACAAGACTTATTTTTCCATTTTTCACAAGCGGAAGTTTAGATTCATCAATCTGTCCAGTCAGTGTTAAATACCATTCTGATAAATAACTTCTAGATATCTCTACATTATCTCTCGAATCTAGAACTCTTGATAAATTGGTATAACTAATTGAAAAATTACCTAAATTAATTGCCCGTGAATTTAACAATAGTTGTGCAGTAGCAACATTAATTGTAACTGGTATTGTTAAATTTTCTCCATTGTAATTTATTACTATACTTCCGCTGTATGTGCCATTTGCAGATGAAGGTGCTGTAATAATTGTGCGGACTGTTACTGTTCCTGTAAGATTAAAATTGTTTTTGTCAAAGGATATCCAATTAGCTATCGCTCCTCTTCCTGATAAAAATACATTTGTTGCTGTTCCAGTTATGTTTATGTAAAAAATTTTACTTGTACCATTTGCAATAGAAGCTGCTATAGATGTTGGTTCTACACTGATAATTGGTGTTGGTGGTGCACCCCAAGCCAACAACAGAATTATCATCAGAACTACGCCGGCAAGTAAAATGAATGCAAATTCATCGATTCGTGTTTGGCCTTTCAAGGCAACACCTAAAAATAGTTTATATTTTAAAAAATAAATTAGTTGGCATGAAGGTTATTTCATTCGATCCAGAAAGATATGCAAAAATACAAATTAATAGCCCATTTGACTTTTTTTATTTACAAAAAATTATTAAAAAGGGTGATCTTGTTAAGGGAAGGACGTGGCGAAGAATTTTTATTCAACGTGAAGAAAAAAGAATCAGGTCAAAGAAAAAAATGGTCGTGCTCAAGATAAATGTAGAAAAATGTGAGTATGAAAAAGAAGTGAAAAAAATGCGAATTATGGGAAAAATTGTTGAAGGTCCAAAAGAAATTTCACTCGGCCATTATCATACTATTGAAGTTAGTATTGGCGATGCTTTAATTATAGAAAAAAAATGGACAGATGAGGAAATAAAAATAGTGGAAAGGGCAAAAGTCGGAATTAAATTTGCAGACAGAAAAATACTTGAAGAATTTTTTATGCATATTAACAAACAAGATGGCTATGCTGTTTATGGGCTAGATAATGTAACATTTGCTGTAAAATGCAATGCCGTAGCAGTACTTCTATTTCTTGAAGAAAAATTCGATCAATTGCAGGAAATAATAAATGAAGTAGAAAAAAAAGGCGGAGAGTTAAGAGCTGTGGCAAAAAATGAACTTGGAAAAAAATTCTATCAATATGATATAGGTGCAATTTTGCGCTTTGCTATTGCTTGATTTTCTGTTTTTTCAAAGTGGTTATATATCCTGCAACAATATTTCTGATACGCTTTGATTTTATATCAATAAGCTCTTTAACGGCCTGCTTATTTTTTTCAAAATCAGTAGTAAATCTATCACCATATTTTTCAAAAATTTCCTTAGCTATATTTTTTACGAATGCTGTTTTTATTCTTCCCATAAAAATAATTAAAAATAGAAAAATTTTATGGTGTTATTCTTTTTATTTCATAATACGTTACTTTATTTTCTCTATCAACAACTGCCCACCAAAAAGTTGCTCGTATATTATGTGCTAGCCGAACTGCACGCGACATCTCTGGTAATGAAAATGCTGCTTCCTCCGGAACACAGTGAATAACTGCTTTTGTGTGCTCATGTGGTGCTTTAGGCCCTCTTTTTAATTTAACGCCTCGTTCATATAAACGAAAATGCGCACCGAATATTAGACCTGTCTTTACAAGATACCCTCTATCTCTCAAATCTTTGTATACAATATACTGTGTATGAAATTGATTTGTTGTAGCATTTCCTATTTCAATAATTTTTTTAAAATCAATTTTTTTCTTCTTTCCATTTTCTGTAGCAAAAACCTTTATTTTTCCTTTTTCCAAAAGATATGCTGCTTCCACAAGCTCCAGTTCCAATCTATTTGGATTTTCCTCTGGTTGTGGTTTGCCATATCCAGATTCATCGTAAAGTATAACTGCTTCTGGATTCCAAATTATTACTCTATTTTCTATCAATTGCCCTTCCCATATTTTTTCCATAATCATCTCTCCAAATCCATTACATATAAACCATGTTTTTTAATTAAATGCAAAGGATAAAAACCAATCAAATCCTCTGGTATTTTAATTACTTTTTTAACCTTAAATTTAACTTCCCTACCTGTATATTCCTTGATCTTTGGATCCCATTCCCGTACAACAAAAGTATCTCCTTTTTTAATTTCAAAATCCGCTAATCGAATTTCAACCCTTCTCTTTCCTCTAAGTACTTCAGTGAAAAATTCTGGCCAAAGTTTTTTTTCCACAACTGCCATAATCAATTCTTATTTTGCAATTTCTGAATATAAGCATTCAAATGGGGCGAGTGGGATTTGAACCCACGACACACCGGTCTTCAGCCGGTTGCTCTCCCGGGCTGAGCTACCGCCCCTCTTATATTAATTATTTTATAAAAAACTTTATTTAGATGGTAATCTCAATTGAAACGAGAAAAGATTTGGAAAAGGCAGGATACAGAATTGTTGGCAACCATTCAGGAATAGAAATCTGTCATTGGACAAAAGAAAGTCTAAGATCGGGTCGAGTATGTTATAAGCAGAAGTGGTATGGAATTCAATCACATCGTTGTCTAGAGATGAGCCCGGCAATTATATTTTGTAATCATAAATGTGTCTTCTGTTGGCGAAAACTCAAATGGACTTTTTTAGAAGAACCGAAACCAGATGATCCAAAAGATATAGTTGATGGATGTATAGCTGCACGAAAAGCACTGCTCACAGGTTTTAAATCGTATGTTAATATTAAAAAATGGGAGGAAGCGATTAATCCAACGAATGCAGCAATTTCTTTAGCAGGTGAACCAACACTTTATCCACGAATTTCTGATCTTATAGAAGAATTTCATAAAAGAGGTATGACAACTTTTTTGGTAACAAATGGCACGAGACCGGACAGGCTAAAAAATTTGGCGACAGAACCAACACAACTTTATATTTCGCTTTGTGCACCGGATAAAGAAAGTTATTTTAAAGTCCACAATCCACTAATTCCAGATGGTTGGGAAAAATTAAATGAAAGTTTAGAACTCATGAAAAGTTTTGGTTGCAAAACTGTAATTAGAATGACTTTAGTTAAAGGGTTAAATATGAAAGAACCGGAGAAATATGCAAAATTGATTCTAAAGGCAGAACCGAATTTTATTGAAACAAAGGCGTTCATGCATGTCGGTGAAGCCCAAAAAAGATTGCCAAGAAGTGCTATGCCATCTGTAGAAGATATAAAAAATTTTGCAGAGCGAATAGCCAATTATACTGGATATAAATTTAAGGATTTGGATATTGCAAGCAGAGTTGCTCTTCTTACAAGGAAATAATTCTCTTTCCTCTTTCTTGTGGAATTACTTTTACCTTTCCCTCAAACTTTTTCTCTAGCTCCTTTCCTTCAAAAAATTTATCTAAAAAAACCGCTAAAGCAGCAACTTCTGAATGAGGCTGGTTTGTTATTGCAATGTTCCAATCTGCCAAATCATAAATTTCACCAGGAACTTTTTCTCCACCAATAACAATCAATAAATCGCACTCCAAATTTCTTATTTCCTCAATTTTTGCTTGAATTGGCAAACCATACATTGTTAGGTGAACAATTTTTCCTTTCCAGTTTTTTACCACATCTTTCCAGTTTTTCTCATATTTTACCTCAAATTTCCCACCAAATCTTTCCACAACTTTTTTAATTGATTGTAAAAGATTTTCATCTTTTTCACCAGAAAATATTATGCCATCAGCTCCGAATGCACGTGCAACAAGAGCACAATGACTACTTATTCGCTGATCTCTTTTAATTCTATGACCTAGCCGCAAAACCCAAATACTCATAGATAAAGCTTTTACTCAGAAATTTTTAAATATTATTAACCAAAGTGAGAAAATGGGTAAGAAAAAATTCCAACAAACACAGGAAGAAATTGAAATTGCACGTGTTCGTATTCCGAAATCAGGAGAAATACTCGGCACAGTAGAAATGCTTCTTGGCGGCGACAAAATGAGAGTAAAATGTGAAGACGGTAATGTAAGAATTTGCCGTATTCCTGGAAAGCTAAGAAAAAGAGAGTGGATTAAAACCGGTGATCTTGTACTTATTCAGCCATGGAAAGCACAAAGTAATGAAAGGGGGGATATAGTTTTTAGATATACACCAACGCAAGCAAATTGGTTAAAAAGAAAAGGCTATATAAAAACTATTTCTATTGAGTGATTTTTGATGGAGAAAAGAAAAATGGAAGGTACATTTAAAATAGAAAGCAAAGTTTTTGATAGCAAAACACTTTTAACAATCATGAAAATAATGGAAAAGGGGGTTATAAAAAGTGTGGAAAGTGTGGTTAAAGAAGGTAAAGAAAGTATGATTGTTTCTGCTAAAGATAGGGATGGGCGGTGCTTGGCAATGAAAATATACAAGACCTTGCATTGTGATTTTAAAAGTAGGTGGAAATATCTTGTTCTTGATCCAAGATTTAAAAATATAAAAAAAGAAAGAAGGGCTGTTGTTAACAACTGGTGTAAAAGAGAGTTTAAAAATTTGAAAAAAGCTTATGAAAGCGGTGTGAACTGTCCACAGCCAATTTTATTCAAAGAAAATGTTTTAGTAATGACTTTTATAGGTGAGAATTGTATACCTGCACCACGTTTAATTGATATTGATTTAAACAAGAGTCAAATAGAAGATATATACAGTAAAATTTTGAATGAAATAAAAAAACTTTTTCATGCAGGAATTATTCATAGCGACCTAAGCCCATACAATGTACTTATATTATACGATCAGCCATATCTTATCGATTTTAGCCAGGCTATTACAAAAAATCATCCGCTGGCAAATGAATGGTTAGAAAGGGATGTAAAAAATATTAATAGGTATTTTAGTAAATTTGGGTTGCAAACAAAAAATTTGAATGAAATAATTGGTTAATATGATTGATCATGTTGTGATCCCTGAAGAGCGAATGAGATTATTGCAAAAAGATAAAATATGGGAAAAAAAGCTGAAAGGTCTTTTGAATATAAAAGTAGAATTGAATGATGAAATTGTATTGGAAGGGGATCCTTTTCAAGTGTTACGTGCAAAGCTGCTATTCAAAGCATTCGGGAGAGGATTCAGCTTTAAAGATGCGCTAAATCTTTTGGATGAAGAATATTTTTTACATATTATTGAAGTAAAAGAATTTGCTAAGTCGAGAAATAGACAAATTGAATTAAAAGGAAGAGTTATAGGTACGAAAGGAAAAATAAAAAAAATGATAGAAAAATATTGTGATGTAAAAATTGCTGTATATGGAAAAACAATTAGCATTATAGGTAAATGGGAAAATGTACAAAAAGCCGCTCGAGCAATCGAAATGCTTTTAAGTGGAGCTATGCATAAAACAGTTTATAGATTTTTAGAAGAACAGAAGTGAGATAAATGGAAGTTACAGATATAGCAGAAAAGTTAGCAAAGGATATGAAAGAAATTAGTATAGCTGAATTTTTTGAAAAAAATAGACACTTTCTTGGATATGAAAATCCTACAAGATCTCTACTAACAGCTGTTAAGGAAGCTGTAGATAATGCACTTGAATTTACTTGCCAAGCAGGAATTTTGCCTACAATCAAAATAAAATTAAAGGAAGTGGAAGAGGATAGATACCGAATTGTGGTTGAGGATAATGGTCCTGGAATGCTTCCAGAAAAGGTTCCTTATGCTTTTGGAAAGGTACTTTATGGTTCAGCTTTCCATAAACTTCGCCAATCGCGTAGCCTTTTTGGAATTGGAATGAAAGGTGCTTGCCTTTATGCCCAACTTACTACTGGAAAGCCCATCAAAGTTACTACATCAACTGGAAAAAAAATTCACAATTTTGAAATAATGATTGATGTAGCAAAAAATGAACCGATTATAGTTTCGCATACAGAAGAAGAAAATCCGTCTAAATGGCATGGATTAAAAGTTGAGTATGAGGTTGTTGGTAGGTATGTAAAGGGCGATACGTCTGTTCAAGAATATATAAAAAGAACAGCAATGGTAAATCCATTTGCAGAAATAATATTTGATGGTCCAGAAGGTAAAATGGTTTTTAAAAGAGCAACAGAAAAATTGCCTTATCAGCCAACAGAAATCAAACCGCATCCATATGGCGTTCAACTTGGAGTTTTGCGTAGAATGCTAAGCACAACAAAAGCAAGAAACATAATTGGATTTTTAACAAAAGATTTTTGCCGTGTTGGAAGAAATTCTGCAATCAAAATTTGTAAATTGGCAAAAATTGCTGCAACAAAAAATCCAAAAGAGGTTGATAAAGATGAATCGGAAAGATTGTATAAAGCAATGCAAATGGTAAAGCTTGCCTCCCCACCAACAAATTGCCTATCTCCAATTGGACAGGAAGCACTAATACTTGGATTAAAAAAGGGATTAAAGGCTGAGCATTATGTTGCAGTAACAAGGCCTCCTTCTGTTTATTCTGGTTTTCCTTTTCAGGTTGAGGTAGCATTAGCTTATGGTGGGGAACTTCCACCAGAGAATGCAATTATTCTCCGCTTTGCAAATCGAATTCCTCTTCTGTATAATCAAGGAGATTGTGTAATAACAAAAGCGATAAAAGATGTTGATTGGCGTCGCTATGGTTTTTCTCAACCATCAGATGGCCTTCCTGCTAGTCCACTGGCAATTTTGGTTCATTTTGTTTCAGTTTGGGTTCCATTCATGAGTGAAGGGAAACAAGCAATAGCAAATTATCCAGAAATCTTTAAAGAAATTAAGCTTGCTCTTCAGGATGCAGGAAGGCAAATGGCAAAATATATAAGAAAAATAAGGAAAATAAGAGAAAGTGAACTTAGACGAAGTATTTTTGAAAGATACATACCTGTGGTCGCGCAATCTGTTGCTAAACTTACCAATAAAAGTGAAGAAGAGATTTTAAGTAAGTTAGAAGAATTTATAAAAAGAAAGACAAAGGTTGTTTAAATGGAAGTAAAAAAGAAACTTGAAAATTTGGGTGAAAAAGTTCTAAAAGATCTGGAGAAAGGGGAAAACCCAAATATTGATATACCAATTCGCTCACTATCAAATGTAAAATATGATCCGAAAACAGGTATGCTTACATTAGGTAGTAAAAGTGCAAAGCGATTTTTATTCCACACAGGTCATGCAAAAAAGTTTATGCAAACTATGCTCATATCTTCATTTTGCAAAGAACTAATAGAACAAAATTTGCATACAAGCTTAAGAGATCTTTTTTATGCACTAAAGCGAACTTTACCAAACTCAAATGAAAATACTTTTGATGAACAGAATGAAAGCGATCCAATTGTAATTGATTTGGAAGTGGCACTTGACGTTTTGCGAGAACAACTTCATTTAAATGCTGATATTCGAGGAAGGGTTGTTGGAGATGTAATAATTAAGGATGGAAAAGATATAATAAACTGGGCAAAACTTGGATCGGGTGGATGGGCCATTCCTTCAAATGTTGAAGATATAGAATTCAAAAAAGTTAATGCTGATTTTGCTTTAGTAATAGAAAAAAACGCAGCATTTGAGCGCTTACATGAAGATAAATTTTGGCAAAAATATAAATGTATCCTTTTAACAACACAGGGACAAGCAGCACGTGGGGCAAGAAGACTCATCCAAAGGCTAGCAATGGAATTTAAATTACCTATATACGTTTTTACAGATGCAGATAGCTATGGATGGTATATTTATTCTGTTATTAAATACGGTTCCATATCTCTTGCACATGTTTCGGACAGACTGGGCACACCAACTGCAAAGTTTCTTGGCTTAACATTATCAGATATAGAAAAATTTGGACTACAAAATTATACAATCAAGGCAGAGGAAGTAGATATAAAAAGAGCGCAGGAAATGCTGAAATATGAGTGGTTTAAATCTCCTGCTTGGCAAAAAGAATTAAAGCTAATGATTCAAAAAAGAGTGAAAGCAGAATTGGAAGCGCTATCTGGAAAAGGACTAAAATTTGTAACAGAAGTTTATTTGCCAACAAAAATTAAAAATAAAGATTTCTTGGATTAATTAATATATTGTGCCTCCGTAGCTCAGCTGGTAGAGCGTCCGCCTTGTAAGCGGAAGGTCGTGGGTTCGAAACCCACCGGAGGCTCTATGATAGATATTATTCTTTTATATGCAATGATTGCAGGTATCATGTGCACTTTGCTTTTTACTTTTGCTCTGTTTTTTGAAAAAAACGTTAAAATGAAGAGAAAATTTCTTATATTTGGCGTTTTTTTTATGGCTGCATTTGTTGCCATAACTGAATATGCATTTTGGCTGGAGGGTATAAATTTTTTCCAATTTTTACCAAATAGTTTTCCACTAATCTTTTATTTTGCTATATGGATTGCCTTCATAATATGGTCATTTGAACAAATCGGACAAAGAAAATTTTGGATTGCGATTCTTATATTGGCAGCGATTTTAATTCTTGTTGCCAACTTTTGTATGAATTGTATAAAATTTTAAAAATAAATGATAAAGTTATTTAGGGGGTCGTCAGCTAGTCTGGTCTAGGCTGGCAGGCTCCAGGTCATTTGATGGAGCTTTGAATAAAAGATGAGAAGAAGTGACCTGCTCACGGGCGTTCAAATCGCCCCGACCCCACTTATTTTTAAAAATTCAAAATATAATTATGGCAATTGGACGCAAGGGCGGCTTTATAGGATTTATTATTGGACTTGTACTTTGGTTTTTGCTGATTGGTGGATTTGTTACAAATTTTATAAATTTGGGTAAGTACTGGTGGGTTGGCGCGCTATTTGTTGGGATTCTTTTCTGGAAAATTATTCCTATTTAAAACCATACTCGCCGGTAAGCGGAACAAAAATTACTTCACCCAATCGTTTTTTAATAATTTTTCCCTCTTTTGTTTTTTCTAAATAAATCAGTTCCTGACGTCCACCAACTGGTCCAACAGGCGAAACGATTATTCCGCCTGGTTTTAGCTGGTCAATCCATGGTCTTGGTATATCTGGTGCTGCAGCACCGGAAACGATTTTATCAAATGGTGCCTCCTCAGGAAGTCCCTTTGAGCCATCGCGCAAATAAACTTTAACTTTTTTTGCATAACCTGCTCTTTCCAAATTTTTAAGGCAAAACTCATACGTTTCCGGAACAATTTCTACACCTATCACTTTACCTTTCGGTCCAACTATTTCTTTCATATAAGCAAGTAATATGCCAGAACCAGCACCAACTTCCAAAACTTTTTCGCCAGGTTTTAGCTTTAGTGCTGAAAGAAAAATTGCATGCATATGTGGTGCACTAATTGTCTGACCACCTGGTATTGGTAATGGTGTATCTGCATAGGCATCTGACCTAAATTCAGGTAAAACGAACTCCTCCCGCCTTACCTTCAGCATCGCTTTTTTTATCTCCGGACTTTTTATATAGCCCATTTTTTCCAGACTTTCAACAATATCTTTTCGCTGTTGTTCAAAACTCTTCATATTTTTAATTTGGTAAAACGAATTTGAATATATGAGCTCATTGGAAAAAACGGTTGATGCGATAAAAAAATTAAAAATTCAGGGTGCACGCTCCATTGCACTAGCAGGACTTTACGTTTTGAAAAATATTATTAAAAAAAGCGGTTTTGGAAAAGATTTTAAAAGGGCAGCAACCCTTTTATATTATTCGCGCCCAACAGGCGTTGCGCTTTGGAATGCACTTGAAAAAATAAGAAAAAACAAAGATATGAAAATTGTGGATGATTTGATTTTTTATTTTGAGAATGTTTGTGGAGTTATTGCGCCTTTTGGTCTTAAAATTATAAAGAACAATTTTACTATTCTCACACATTGCCATAGCACGGCCGTTGTGGAAATGCTAACATATGCATGGAAAAATGGAAGACGGTTTAAGGTAATAGCAACTGAAACGAGACCACTATATCAAGGGATAAAAACGGCAAAGGAACTGACAGAATGTGGCATTCCTGTTACATTAATTATTGACAGCGCAGTTGGCCATTTTATTAAAGAAATTGACATTGCTATCTT
Organism: uncultured archaeon; assembly: GCA_964581305.1. GTDB lineage: Archaea > Aenigmatarchaeota > Aenigmatarchaeia > CG10238-14 > SCSR01 > CAZONC01. Next base: position 6,324 of record CAZONC010000005.1, on the reverse strand, counting down.
TGGATGCGATGCGATAAGGAAGGAAGGTGTGGTAAATAAAATAGGTACATATCCTCTAGCACTTTTTGCAAAAGAAAATGGCATTCCTGTTTATTTTGTGGGCGAGACAATGAAGTTTGATAGAAGGAAAAAAATAATTATTGAGGAAAGGAGTTGGAAAGAGATTACGAAGAAAAAATTGGGGTGTGAAATAAAAAATCCAGCATTCGATATAACTCCATGGAAATATGTTGATGGTGTAATTACAGAAAAAGGCATAATAACTCCAAACAAAATTTTGAGGTTAATAAAATGAAAATTATAAATAGAGGTAGAAAAAATGAATAGGATATTATTTATATTGATTTTTTTATTCGCCATCGTCTTTGTGGTGGTTGGGGGAAAAGATTTGAAAGAGAAATGTTTAACTGATACGGATTGCCAATGGATAATTACAAATTGTTGTCCAGAAAGTGCAGGTGCATATTGGGAGTGCGTAAATAGAAAGACGTACGTTCCGCGCCTTGATTGTGATAAGGTTTTTGTGGTTTGCCCACAAGTGCTTTCGCCAAAACCAACATCTAAATGCGTATGCCAAAATGGCGATTGTGTGGTAAAATGAAACTAAAAGTTAAAACGCTCGGGTTGGAAGCTGGTGGAAAGCCGATTATAATTTTGAATAAAGAGGATGCTGACGATTTGGGCATAAAAAGTCTTGGACGAGTAAAAATTTCTAGCGAGAGGAAAGAAATTACAGCGATTGTTAATCTCACAACAAAAGTTATTCCAAAGGGCTTTGTTGGTGTATACGATGAAATAAGAAATGCATTGAATTTGAAAGATGGAGCTGAGGTTGATGTTGAAATTGCAAAATATCCTAGCTCACTTCAGCATATAAAAGAAAAACTTAGAGGACGTAAGCTATTTTATGAGGACATTTTTGAGATAGTAAAAGATGTGGTGGATGGTAATTTAAGTGAAACCGAAATTGCAAGTTTTGTCACATCCTTACATAATTTTGGTTTGGATTTGGATGAAGCGGTTAGTTTAACCATTGCCATGGTTGAAACTGGAGAGAAATTAAATTTGGACGAAAAAATTATATGCGATAAACATAGTGTTGGTGGAATACCTGGAGATAAAACCACTTTGCTTTTAGTACCAATAATTGCTGCCTGCGATCTTGTAATACCAAAAACGTCATCCAGAGCGATTACATCTGCAGCAGGAACAGCAGACCGTGCAGAGTGTCTAATGCCTGTTGCGCTTGATATAAATGAAGTGAAAAATGTGATTAAAAAAACAAATGGATGTATTGTTTGGGGTGGTACACTAAATTTGGCACCAGCAGATGATAAATTTATTCAAGTTGAATATTCTCTTGCAATAGATCCTTTACTTCTTCCATCAATAATGTCAAAGAAAAAAGCGGTTGGTGCAACGCATCTTGTTATAGACATACCATGTGGAAGGGGGACTAAAGTAAAAACAATTGGCGATGCAGATCTCTTAGCAAAAGATTTTATCGAATTGGGTAGAAAGCTTGGTATACAAACTCGCTGTGCCATTACGCACGGTGAGCAGCCAATAGGATATACTATAGGTCCTGCACTGGAAGCAAGGGAAGCACTTGAGGTTATAATGCGCAGAAAAAATCTTCCAGATCTTATCGATAAAACCGTAGACATTGCCGGTATTTTATTGGAAATGACTGGACGAAAAAATGGCCGCCAACTAGCAATAGATATTCTTAAGTCAGGCATAGCCGAGGAAAAACTAAGACAGATAATATCTGCACAAGGAGGGAATATGAACATTAAACCAGAAGATATAGAAATTGGCGATTACGGCATTGATATATGTGCAAAAGAAGCTGGTACGGTTCTTTGGATAAATAATTCAGATCTGGTTGAAGCGGCAAGGCTTGCTGGAGCGCCAAAAGATAAAGGAGCAGGGCTTTTGCTCTATAAGAAAATTGGTGATGGAGTGAAAAAAGGTGAAAAACTCTGTACAATTTATTCCGAAAAGATAGCAAAACTGGAAAGGGCAAGAAGGTTTATGGAGGAATGCGTTGCAATTGGTGTTGGAAAAAGAATGGAAATGCTTATTCATGAAGTTAAGGAATTGCCTGTTCACAAAAAGACATTCATTCTCGAAAGATAGAAAAAAAGAGAGAAGAAAGAGAGCTTACTTTGCCAAAGTTATGGCAATTGTACTTACATTTACTTTTTGCTTATTTTCTAGCTCCCTTTCTTCAGTTCCAATTTCTATATTTTTTATTTGCACATCTTGCAAAAATCGCTTTCGCACAATCTCTGCTACGTCCACGGCTCTAGAAATTGCGCGGCCACGTGCCTTAATAACTACTTCTTGCATTCCATTAGTAAATTGCGTTATTACTGCCAGGACGTAGCTCATTGAAGGTTTTCGTCCGACAAAAACCACATTATCGGTTTTCTCTGTTTTTTCAGCCATTTTCGCACCTCCTTTGCCATTACTAAGTAATTTTTTATTTAGGTTCAAATATTTAAAAGCTTTCTTATATTTTGCAAAATAATTATTAATTAAATGGCTGAGAAAGAAAGCAAAGAAACAGAGGCTAAGAAAGAAGGGGCTGAGAAAGAAAGCAAAGAAACAGAGGAAGGACCAAAAGGTATAGTTAATATTCTTGTTATATTTGCTGAAAGAGTAAAAGA
>CAZONC010000005.1:0-3549 GCA_964581305.1 uncultured archaeon | reverse complement strand
AAGGACCAAAAGGTATAGTTAATATTCTTGTTATATTTGCTGAAAGAGTAAAAGAGGAGTTTCAACCACAAGAAGTTTGCAAGATATGCGGAAAACCAAAAGGTGAATGTACGTGCATACATCCTGTTTTTGTAAAAATAGGTATAAGTATAGTTAATGTTTTTGCTCCACTTACTATGATTCTCATTGCTCTATTTGTTCTTTTTGGCTCAATTGTTGGGCTTGTACGCAATTATATTGTACTTGGAATTGAACAATTCGAATTGGTAACAGGAATACATATTAGTCCATTTATACGAATTGTGGGTGCTGGTCTAATTTTGCTTTTCACATTTTTTGCATATAAAAAATTTAATAGCATAATATTGTCGGCAATTTATATCATTATTTCGCTCGCTCTCAGCCTAAGGGTTGGCTTTGAGGGTGCATGGGTTGTTACGTATGGTTTTCTTCTTTTCATCGCATTTTACTTAGCTGCTACTGTAACAAGAAAAGGTTTTGTTGAAAGCATGATTTTAAGTGTTCTAATTGTGGCTGTACTTGGTATGGTTTATGGCATACTAGTATGGGGTGGTGCACTAGCTAGGCAGATTGGAGAGCTAGTCCCTGGTGAAGAAAAACCACCAGGGCCAACCGTCCCAGAAACTGAATTAACTGGTAAATTCGAAATGCTAGATGTGCTTTGGGGTACTGAATATACGAACTATGAAATACCGACAGTATATAAAAACGAATCGTACATACTTCCTATCACCATAGAAAATAAAAATCCATATCCCGTAGAAAATATAACCGTAAGTGGATATATAACAGCTGAGAATACCACGCTTGTACTAGTACCAAATGCATGTACAGAGAGTAGTCCGTGTAGAATTGGTGCTAATGGTCAGCTGTCAATTAATCTGCAAACCGAAAATGTTCCATTCGAATCGAGAACAGTAAAAATTGTGGTAGTTGTCGCATATCCACATCGAACATTTGGAAGAGGTGACTTTTTCATATTTAGAAGCGATAAAGATTTGAGAGAAGTTTCAAGTCCACAACAAGAGGATGATCCACTGGACTTAACTGTATTTTTCTGGCCAAATCACTATGTTGCACAAAGTGTATTAACCCAACCAAATCAAACCACATTATATGTTGTAATGAAAAATTTAAAATACAAATACGGCGACATTATTGTTCGAAATGTAAATATTACACGACTTGCTGAACTGGAAAATTTCACGTTTATTGAGTGTTATAGAGGGCAAATAAAAACAGTTAACGAAAGCTTTACTAATTTAAATATACTTCTTACTAGAAAAGAAACTACACTAAATTGTAAATATTCAATAGCAAATTTAACAATTAGAGAAAGTTATATAGCAATACCAACATATGTTGTTGTAGAATATACATTCCGCCATCACTTAGAATCGATACAAAAACTCGAGCAAAGATAATATTTTTCTACCTATTTAAAGGACAATTGCATCCGCATCTTTTCTCGATTTTATAGGGATGGCATTCCTTATCGGTATTATTACTACAACTTTCACCAGGACACAACCAGGCCTCACAGTACTTAACTATATCATCCGCCACAACTATACTACAATCTTTACAGTTGGTTGGAAGTAATCGGGTACATTCTTGATTGAATTTTGCTTGCGCCTCAACCGGATTAATTGTACCACCAGCCTTGGTAAAGTATCCTGTAACCCACATAACTATGATTATTACAACAAGAACTGCAACTACTAAAACAGCAATTGTTTCAATTGGAATTGCTCCTTTTTTCATATTAACTATTTGTAATTTGCACTATATTTATCTTTAACTACTTTAATTTTCTAAAGTTAAGGTAAAGAGAATTAATTTTTCATTCGCTTTTATTGATATGGTATGGGTACCTAGAGGTGCTTGATCTCCGACTGAAATATTTAAGTTGGATTGACATATTTGCTGCTGACTAGAAAGTGTGCAACTAGAAGGATTAAATGAACATGAAACATTTTGAGGTAAATTTTCACAACCAAAATTAACTGTTCCCTGGCTATATCTACGAGTAACATTTAAACTAACAATAACACTTTCTCCTTTTTTCACAGTTTCTTCATATTTGTCAAGCAATATCTCAAAATCAAATGCCATTTTCTCCCAGAAAAAAATTCCTAGTGACTCTTTACATACATAATTGTCTTCGCCAACTTGTATACTAGTATCTACTACAGACCCTGTGCACGGATGCCAAAGTATTTCACCAGTTTTGCTATCAGGAGCGCAAATTAATCCGTATTTAAAACGGTAAATATAGTTCTTTCCACGTGTTTGTAAAAGCCAGCAGCAGCCGCCCTCTGGACATCTATCTTTTTCTTTACCACAATAATCTTTTGTATCAGAGCTAAAATTATAGTTTACAACACTTACCATATTACATTCTCGTTCCCCTCCTGTCACTGGTGGACATACACTCATGTCCAATCGATTTTTTATTGCCTCATAAAGATTCGGAGCATCGCCTGGAATTATAGTGCCCTGTCTAATAAACCAAGCCCAAACCGCATCCGCATCATCATTTTCATCAACAGTAAGTAAAACACAACAGTTATTCCACTGCTTCGTGAAATTCCTACTTGGGTCAAAATCAAAGTAAACCTTTCCCCTTTCTATATGTTTTCTCGGATCATTATCAAGATGGACAGCCCAAACCTCATGGGGGTCTGGATCTAATTTTACATATAGTATTTTTTTCGGTACATCTGGTGTTTTTGTTCCTGCCCGCGTAAACACTTCTGTTATTTTTTTTGCCAAATCCGGTACAATTACAAGCAAAATTAGAGCCATAACAATAAATGCTATTAAACACACAATTATTGTTACCAAATATTGTGGTGCAACAGTTCCTATCAAAATACCACTATTTATTTTTTTACTTTATGTTTTTATACATTTGCCGGACAATTTATGGCATTTCAGATTGCCAGTTATTAGCTTAAAAACCAGGGTTGCGTTATTGGCTGTAATGGACGTGACGTTTAACTCAACGGAAGCTGATAATATGGGAGTTGCTTTTAAAATCCCAAGCGCATAAATATCCGAAACTGTGACACCACTATATGTCATTGAAATATTCACGGTTTTTTCAGTTGCATTAATGTTATTCAATGTGAAATTGATATCAGAAATTACTCTGCTTTCTTTCAACCTTAAGGTTAATTGTTGGCTAGAATAGCACAATCTATCGTCAGCAACAAACCGCCCATTTTCACATCTTATACATTCACCGATTTGCTGCCAACTTTCACATTGTGCTTCTTGCCAAACACCATAACTTTTTTCAGCCCCCTCTATCCATTTACATTGAAAATATTTATCGCCGGCAGAAACAATTTTTTCATTATTTTCCTTTGTACACATTCTCCAAAAACCACTCGAATCGCACACTATAGCATATTTAACTTCTCCCCATGGCTGCAATAGTTGACAACAAAAATCACCACAAAATTCTTTCCATTTACTACAACCAGTTGGTTTTTTGAAAGGGGTTTCAAATAAATGGTTGTA
>CAZONC010000004.1:1847-37409 GCA_964581305.1 uncultured archaeon | reverse complement strand
GGCTTGAGACCGTGTGGGGCTTTGCCCCGTCTGGGTTCAAATCCCAGCCTCGGCGCTTTTATATCCCGTATTTTTTCTTCAAAATTGCAAGTCGCCGATAGTTTTCTTCATTTTTTGGTATGAGCATATATGCTTTGCCGATTCCGATAATAAGTTCAAAATCTGCATTTTCATCTGTGCCCGGTGGAAAATACGTTTCTTCCATATCTTTAACCAAATCTATCGCTCTAGAATCATATAAATAAAAGCCAAAAATTATATGCTCATCCTTTGCTTTTTTCAAATACTCTTCTATATCAAAAATTAGATTTACACCATATTTTCGTTCTTTTGACAACTTACAGTATCTGCACATAAATAATATATAAAAGGAAAATGTTAAATGCTTATCTAAGTTTGAATAAATCAAAAATATGGAAAAAATTGAAAGATATAGGAAAATTTTTGGGAAAAACTTTTCAATATCACTACCTACAGAAAAAATTTGGACTATCCGTACTAATACACTTAAAATATCTGTAGAAAGTTTGATCAAAAAGTTAAATGAAAGGGGTTGCACAATTGAGCAAATTCCATTCTATAAAGAGGGTCTTTGGGTAAAGGCACCATACAATTTGAGTTATAGTATCGAGCATATACTAGGTTATTTTTTCATTCAAAATGCATCAAGCATGATTCCGGCTTTGGTTCTTAATCCAAAAAAGAGCGAGACAATTCTTGATTTGTGTGCAGCACCTGGAGCAAAAACTACACAAATTGCTGCTATGATGAAAAATGAAGGAGTAATAGTTGCAAATGATGTGGAAAGAGAAAGATTAAAAGCATTAAGAGGAAATTTGCAAAGATGTGGTGTGATGAATGTTGTTGTTACAAATATGGATGGCACTAAATTCTGGCAAACTGGTCTAAAATTTGACAAAATTTTACTTGACGTGCCCTGCACAGGGACAGGCACACTTATTCCACGAGTATTAAAGAGTGTAAATAAAAATTCAATAGCAAGACTGAGTAAACTGCAAAAGAAACTGCTAATCTCTGCCACGAAGTGTCTAAATGATAACGGAATCATTGTATATTCTACCTGCAGTTTGGAGCCAGAGGAAAATGAAGAAAATGTAGACTTTGCTGTCAGAAAACTTGGCTTGACAATTGAAAAAATAAAAATTGACAATTTGAATTTCATGCCTGCACTGACTGAATGGGAAGGAAAACGGTTTGTAAATGAAATTGTAAATGCAATTAGGATTGTGCCAACAGAAAGGATGGAGGGATTTTTTATATGCAAATTAAGAAAATTTTAAGCAAAAAAGAAATTGAGGAATTAGAAAAATTGATTGAAAAAAATTATGGAGTAAAAATAAGTTTGCGCGACTATTTGGTATTCACTTCGAAAGAAAAAATTTGGATAGCTACGAAAGAATGTGCAAAAATTTTTTCTCTGAACATACTGATAAATTCTGCAGGATTAAATTTTGGCAAAATAAGAAAAGGTAAAATACATTTAACAATAGAAGGTTCACAAATTGTTGGGAGATATGCAAGTAAAAATGTTGTTTTTATAAATAAAAATTCGGCAGAAAAATTTTTGAAAGGCTCGGATGTAAAGGCGGAAAAAGAAATTAACTGCGAATACGGCAATTTTGTAATAGTAAAATCTGAAGATGAAATTCTGGGAAGCAGCTTGTTTCTGAAAGATAAGATTAAAAATTTAATTCCTAAAAGTCGAAGAACAATACGGTTCTAATTATTCTTTTTTCACAATCTCAATTTTTTTAATTCTGAATCCTTCGCCACGCACATGCTTCTTTCCACAAACAGTACATTTAAATCGCAAATCAACTTTTTTTGTCGGTTTTTCTCTTCCTCTTGGATGCTCTTTTGGAAAACTACCATATCCCTTCATCTTCCTTTTAAATCGCCTTTCACCAGCGGCAACTGATCTTTTTGGTCTCTTTTTTGCAATCTCTACCTCATGTTGTTGATGTTTTTTACAATAAGGACAGTAAGTTCTTACAATTTTTGGAAACTTCATACCATCACTTACTTACTTCAAATTCCTCCACAATACCTCTTTCTTTAAGTATCTTTACATTTTCTTCTGGTAATTTAGCTATATCTCCTTTTTGAAATGGACCGTAAACTTTTTCATCCGATCCCACAAATTCTGGTACACTTTCTTTAAAAACAACCAATCCAACTGTTTCTTCCTTAGTTTTAAACAAATTTTCTAAAATATCTCCTCTCCGACTTTTAATTAAACTTACTATTTTTTCAAAAAAATCCTTTTCCTCATTTGTTAGATTTTCAGGTGGTATGTTTGTTCGTGCTGCTATAATTGCAGAATTTATTATTTTTCTTTCTCTTCGATTAAATATATCTTCTACAAGTCTTTCTATATTTTTTACTTCTAAAACGATTTTTCTATCTGTTATTTTCCTTTTTTGATCAAGGTAAATCTTTACATTTTGGTAAAAATTTTCTGGTAATTTAGTTAATTTTGGTGTAAGCTGTTCATCTCTCTGAATTTTTCGTATTATTTCAAAAGTTATCATTTCCTCCATATAATCCACTAAATAATATTAAATAGTTCTATTTAAGTTTTGATTTTTTCATTTGGCTTAGTTTTTTTAAAGGATAATTAACAGGATTCTTAATTTCATATCTTTTACAAAATATATCTGGGTTACAAACACCTATTGAGGGATAAAATTGCAAATTGTCGCAGTTCGGTGGCAAAATGTTTCTTTCTTGACGAAAATGCCACTTAAGTTGAGTTCTCAAATAGTTTGCTCTAAGTGGCGGATAATTTTTTTCATTCCACTCGGTCAGCCTCTTTTCTATTTGATCAAATGTCCATCCCATATTTCGAAGGAAATTGACAAGAATGAAAACCGATCGCTTACGACCATCTGGTAATCCACGCAATATCTGTGCTATGCACGGGGGGAAAAATTCCTCTGAAATAAATTTTCTTTTAACTACTTTTTGTTTTGATATCTCGACTTTTACCTCGCCTTTGTATTTTGATGCCCAATCCAATGCATCTATTACAAGCGCCTCTGCATTATGCAATTTTGTTTTTGGTATCAAAAATTTTTCTTCTATTTTTACCTTTTCTGGTATAGCATATTCTTTTTCAAATTTTTCAAGATGGTCTGGATTGATAGGAAGGCTTACTAGCATTGTTTTTTCATGCAAACTATATGGTAAGCGAAATAGATGGCGAGAAGAAAATAAATCAATATTCACAATTTTAAATGGATCTATTCCTTCACTATCAGTTATTTCCTCCAACGGCTTTCCAATTCTTTTGGATAAATTCATTGGCGTATCAAGAGAAAGTATTGCTTCTTTAAGTTGATCGCGTATGTACCATTTAATATAACCTATTATCTTATGAAGTAAATCTGGATAAAGAGTCGAAACTGGCTGAAAATTTATTTTTGGCGGTAACGACTCAAATGGTATGCCTATATGAAAGCCTTTCCCACCAGAAAACTTAACTGAATAGCTAGAAATGCCGTGATCTTTAAGTGCTTCAATTATTTGCCTCGTAGCTATTTTCGCAATTTCAAAATCATTTACATCTGGATCGATTAAAATGTCCCAACCTTGTCGCAGGCTGTCTAACTCTTGTTTTGTCATTCCTGCCATCAATTTCATTGGCTGTGTCCATCTCTCAACTGAAGCGTGAAAAGCTATTGTTCCATTCGCCACTGCTTGTAAGATGTCAGCAGGATATTGAATTATGTCTGGCCGTTTGCCAAAACTGCCATCTCTAAAAACACAAACAACTTCTCTGTTTTTTGCGACTTCAAGAATGGCTTTTTGTACAGATTCCCTTGAATACCAATTCCACACTCTGTGAAACTCCATGGTTATCAGAACTAAATATATTCTAATAATAAGAAAATTTAAATTATTTTAGCGCAGGCACAGTTATTACTTTTCCACATTTGCTACAGTTAAATTTTGGCCGTAAAAATTTTTTTGCACCTTTCTTTATTTCTATTTTTTTTATTTCATAGAAACCACATTTATCACAAACATACTCTACTTCTGCCATTTGCCCAGGAAGCTTGCCGATCACTACATTCGGCCTATTAGTAAAAAACTCAAAATTCGATATAGTAAGTCCCATATCTTTCCATTTTTTTATCAATTTACTTTCCATATAACTCCTTTACTGTGGTCTTCTTTTTGGCCTTAACGCCTTAGATCCACATTTTCTACATTTAACTTTTCCTTCTTTTACTTTGCGTGGATCTGCACGTATCTTAGACTTACAAACACGACAGACATAAACGCGATGAAAAAGGCGTGCTACTGCCTCTGGAAATACTTTTTTTACCATAAATGATGTTTTTGGTTAATAAAATTTATATATTACGAATTCCCACTTTCTTTCTATGATAAAAGCCGAAATTCGAATTCTTGGCTTTGATGACGGACCATTTGAAAGAAGCGATAAAAATGTTCCTGTAATAGGAGTAATATATCGTGGTGGTAAATTTCTAGACGGAATTTTGCGAACAGATGTCGAAGTTGATGGTATGGATGCGACAAAAAAAATTGTGAAAAGCATAAATTCAACCAGACACAAAAGCCAATTAAAAGTTATAATGTTTGATGGCATAACTATGGGTGGATTTAATGTGATCGATATTCAGGAGATTTATGAAAAAACAAAATTGCCAGTTATTGTTATAAATAGAAAGTGCCCAAATCTGGAAAATGTAAAAAAGGCTTTGAAAAATTTAAAAAATTTTAAAAAAAGGTGGCAAATGGTTTTAAATGCAGGAAAAATTAAAGAAATGAAAATAGCCGATAGGAAAATATACTATCAGAATGTTGGCATTGATGATGAGGAAGTAGAAGAAATTATTAAGTTAAGTACAACGCATGGCTATATTCCAGAACCCCTGCGGGTTGCTCATTTAATTGCCACAGGGATTGTAAAGGGTGAAAGCTCTGGGCGTGCTTAATCATATAAAGAAAAAATGGGATGAGCTAACTGAAGGTACATTTGGTGTTTTTATTTATATCGCTCTAGGAATTCTTTGTGGTTTGATTTTTTTTAAATCGCTTTGTGTTTTATTAAATACAAATACACCTATAACATGGGTTTCAAGCACTTCTATGCAACATGACAATGTTGAGCTAACGCACTATAAATGGCTGGAAGAACAATTAAACTATACAAGAGAATTCATCAATTCCTGGCCTTACAAAAAGGGTTTTTTAAAAGGTGATATGCCGATTATTAGAGGAATGGAAAAATATTCTATCGGAGATGTAATAGTATTCGACGTTCAAGGTCAAGACACTCCAATAATTCATAGAATTATTAAAATTAATGAGGATGGAAGTTATCAAACAAAAGGTGATAATAATCTCAATCAGCTACCATATGAAAAAAATATAAGTAAAGACCAAATTCACGGAAAAGTAATCTTTATAATTCCAAAACTTGGATATTTAAGAATGTTTATATATAAAATCTTTGGTGTTTAAATGCGATTTTGCGAAAAATGTGGAAATCTAATGTATGTAAAGAGAAAAAGAAAAGTAAGCTATTTGGTTTGTCGAAAATGTAAAAAAGAAATCAAATTAAAAGATGAAAAAATATTGGTATCGCAACAAATGGCACCACAAAAGAAAAGAGTTATTTTTATAGGAAAGGATGAAGGACTGGCAGAATTTCCAAAAACAAAGATAATGTGTCCAAAATGCGGAAATATGGAAGCATATTGGTGGATGCAACAAACTAGATCTGCTGATGAACCACCAACAATATTTTATAGATGCGCAAAATGTGGATATTCTTGGCGAACTTACGGCTGATGCAATGTACATTCCCAAAAAAGTTTTCCAAGTTATGAAAAATGATAAGAAGGTTTCGTTAATTGGGAAAATTAGAAAAGTGGAAGATAAATTTTTTTTAGTAGATGATACAGGAGAAATTGAAATTTTAGTAAATGGAACTGTTGAAGAAAACAAATTAGTAAGAGTTTTTTGCTATATGGAAGAAGGTAAGCTAAAAGTTAATGTTATTCAGAACTTGGAGGGATTAAATTTAAGTGTATTTGAAAAAATTAAAAAATTATATAGTGAGGCTGGTTTGAATGTTTGAAGCGACAATAAGTAATATAAAGCTATTGACAGAACCGCTTTCATCGATTGCTGAAATAATAGATGAAGGTGTGTTTAAAATAACCAAAGAGGGAATATGCTTGGCTGTTGCCGACCGTGCCGTTGTTGCTGCAGTAGATTTTCGCATCTTTGCAAATGGCTTTGAACAATTTAAATTGGATGAAGAAATGTCGATGGGGCTTAATATAGGTAATTTGCTTTCTATATTAAAAAGAGCAGGACCAAAAGATAAAGTTACATTTCGATTTGATGGTAAAAAGCTAGAAATTATAATTAAAAATTCTTCAAAAAGGCGGTTTGTTCTTCCTCTACTAGAAATAACTCAAGAAGAACTTGCTATAGAACAGCTTAAATTTACAGCAAAGGCAGAACTTAAACCAGATGTGCTTCAATCTGGCATAGAAGATGCAGAGCTAATTACCGATTCGGTTGTGCTTGAAATTTCACCATCAAAATTTTTAATGCGAGCAGAAAGTGATGTCAACACTGCGGAATTGGAGCTTGAAAAAGGAAGTGATGCTTTGCTTGATATAAAAACAGAAAAAAGCGTAAGTGCACGATATCCACTTGACTATTTAAGAAAAATGATTAAAACAGGACGTCTTTTTAACTCCACAACTATAGAACTTGGACAGGACTTTCCAATGAAAATGAGCTTTAAATTAGAAGATAAGCTTTCCCTTTCTTACATTTTGGCTCCACGTGTGGAAGAGTAAAATATTTTTAAATAAAACCTTATTATATGCCCAGGTGGCGGAACCAGGTTAACGCGCACAGATTTTCGCGCACGGCTGGAGACCGTGTGGGACTTTGTCCCGTCTGGGTTCAAATCCCAGCCTGGGCGTTTAGCTCTGAGTTAAATCTTTATATACCTATCCTGCACTAGCAAAAGTTATAAGAAAAGTTAGTAAGTTAGCAGGAATAAAAAAAGAAAGTTTCGTCATATTTGTTTAGACATTCTAGGTTAACTCATTTGGCAAAAATACTTACCGAACAAGAGCTGAAAGTTTTTGCAGGCTGGGTCCAATCAAGCAAAATGGCAGGAACTTATGTTCGCTTATCAGCTAGAGATACAGATGAAGCAATTTTAGGAAAAGTTTATGGAATAAAAAAAGAAGAAAAAGGAAAATAGACGAAGTTAAAGCCAATCACTTATCCTCGTTGTAAAACTGTTAATGAAGCGACTAATAAGTTTTGTAAAGCTTGTGGAATGCCTTTAACATTAGAAGCTGCTATGGAAGCTGAGAAGGAAAGAGAGGTTATAGATAAGTGGTTGAATACTTGGTTAAAGACCCGAATGTTTTAAGAATTATGATTGAGAGGACTAAAGAATTGCTAAGTAAGGATGAATTGCCAGAAGAGTTAAAGCAAAAGCTGGTTAGGATGTTAAGCTCTTAATTTACTTTGTATATAGTAGTTGAATTCGCTTAAAACAGTTTGTACCAAAGGGCATGCTAATTGCACCGAAATATCATACTGCAGAAATAAAAATGGTCGGTTGAAGTAAAAAAAATAGAATTAATTGAATAGAAAGATTAGAACCAATATTTTCCCTGCAAGAGTTTATCGACTCTATTGAGTTATTAAAACACTTCATAACAGCATAGGCTGGTTTTGTGAAGCTACAATAGAAATTAGATATAACTACCTTTTCGTGGCTAAAATACAGCTTTCATTAAAAGTTTTATATTTACCATTACAATATATAACCATGAAAACGAGAACTAAAAGAGAAAGGAAAAACCCAGGAACAACGGCATTAATAGCAACCATAGGTGGTCTTTTCGGTTTTTTAGGCCTAGGACATATTTATTTAGGTGAAGTTAGACGTGGTTTACTACTTATGATAATTGGTTGGATTTTAGAAATTGGTGGAATAGCTCTTACTAAAATATTTCTTTTTTCCACTCTCATTGGTGTCACTATTATTGGTGCTGTGATTGGTATTCCTATGCTTCTAATTTATTTTGTTCTATGGATATGGCAAATATTTGATGCTTACAACAAGGCAAAAGAGATATAAATTTTAACAGAGATTCTAAGTTAAAATGAAAAAGTTTTGGATGTTCAGTGTTTCTAAGTAAAAAGAGGAAAGCAGAGTAAAAGAAAATTTTTGTTTCCAATGTTTACAACTTTAGTGATAAGTAGAGAACTTAAAGAGGCATAACTCCAAGAGATACAACAAACTATTGCTAAAAATTTATAAACTTTATTTTTCAATTAGCAGCTATGAAAAAAACAAAGAAATATCAATGGATTATTATCTTAATCGGGATTTTAGCATCTGTTTTGGTTGGAATTGTAGTATATCGCTGTTAGTGAATATATTGGACCACTAATGGGTTTTGAAATCGTAAAAAAAGAGGGATATGACACTTTCAAAGAATTAGATTATGTTTTTGTAGTCAAATGTTGTGTGAAAAACAATGGAATTTTCCTGGAACAGCTACTGTCACTGCTATATTTGAAGGTCAAGGTAAAAGTGAAAAGCAAACACAAAAAGTTTATCTGAGGAGAGGAGATTATAAAGAGGTTGAATTCGTATTTGATATATCATTTTGGAGAAATTTGTTTAATCCATCTACATTTTTTCATATCTTCCACTGGAAAATAAAAAAAGATTTAAATAGTTGTTTATTGAACTATTAGAAAGGTGATATATAGAAAAATTAATTTGAACTCTGGAAAAGCGCTGCTTTTTCTTGAGTTCAAATTTGAAGGGGGTTTGACTGTGAGAGAGAGGAAACCTTTTAAAAGAAAATTTAGATCAATGCCAAATATCCCCAAACCAGTAAAAGTTGGGGAAGAATACGATGTGGAAATAAATGAAGTTGGTGCAAAAGGTGATGGAATAGCTAGAGTGAAGAATTTTGTGGTTTTTGTACCAAATACAAAAAAAGGTGAAAAGGCACATATAAAAATTAAAGAAGTGAGAAATAGGTTTGCTGTTGGAGAGAGGAGTGGTAGTATGCCTGGAGAAGAAATGGAAGAAAGCGAAATTGAAGAAGAGGAGGATGTGTCTGAAGAATTAGAACCTGAAGAAGAAATGTTCGAAGAAGAAAGTGAGGAAGAAGCTGAAGAATAATCTTTTTTCTTTTTTATTTTTTTAAAATTTCTATAAATTGCTGCGCATTTGCATACATTTCTGTATTATTGAAAAACACCCATGTTTGTTTAACCTTTAAATTTTCTATTTTTTCTTTCAGCTGTTCAAGTTCTTTTTTAGAAAAATTATATTTATACATACTTATTTTTCCTAGACCATGCAGGCGAAAATAAGCTATACTATTTTTTCCAAAATACACAGGTTCACGCCGAAATGGATCTACACAATGCACAAGATTAAATTTCTTGCAAATTTTTCTTATAATTTTATTTTCCCAACTTTTTCCTCTTGGCTCCCATACAATAGTTAAATGCTCGCGATTAATGTTTTTCAAAAAACTTGTCATTGCTTCTATATTTTCTTCTGTTGCTTTAAAGTTTGCTGGACACTGCAAAAGCAAAAGCTTTGCATTCAAAACATCACAAATTCTTTTCATTAGTTTGAAAATTGCAATGGAACGCATCGTTTTAAACTGATCTTGATGTGTTATTATATTATTACATTTTACTGTAAATTGAAAATCTTTACTAACTTCCTTACGCCATTTTTCTACAGTATCTATTTTTGGTATTCGGTAAAAAGTTGTGTTAATCTCAACGCACGGATATAGGACCGAATAGGCTTGCAAAATAGATTTGTATTTTTCCCTCCATTTTTTACCTAAAAAAATATTTGGACGAAAAAACCCCCAGCCACAGCAGCCAACATTTATTTTCATTTTTCTCTACGAATAATTTTTGTTGGTGTAACTATTATATCAATTTTTGTATCACCATCTTCTATTGGAACCTCCTCTACAACTTGAACATCATGAACTGTAGTAGCAACAGGTATTTCACCAAATTTTTCTTTAAATGTGCGAATCTCTTCATCGCCATACCCACCACCTTTACCCAATCGATAAAATGTTTTATAACTTACAGCAACACACCCTGTAATAATTAAATCTGGCTTAATCAAACTTTTTAACTTTTTTCCATAACGAAATGCACCTTTAATTGTTGCTGCTATTTCCTCTTTCCCCTTAACCAGATCTGGTTTAATAAGTAAATAACCGGATCTCAACTTTGGTGATGCCATAATCAAAATTTTCCTATCTAATAAAGCGAATTGCCGAACCTTTTGTTGTGCAAAATCGGGATTTGCAACTACAACCTTTGCATTTTTCCATTCCTCCAGTTCGCGTAATTTTTCTGCTGCTTTCTCTGAACCAACAAAATTTGGTATCCGACCGAAGCAAGGTAAAGGGAAGCGTGCAATATTCTTCTCTTCCATAATTTTCCAGATTTTTTCTCTCAATCTTTGCTTTTGCTCATTTATCACGCTAGCCCAACCAACTTATATATTATTTTCGCTGCAAGAAAACAGGTTGCCCACTCAGTAGTTCCCTCAACTATATCAAATCCTACAATTTTAGAATTTTTTGCAATTTCTTCAAGAATGAATAACATTTGGGTCCAACTAAGGCCATTTGGTTCTGGAAATTTGGTCTTTGCAATACTTGGATCAAAACAATCTAGATCTATACTCAAATAAACTTTTTTACCTTTAATTCTTTTCACAATTTTTCTTACTATTTTTTTAATTCCGTTTTTATCAATCTCATCTTTTAAATAAACATCAACTTTATTTGCAGCTATGAATTCGAATTCCTCCTTGCTCAAACTTCTTACACCGATCTCGATCAAATTTCTATTTATTTCAAAAATTCTTCGCATCACGCATGCATAATTTATTTTTCCACCTTCAAACTCATCACGCAAATCGGCATGCGCATCAAAGCTTATAATAACTATATCTTCGGGAAAGGCTTGAATTGCACCTAGTGTTATTGTATGATCGCCACCAAGCAAAATGGAAATTTTTCCTTGTGCCACAACACTTTTCACAGCATTTTTAATTTTTTCCATAGTTTTCTCTGGACTGTCAAAATCAACATCAATTTCATCCATTGTAAAAATTCCCTTTTTATACGGCTCACTTTTAAGTTCCACATCGAAAGATTCCAGCTCATACGATGCCTTTATTATTTCTCTCGGAACATTTTGACCATCAAAAGAGTATGGCACAGGAATTACAACAAATTGCGAATTTTCAAAATCCTGCGCTTCTTTTCCCAAAAACTTATATTCTGCCATTTTCTCTTATATTTTTAATTATTTATTGATAATATAGTGATTTTTATGGCTAGGATTTATGCAGAAGTATACGGTTGCCCATCAAATATAGCAGATTATGAGATAGCACTAGGAATATTAAAACAAAACGGTTTTGAAGTTGTAAATAGCAAAAAAAAGTCAGATCTAAATATTATATTTACATGTACTGTTAAAACTCCAACATTGCAACGAATGATACATAAAATAAAGGAATTTGTAGCAATTGGTAAACCATTGATTGTTGCAGGATGCATGACGAAAACTGATAAAAAAATTATCGAAAAAATTGCACCAAATGCAAGTATGTTGGGTCCTGATTCTGTGGAAAAAATTGTAGATGTGGTAAAAGGTACTTTACAAAATAAAAAAGTTGTGTTTTTGGAGGATCTGCGAAAACCAAAAGTTTGCTTGCCAAAAATAAGAAAAAATCCAAACATTGATATTGTGCCTATTTCGATTGGTTGCCTCTCAAATTGCTCATACTGTTCGGTAAAATTTGCTAGAGGGAGGTTAACTAGTTATCCTATTGATATGATTATAAAAGAAATAAAACTGGCTATCAAAAATGGTTGCAAAAAAATATGGCTTACTTCGCAAGATAATGCATGTTATGGAAAAGATATAGGTACAAACTTACCAGAACTTCTAAAAGAAATTTGTAAAATTGAAGGAAATTTCTCTGTTCGAGTTGGTATGATGAACCCTGCACATTTAAAGTCGATAATTGATGAGCTTATCGAAATTTACAAGAATGAAAAAATAGAAAAATTTTTGCATCTGCCTGTGCAGTCTGGATCAGATAGAATTTTGAAACTAATGAAAAGAGGGTATACTGTAAGAGATTTTATAGAAATTGTGGAAAAATTTAGAAAAGAGATTCCGAACATATACTTGGCTACTGATATAATTGTTGGATTTCCTGGAGAGAGCGAAAAAGATTTTGAAAAAACAATTGAACTAATAAAAAAGGTTAAACCGCAAAAGGTGAATATATCAAAATTTGGTGCAAGAACTGGAACGGAAGCGGCAAAAATGAAGCAACTAGATCCAAAAATTTTAAGCCAAAGAAGTAAAATTATTCATCATTTAGTAAAAAAATTGAAAAATTAAAATGATAGTTTTAAATACGAATTTTACTAATAATTTATTTAAAGCAAAAAAATGTTAGGACCACATTTGACTTTAGATCTGTATGAATGTAACGAAAGACTGCTTTCCAATTTAGATTTTATTACCCAGGTTCTTGAGGAATTACCGGATTTGATTGGAATGCGCAAAATCTCTAAGCCATTTGTTTTTTATTACAGTGGAAATCCAAACTCATTTGATAAAGGTGGTATTTCGGCTTTCATTTTGATAGCAGAAAGTCATATAACCATTCACACTTTTCTTGAACAAAAATTCGCTTCAGTAGATATTTTTTCTTGCAAAGAATTTGATATTGCCAAAGCAGAAAAATATCTAATTGAAAAATTTGGTGCAAAAAAGGTTGAAAAATCATTTCTAATTAGAGGAAAAGAATTTCCACGCAACATAGAGAAGATAAAGAAAATTGTTTTGAAATCGAGAAAAAAGCTTAAAGTTTCGGGGCCTTGTTAAGATAATTTTATCTTTTCTAATAGTATGGGACAAAAACTGAGAAAGCCTTGGGATATTATTAGCCAAAAACACAAAAACTTTGGTATAAAGATATACGAAGATGCTAAATCACTTAAAGAGGAAGGCCTCGATTATAAAAGCATAGTAGCATATCTCAAAAGAACCAAATATGCGCAAATACCTTCTGATTTTATAAAATTGTATGTTGAAAGAGTTTTCCAAAATAATGAATGATCTATCTTCTAAACATTTTCTTTACAGTTTTTACCACAACCTCTGCTTCGATTCGTCCTCTGACCCTGCCCATTACTAAACCAATTGCCTTATCTAGAGTAAGTCCTGGTTGAGCCAAAATCTCTTTAGCAATTGCCTTTAGCTCGGTTAGCTTGATCGGTTCGATCTTTAGCTCCTTAATCGCGCTTGCCACATTTGCAGTCGGTTTTTTAGCCAAATATTTCAAAATTTCAGGTATTGCCTCTTTCACAATCTTCTTTTTTTCCAGAAAGTCGAAGAGTTCCATGAAGTGTCTTTCGCTCAGTTGCTCAGGTTTTATACCTTCTCTTTTTTCCAGATCTTTCAAAATGTTTACAAAAGTGTTTGCAACGATGGATGGTGAAACTGCTTTTTTCGAAATGATTTTTTCAAATAGTGAAAGATAATCGGATCGGAGAATTTCGGTTGCCAACTCATTGGACAGCTTTAACTTTTTTCTAAATTTAACAAGTTTTTCTGTTAATGGTTCAGGCAAACTTTTTCTGATTTGTGTAAGAAATTCCTTTGAAATTGCTACTGGAGGTATATCCGTTTCTGGATATAAACGGGCAGCACCGGGCAGTGGTCGAGTAAATCGTGTTGTGCCATCTGGTAAAGCTGCTCGTGTTTCCTCTTTGACCTTTTCCTTTAGCTGTCTTTGAACTTCTAATTCGATAACTTTTGCTATCAATCCAAGTTCCTGCACACCCTTTATTTCCACTCGAGCACCACCTTTAATTGAGACGTTCAAATCCTGACGGATAGTTCCTATGCCTCTTTTGGTTTTTACAGATCGGCAAATCATTCCAATTAAATATGCAATTTCTTGAATCTCACTTGGTGAAAAGCCAGTAAGTATCCCAGTAGATATTTCAACCAAAGGTATACCCAATCTATTGAGACGATAATAGACATTTTTTCCCTCTTCCTTAACAATAGCCCCTGCATCCTCCTCCAAGCAAACATGTGCAATGGGTACTTTTTGATTTTTAAATTTCAAATAGCCATTGCTTCCGACAATCATTGTTCTTTGAAAGCCCATTGGCGTCGAGCCATCGATAACAGTTTTTCTCATAACATTAATTTCTTCTGGTATGGAGCAGTGCAAAAGTAGTGCTATTTGCAAAGCAATTGTAAGTGCCTCTTGATTCAATGGCATTGGTGGCGCTTCATCCAGATCTATTAGGCAAGTCTCATTTTTAAAAATCTGATAATAAAAAGTTCGATCCCGTAGATATTCATACTGAGCAGCAACATCTACCTGTCCAAGTTCACTTGCAACTGGATGCATTTTGCGCATAACAATTGCTATTGGTTCCCTCTCTTTTTGCTCAGTTGAACAATTGCAAAATAACTTTGTTTTTGTATCAAGTTGACAATGAATTTCTAAACCTACTTTCAATCCAAGCTTTTTATAATTAACATTTTCACTCATTCAATCACTCAAATTCGCTCAGAAATCTCTCCAGCTATATTTTGCAACATTAGCTCTTTTACCTTATCCATATTTTTTGTATGACCTAAAACCCACATGAGTTTTACCAAGGCGGTTTCGGGCAACCAATCACAGTAATTTCCTATAACACCAATCTCATTCAACAATCGACCAGCTGTGTAAACATTTAGATTTAGCCGACCAAAAATTGTTTGAGGTGCAACCACAACCGGTATACCTGCGTTGATTAAATTTTTAAGAGCCGGAATTAAACTTTTTGTAAACTTATCGTTAAATGGATTTGTTGGAACATGACCTAAACCTGTTCCGGCAATAACTATACCTTCATAAAAATTCGAAAGATTTTCCACAAATTCTGGCTTAATGCCAGGATGAATATAAATAAGTCCAACATTTGGATTAATTTTATCATCAAGAATCAGCTTTCGTTTTCCGCGTTTATTATAATCACTTCGCAAATATTCGATTTTTTTATCTGGATATAGCACCTTTGCATATGGATTTGCATTTACTGTTTGGAAAGCATCGCGTCGACTTGTATGCAACTTTCTTACTTTTGTTCCTGGATGAATAAAGCAAAAATCGTCAGACATACTACCATGCATACAAACTGTTACCTCTGCTATATCTGATTGTGTAGCTGCAATAACTGCTGACAAAAGATTTATTGCATTATCACTGCTCCCACGGTCTGAACTACGTTGTGCACCCACTAGAACCACAGGAACTGGTAAATTGCGTAGCATAAAGCTTAAAGCTGCTGATGTATAATGCATTGTGTCGGTTCCATGCATTAGAACAATGCCATCAACTTGATTTTTTATTTCTTTTGCAACCTCTCGAGCTATAATTTGCCAATGATACGGTGTCATATCCTCGGAAAGAAGATCAAAAATTTTTCGCCCTCTAATATTTGCCATTTCTTTTAATTCAGGAAAAGAAAACAGTAGATCGCCGGGTGAAAAAGCAGGAAAAACTGCACCAGTAGCATATTCTATGCGTGAAGCAATGGTGCCACCACAACCAAGAATAGAGACTGTTGGTTTTTTGGGATCCCTTTTTGGTACACTCTTTATAGATTTGAATTTTATTGGCTGTCTTCTACCTATTTTTTTAATTTTAACTCCCTTTTCAAACTTAATTCCGATATTATAACCATTATCTAATTTGATTACTAAGCAAGAACGATCACCAACAGTAATTCTGGGCATTAGAATACCTTCATATCTTTCCTTTCCTTTTATAAAAAGTATACGATCACCAACTGCTATTTTCTTCGATTTAAGAAAATTTTCAATTTCCTCTGTATACAAAATTTTCACCTAATTTATTTTTGGAAAAACCAATTTAAAAGCTAAACTTCCAATACGCAGTCCGAAACGTTTTTATCATTTCTTAGCCGAATAAAGCTTGGTGCCGGATCGCTAGTTTGCTCATACCTTGCCAAGTGTTCTGCACTTCTTGGTATATGCACTCAACCAAAGAAATTGCTCCTTTAAATATCGCTCGCATATAAATTGTATTTTAATTTATTTACTGAATACTATTTCTACCACATCTCGGTCATTAAGCTGATAGTCAGCTGATAGTTTTTTTCTAGTTCGTGCATCTATGCCACAAATAAATCTTTCTCCTAGTTCTGTATGAATTTTAAATGCAAGTTCTTTAACAGTTGTGCCTTTTGGTACAAGAAACACATCAGGGAGCACATTACCATCCTTATCGCTTAATTTATTAATATCGGCCACCGGATAAACAGTAATATAGTTTAATGTCTCAAAAACGGCTTTATTTAAACACTGTTGTACGCCAGTAGAGTTGTATTTTTTCACAAGTTCTTTGATCATTTCTAGAACTTTTTTTTGTTCTTCGCTTATTTCTGACTTTATATCAAAATCATTGCCCGGTAAATAGCTAATTAATCCTTTTTCGGCTGCTTTCTTTAGCGCAATTTCTGCTTCAGCAGATGTAGGAACTATTGGATATTTTGTTTTTAATTTTTCATAATTTTCCTGTGCTGGTTTAAGATCTATTTTATTTGCAGCTATAATTATTGGTTTAGAAATTCTTCTTATCACTCGCGCAAAATTTTCTACATCTGTTACGCTAGCTTTTTGCAGTGCCAATTCGATATGTTCTTTTCTAACTTCTAAACCAGAAAGTTGTTCGGACAAGATTTGAATTAAATCGGTCTTTGAACATCTTTCTATTTTTCTTTCAATCTTTTGCAATGCCCGCCTAATTACTTCCGCAAACCAAAAATCTATTTCATCTTCCAAAAACTTAATTTCTATTTCTGGATCATAATTTACAGCTGGTTTTCCCTCTGAATCTGTTAGTCCAGAGCAATCGATAACATGAATTAAAACAGATGCTTGGCGCAAATCGTCCAAAAATTTATTTCCTATACCTTTTCCAAGATGTGAGCCAGGAACAAGTCCACCAACATCAATTAATTTAACAGGAATAAATCGCTTTCCATTTTCGCATTTTCCATATTTTGGGTTACATTTTTTTCCAAATTCTTTACAAACACAATCAACTATTAAGTAAGCTATACCCACGTTTGGCTCTATTGTAGTAAATGGGTAAGAAGCAATTTTAACATCGATCATTGTTGCTGCTTTAAAAAAACTTGATTTTCCAGCATTTGGTTTGCCAACAAGCCCAATTATCATATCATTAATTACCAATTAAGAATTTAAAAATCGCAAAAATCCTATGCTCTTATAAGTGATAAAGTAGACGGAAAACAGAAGTTAATAATAGAAAAAGTCAAAATTATTGTAAATGACATTATTCCAACACCAACCCATGTTGTAACCGTATCTGTTCCAAATAACTCTTTAATAGATCTGAAAAATACGGATACAGAAATAGCACAAAATATTATTAAAACTATAAAAGATAGCATGATACCATAAATTGATAGCAAAGAAAATATGGCTGCTAGTAAAAATCCCTTAGAAAGTGGTAAAATACTATATGCAAGCGATGTCAGCCCTTCAAAATATTTTCCTTTTCCACCTAAAATTACCATTACAATTTTTACTAACATTCCGCCAAGCAACGATACGAATAACCCGCCAACAAATATTGAAATTAAAATATCTAAAGATGTAAGTTCTGTTAATGTCGTCCGACCACCAAACTTATAGACAAAAGTAACTGCGGCTGCGATTAGGATCCATGCAACAATTAATACTAAAAATGTGAATGAAAGATTTTTTTCTTTTTTAGCTTTTGTTATAGCGGAAATGGGATTAATTACAATTTCATACAGTTTTTTCATAATTTAAATTACATTGTAGAATATATAAAATTATTTATGCCAAGAATTGCTGTAATTGATAGAAATCTATGCAAAAGTAAAAAATGTGGACATTTGTGTGCAAAAGTTTGTCCACTAAATAGAGCTGGAAAAGAGTGTGTAAAGGTAAATGAATTTCCAGAAATAAATGAAAGCCTGTGTATTGGCTGCGGATTATGTGTTAAATCATGTGAAAAGGCTGGTTTTGGGGCCATTTCAATTGTAAATCTTCCTGAGGAACTTAAAGAAAATCCTATACATAGATTTGGTCCAAATCAGTTTGTACTTTATAGATTGCCATTTCCTATAAAAAATGAAATTGTAGGGATTATAGGCTCGAATGGACTGGGAAAAACTACAGCACTTAAAATATTGTCTGGTGAGTTAAAACCAAATCTTGGAGTGCTTGATGGGGTGGCCGAACCGGAACAATTGATAAAAATATTTCGAGGTACAGAACTTCAAAACTATTTAGAAATGTTAATCGAGAAAAAAATTAAAACGTCTGTTAAACCACAAAGAGTCGATCAAATTCCATTTTTATATAGAGAAAAAGTTTCTAAACTTTTGGAGAAGGTTGATGAAAGAAAAATCTTAAACGAACTTATATCACTTCTTAATCTTCAATCGGTTATGGATTCAAAAATAGATGAGATCTCTGGCGGTGAGCTGCAAAGAGTTGCTATTGCTGCATGTTTAGCTAAAGATGCCGACTTTTTCTTTTTCGACGAACCGACAAGTTTTCTTGATGTTTTTCAGCGACTGAATGTTGCGAAAATTATCAGAAAATATTGTGAAAATAGGGCTGTAATGGTTGTTGATCACGATCTTGCAACACTGGATTTTTTAGCAGATCGTATACACATTTTTTATGGCTGCCCAGGTGTGTATGGTATTGTATCAAAGCCATATAGTGTGAGAGCTGGCATAAATACATTTTTGGACGGTTTCATAAAGGAAGATAATGTACGAATAAGGCAGGAGCCGATAACATTTTTTACAAGTTTGGCTGAGCAAAGCATCTCGCCAGAGATTGCAGTTTTTTTTGAAAATATAAAGAAAAAATTTGAGAAATTTCAGTTAGAAATTCGGAGCGGAGATATAAGGAAAAAAGAGGTATTAGCTGTACTTGGTGCGAATGCACTTGGTAAAACAACTTTTGCAAAGATATTGGCTGGTGAAATAAAAGCAGATTACGGTATAATCAAAAATAAAGTAAAAATCTCATATAAACCACAATATGTACAAACAGATTTTAAAGGAACGGTGAGGCAACTACTAAGCACAGTAGCGGATGTGGAAAATGATGAATATAAGTCGGAAATTATTAGACCACTCGGTTTAGAAAAATTGTTGGAAAAAAATGTTCAGGAGCTATCTGGAGGTGAGCTGCAAAGAGTTGCTATTGCTTTGACTCTATCGCGTGATGCAAATCTTTATTTGCTTGATGAACCATCTGCCTTTTTAGATGTAGAACAAAGAATTGCAATAGGTAAAATGATAAATAAGATAGCTGAAATAAAGGAAAAAAGTGTTCTTGTAATAGACCATGATTTGCTATTTCTAAGTCAAATTGGTAGAAGAGCAATGTTATTTTTGGGTATTCCGGGTAAAAGTGGTTATGCTGAGATTGATACTTTAAAAAATTCATTTAACAAATTTTTAAAAGAAATAGGAATTACGTTTAGAAAGGATCCACAAACCGGTCGGCCAAGAGCAAACAAACCTAATAGCAAAATTGATAGAGAGCAAAAAGAAAGTGGAGAATTTTTCTATGTATAAATTTACCATTTTATTGCATATTGGAGTAAACTCCAGAATTCTTTACTATTTTCATTTTGAGGCAATATTGACTTAATTATTTCCATGCCATACCTAAGCATTTCCTCTGACTCTTCTTTTGTCTTATTTATAACATCATATTTTTCCAGTAAAGCGACAAGTTCGTTTCTTTCTTCCATACTAAGGGGTGGGTTTAGCCGTCCAAATAATTTATAAAATTTATCTTTATCTTCTTCAGATGCTTCTTCATTGAAAAGTGCGACAAGATATGTTGGCTTTCCTTCATTTAAATCATCGCCAAATTCTTTACCATATTTCGTTAGATCTCTCTCCGTAACATTTCTTATATCGTCGCGCATTTGAAAGCCCGGACCAATATTAATTTTTAGGGCCGCATAAAGATCGTCAGCAGTCTTTTTATCAGCACCACCTATTTTTGCTCCACCTGCTGCTGGTGCAGCAAGAGTATATGCTCCGGTTTTTCGAAGATAAATTAGTTTCTGTTTTTCCTTAGTCAAATCTCTTGATTTTCTGTACATTATATCCAAAAATTCACCTTCTGCCGTTTCTTTTTGCATTGTGTAAAACAGCTGTAAAAGATAGTTTGAAGTTTCTTGAGTCCATCCAAAATTAACAATACCATCATAAATACATGCCCAAGGTATAGCTGCACAATTCATTAACCCTACAACAAGTGCTTTCTCATAACCTATTTTTATCCAAGTTGCTTCTTCCCCTCTCCTTAGTTTTGAAGAGTCAATATAATCGTCTATATCTAATAGCCCAGCGTGATCAGTTTCAATGGCAGCTGCCCACGGCAATGCCTTTTGCATTTCTCCTTCACTAAATACTTTGCATGTAGCTAATGCAAGGGCTGGCCTAAATTTTTTTCCTGGTCCCAAAACTCTTTTTCTTGCATACTCGTAAAGATCGCGCGGTTCAGAAGTAGATGGATAAAAATTCTTCTCAGTCAAATAATCTTTCAATAGTTCATCAACCTTTGATAAAAACTTAGCCAAACCAGCTTCATCGTATAGTTCAAATACCATACTATACCTATTATTTTATGGATGTAAAGATTTTTAAATCTTCACTTTTCAGTAGTTTCAAATTCACAATACTCATCACCTTTACCTAAGCTCTTTATTTGAGTGAACTTAAATCGGTCACCAGCAAAACCTTCCAAAATGCCTTTATTATATTCAAGGCAAATTTTACAAATAAGTGGTTGCCCTTGAACACGTGAAAACGGACAATCTGTAACAATAGAATGTTCGCCCTTTGGACTAAGCTCAAGACCAAAAATAAATGCTGCTGCCCTTAATAATTTGCTAGCATTTTGCAACGTTACTTCCTTTATATTTAAAATTTTAGCTAGAGTTTTTGCATCCTTTTTACCTATTTCTCTTATTTCTCGTTGTAAAACTGTGGATGCCACAGAATAGCCAGCTATCTTTGTAAAATGTTTTGCTAAAACAAACATTATATTACCCAAAGTTTCACTTGCCAATATTGCTTTTTTATTTGGTGATATTGCATTAATTATTTCACGAAGTTTTTCTAATTCATTTGTCATTTATTCTCCCTCAATCAAAACATGGACAACCAAAACATACATCTGGTTGATCTTTTTTAACACCACATGCAGCGGTATTTTTTTCAGTATTTAAAGTTAGTTGAAGTTGCATAAATTCTGGAACAACAGTATTATTACCTATGTTAATTTCAACATGTCGAATTCCTGGTTCAGATCTAATTTGTTTGTTAAGAAAATCATCAGCCTGGTGCATATCTTTTGATACTATTGTTAGTATAAGATTGTGGTTTCCAGAGGTTTTTGCCATATAGAAAACTAATGGACAGTTTTTCAATTTTTTAATTAATAAATCGACCGCTTCCGGATCGGCCTCAATACCTATGTTAAAAACAAGTGGAAATATTTCAGATGTATTGAGTAAAGCAGAAATTTTTATAATTTTTCTATTTATAAGTCTTTCAACGCGTTCTTTAGCAGCTGCTGGTGTAATGCCTAGCTTCTTTCCAATTTCTGTATACTTAATTCGTCCATCTTTCACTAATTCAGAAATTATTATTCTGGTCGAATCGCTAAAAAGTTTTTTATCTTTCATAACCATAAATTTTATGTTATAAAAATATTTAAGCTTTACTTTTTAACAAAATATACTTAAAACAAATATTTTTTTTTAAAATTTTTTAAATGCAACTAAAAAAAATTAGCTTTTTGCCATACTATATAGTTCTTTAAGCATTTTCTCGATTAGATTAATTTTTTCATTTAAAACTTGATACTGTGTTGCTAAAGAATCTAATTGAGCAAGAATCAGATCCATTTTTGCTTTCAGAGTTTCCATAGTTTTTTCTTCAATTTTAGGCACTTCTATTTTTTCTTCCAACTTTGGTATTTCTATTTCGCTTTCTTTTTTTCTAAAAAATTTTGTTAAGAATGCCATAAAAATCTTTATGTTGTTGGTATACTTAAAATAGATCTAAATTCCATGTCGACTTTATTAAGGAGATCCTGACAAATTTTAAGATAGCCTGCACGAACATCTTTGTAGAAAATTCTATTGTAAAGCCAAAGTAATCCTTTGTATAATGGATTTTTTTGCAAAGCAGACTTAAGCTCAAACTCACTTAGTAATTTTGCACTTATATAAATTGTTATTTTACCATTTTTTGTTGGATCTTTTGGTTGTTGGCCCTCCATTATTATTTCTGCAAAAATTTTGCTATGCGAATCGAGTCCTTTGTTAATATAAATTCGCCGATAAAAATCGCCAGACATCATATCCCAACGAACATCGCGTTCCCAAAGATCGGTTCCGCCAACTTCCCATACCTTTTTCAAAATATCAGAAGTTTTTTTATATAGTTCGATAGGATTTTTTCCTTCAAATTCGATTTTTATTTGTGCCCTCGGTGCTAAACAATCGTCCTCCAAAACCCATTTTTCAGCCATAATTATCTTGTCCTCAAAACGTTAAAAAAGGATTTAAGTGCTTCTTGAAAATTTTTTGCTAATTGGGCACATTGTTCTTTATATTTTGCTCTTATTTTATCATAAACAATTTTATGATAAAAAACACGAAAGATTTCATAAAATAAACTTCTTTGCCAAATTGTATCCTGTGGATACTCTGTTCTAAGAAGTGCTTCGATTTTTATCTTTACACTTCCTTCTTTTCCAAATTCTCTACTTGGTTTTGCTACACCATCTAGGTCGATGTTAAATTGCATAAAACTAAATTTATCCAAATCTTTTACTACCTCAAAAGCTACTTTAAAGCTTCCGTCAGGATTCCAAAACACCTCGCGCTCTATCACATCCTTTTCCTCAACTTTAAAAATTGTGGTAAAGAGCTTTTTTATTTCTGGATATATATTTTGCGGATTCGGACCTGTATAATTAAGTGTAATAATTTCTCTTCCTGGCAATGGTGAACCCGGAGCTGGAGCTAAGCAATCTTCATGAATTACAAGCTTGGTTCTTGCAAATACTGGCATAAAAATAATTTAGTCGTATAAGTTAAAAAGATATTATTTCCAAAATAATAGTATGATCAAAAAGATAGTTGGTGTTGTAAGCTTTATATTTGGACTGCTAATTATAATTAAATTTCCATGGATAAGTGATTATCAAACTGAAAAACTTGGTAATGCAGGAATTTTGCTTGGTCTTCTTTTAATCATGATTGGATTGTATTTAATGAAAACTTAAGATAAGTAAAACATAATTTTTAAAATATGGTAGTTAAATATCCAGAAGGTCCACCAGAAGAATTAAAACCAGGAGAAGGAGTAAATATAAGTCCAAAACCAGCAGAGGTTTATCTGGACTTTGCAGCACCAATGGGAAAATGTACAAAAGTATACTATGCAATTGCATTTCAACTTCCAAAATGGGGTTTTCAAACGTATAAAATTGAAGAAGAAATTTTTGTCTCACCAATTCTTAAACCATATTATGATTTGGTAATTTCGCAAAAAGATACCCTACAAGGACAAATTAAAACTGGGTTAGCAAGTATTTCAACTGCAATTTCTGATTTGGAATTGATAATGCATGATTGGCGAAAATATAAAGAATACATGGATTATTATTTGTTAATCGAAAAAGGAAAAAAAGAAGGTAATTTGGAATTGATAAAAAAAGGTGATCAAACTCTTAGGTCAATCTTTATTGATCAGGTAGATGTTCATACTGGTGAAGGTATTGCGCTAAAACTTATTACATCAAGATGGCCAACCATAATTGCTGACTTTATGCAACTGTCGGATGAAGATATAGATCCGAAAAAAATTAAAGAAAAGCTAAAAGTTTCTGAAGCCGAAGGCGTGGTGCTTGCAACGAAAAATAAATTATATCTTGAATGGAGAGATAGACTTTTTCGACCAACAGTCGAAGAGAGATATAAAACTTTAACATCTCTCAAAGAAGCAAGAAAGAAATCTGTGGAAGAATACAAAAACATGCTAAGACCGGTAATTGCAAGATTTAAAATGATTGAAGATGCTCTATCAAAACCATCGCCATTGTTAAAATCCGTTTTAAGACCTGATGCACAGGCCTTTGCTTTAGACTCAATGCGCATTTGGGCATGGCGTCCCTTTGCACCAGCAGAAAAATGGAAAATAACAAGAGAGAAGCCGCTTGATCGTATTCACGCGCTAAAGGCTGGTTTTACAAGGAGTGAAATTGATGATTTACATAAAGAATTGGATAAAGAAGGTGAGAAGTGGGATGAAAAGGTAGATGCGCTACCACTTGAACCTTCTATCGATACTCTTGTACGCAAAATGATTAAAAAAATAGAAGATGAGTATAAAGTAAAAATTACTACAAAAGATTTATACAAAGCAAGAGAAATGCTTGTAACGCAATTTAAAGCAGCATACAAAGGAACAGAAACAATGCCGACATGGCTTTTTAGCCCATATTATATTTTTGTTGAAATTCCGATGAAGAGATCTGTTATACGATTTCCTGATGGAACAGAAATGGAGGGTCTAAGCATTGAGAATCTAAAAGTTTACACTGCTTCACAAAATATAATAATTTCACGCTGTCTCGAAATTGTGGCAAGAGATAAACAATTTGATCTATATATTAACACATTGCTTGGTGAATATGGCGCCGAAGGTAAAAAAATTACAGAAATTGTTGAGGAGGAATATCCAGAAATTTATAAAAAAGAAGTTGGTGAGAGAAAAACAGAAGTTAAAGAAAGTGGTTTGATGAATGTGATAAAAAAAATTCGAATAGCTCTTGGAAAGTTTTTTGAAACACTTGGAATGGAAGTGGGTTTTCTACGTGCAGAAGGACCTTATGAATTTGCAATTCAACATAGATTAGCAAAATATTATCTTGCCGAAGTTTCCACATGGTTTTCTACAATTAAAGAATTTTTCCTAAAAAGTTTTGAATTTCCGTGATAAGATGGGGTTTAAAGTTGGAACTACAACTGGGTTGTATTCAATTGGAGGAGATGTGCAGTTGGCCTCTGCAGTAAAAAAAGTAGCCTATGCACTTACAAGAGGAACAGATGTTATAGAAATTGCAGGCGATGTGCCACATGAGATTAATTACACTGAAGGAAAAGAAATAAGATACATAGCTGAAAAACAAGGTTTAGAATTGTTTTTTCACGGTAGTTTGACTGTAAGAATGGAATCAGCTGATAGAGAGACGTGGAGGGAGGCACAAGAACATATAGAAAAATCAATTCGATCTGCTGTTTTTGGTGGGATGAAATATGTTAATTTCCATGCATGCCTTTATCCTTGGCCAGAACTTTTTACATATGCCGAAACTAAACTTAGAATTGCAATGGTTGAATTCTATGGTAATTTTATATCAACACTTATGAAAGGTGATGATGAGGCAAATACGAAATTGAGAAAATGGTTTGTTGATAGATTTTGGCAAGATTATGATTCAGTTATTCTTGACGAAACGGCCATTCGAGAAATTAATGAAATGGCATACAAATTAAGAGAAAGTGGAAAATCTGCAGAAGAAATCAGCAAAGAAATAGAAAAATTAATAAAAAAAGAGATAGAAAAGGCTTTATATGAAGGTCGTCCTTGGAGAATAGAGGAATACGGCAACGAGGTTGAAGCTTACAAAATATTGGCACACTGGCTCTTTTTTAAAAAAGATGCGCTATGGGTTAAGATTTCTGAATTATATTCAAGTGAAATTGGTGATGTTGATTACACAAAGGATGGGAAAAATGGAACAAAAACGTGGATTGAAGAAAAATTTGAAGAAGCAAAAGTTAAAGGTGGAAAATTTGAAAAAATGTTTAAAGAATTTTTTTATTCGGTTGTTGCAGCTAAGTTTTTAGAGGGTCATATTATAAGCGCATTTGAATTTATAAAAAATAAGTTACCAAAAGAGATTGAAGAAATGAAAATTGTGGAAAAGGAAGATAAAGAACAACTTAAAAATTTTGCCAAAAATTTGAAAATCACAATTGAAATACCTGATGCGAGGAGTCCCTCGCAAGCTGGACTTTATCCTTTGTGGAGACCTAAACAGATATACGTCGTTGTTAAAAATTTATCAGAAAGGTTAAAAGAAATTGGTTTGGAAGAATTTAGTAATAAAATTTTTATGCTTATGGATTGGGAACATTTGGCAACGCATGGTGTAGATCCGCTAGAAGAAGTTCGCGAGTTTACTGAAAAATTTTCAGATACAGGCAAATACATATTATCTATACATGCTAATTATCCAAGCCCATTACATTCACACAGACCAATCGAAATCGGTGATATAACAATTTATAAGCTTCTATGGATGCTGAGAAAAACGGGACTAGGAAAATATCACACGGTCTATTTAATTTTTGAGCGTGGAGGTGGTGATGATCCATTTAAAAATAGTATAACTGCATTAAAAATTATGGCAGAACATCTGGAAAAAGATGTGCCCCCAGAAAAATTGCCACCATCGTTCTTTGGAATTTCTATAGGCGAAATTGCATCGGAAGAACGGCAACTCGCAATTATAAGGGAACATGCAAGAGATCCGCTTAAAGGATTACTTGCTGTGCCGGAGGAGGAATATGGAGTAATTAGTCGGGCTGCGATCGAAAAAGGCATTCCGCCTGAAAAATTTAAAAAAGAGGAGTTAAAATAATTTGATAATTATGAAAGAAAGTGAAAAAATTGGTAAAGAAGAAATACATACAAAAGTCGTGCAATTTACAAATGAAGCAAGAAAACAATATGGAGATATAATTAAATCTGTTCTTATATTCGGTTCTGCGGCTAGAGGCATGATGAAAAAGGGATCTGACATTGATGTGTGGGTTATAGTGGATGATACAGCAACCAAAAGCTCAGAAGATTTAGAAAAAGTAAATACACAGCTATATTTAATTGCACATGAGTTGCGCAATCTTCATATTCAAATAACTACCTTGACTGAATTTTGGAGTTGGGTTAAACTCGGCTCGCCTGAATTGATCAATTTTCTAAGATACGGTCTTATAATATACGACACTGGTTTTATTAAACCGGTACAAAGAATGCTGACAATGGGTTTACTTCCTCCAAGCGAAGAAACAATTAAATTAAAAGCAAAGGCTGCAGAAGGAAGATACAAAAAAATTAAAATTGATATGAAAAGTCTGATTTTTGAGCTAAGATATAGTGCACTTGATATTTGTCAATCAGTGATAATGTACTATTTCAAAGAACAGCCTGATGCAAAAATGATTCCAAAATTTTTGAAAAAACTGGTAAAAGAGCGAAAAATTGAGGCTGAATATGTAAGAAAATTTAAGCGGCTGGACAAACTATGGAAAGATATAGATCATAAAAAAATAAAAGATATAACAACAGATCATTTGAAACTGGCTTTGAATTTGACAAAAGACATTATCGATAGATTTAAAAAGTTATTGCCCAAAGAAATAGTTGGTGAAGAATAAGAAAGATGATTTAATGTCAAAAAAAAGCAAAAAGGAACTGTCAGAAAAAGAGAAAAGAATAGATGCAGTAAAGAAATTTGCAAAAAAAGTTCTAAAAAAATATGGTAAATATGTAAAATGCATAGTAATGATGGGTTCTGTTGCCCGTGAAGAATTTAAGCCAAAAAGTGACATAGACGTTTTTGTTGTGCTAGATGATACCACTTTTAAAATTACGCCAGAGCTTCATGAAAAAATCGATGAAGATCTGGAAAAAATTGCTAAATCCATACCTGAGGCTATCATAACAACAAAAAATGAAAAAGGAAAAGAAGAAAAAACGTGCTTAATTTCTGTTCAGCCAAGTTATACATTGACAGAATTTACAGATTATGCGCGAGTCTGTCATCCAATAATTTACAATTTCATAAAAGAAGGTATTCCAATTTATGATACAGGATTTTTTGGTCCATGGAAAAGACTTTTACTTGCAGGGAAAATTCCTGGAACAAGAGAAGCAATAGAAAATTACATGGAAGGTGCGCCGAAAAAATTAATGAGAGCTAAAACGGTTAAACTTCTCATGCTGGCAGAAGATTGTTATTATGCAATGCTAAATACTGCTCAAGCTGTCCTAATGTTCATGGGACTTGCACCGCCAGTTCCTAGTAAAGCATATGAAGATGTGAAAAAATTTTTGGTGGAGCCAGGTATACTTGAGCCAGAATATGCAGAATGGCTAAAGGAAATAATCGAAATAAGGAAGAAGATTGAGCATAAGGAACTATCAGAGGTTACTGGTGCTTTTGTGGATGAATGGATTGCAAAAGCAGAAAAATTTGTTAATAAAATGTTTAGCTTATTAAATGCACTCGAACAAAAGAAAAAAGAAAAAATTATTGAAAGAACGTATGAGGTTATGCATAAAGCAGCTATTGCTGCACTAAAAACGCTAAAGAAAATTCCAGAAAAAGAAGGAGAGCTCGGTACGACTTTTAAAAAAGAACTTATTGATAGAAAACTTATAGAAAGTTACTATTGGGATGTTTGGAAAAAAGTTGAAGATATGAAAAGGTTGGTTGAACAGAAGAAAATTACAGAAATTCCTGATAAAGATGTCTATGAAATGAGAGAATGGGTTAGAAAACTAATTCACGAGCTAGCAAAAGCACTTAAAGGAAAAATTGGTAAAGAAAAATGAATATTTAATTATGAAAATTTATACCATTGGTCATTCAACCCGAACTTTAGAGGATTTCCTCTCAATTTTAAAAAAATTTCAAATAGAGTTGGTAATTGATATACGGCGATTTCCTTCAAGCAAAAAATTTCCTCATTTCAATAAAGAAAATTTGGAAAATGAATTAGCTAAAAACAACATACAATATGTTCATTTTCCAGAACTTGGTGGATATAGGGTCGGTGGTTATGCGGCTTTTACACAAACAAAGGAATTTGCAGATGGGATAAAAAAACTTCTGCAAATAGCTGATGAAAAAACAATAGCAATACTCTGTGCAGAAGCGCTTTGGTTTAGGTGCCATCGAAGATATGTTGCGCATGAGCTTGCTAAGCTAAGATACACGGTAATTCATATATTTGACAAAGAAAAAATTCAGGAGCATAGACTGAAAGAAAAAGATATAGAGCAAAAAATGAAACTTAAAATCTTCTGTGATAAAATAAAACATAATTTATTGGGATAGGCGCTCATTCTCTTAAAGCATTTTTCGATAGCACGTGTAGCATGATAATTGTCCATTTACTTACTCTTCTTTTGCCTTTTTCTCTACCTCTTCCTCTATTCCAAGTTTTTCCACAAGTTCTTTGTATCTATTTCTGATTGTAACTTCTGTAATACCACAAATATCTGCAACCTCTCTCTGAGTTCTTTTTTCATCTGACAAAACACATGCTATATAAATTGCAGCTGCCGCCACACCGGTTGGCCCTTTACCAGAAGTTATATCATGTTTTTTTGCTTTTTTCAAAATCTCTATAGCTTTTGCTTGAACTTTATCACTTAAACCAAGCATTGAACAAAAACGTGGAATATATGTTATTGGATCGGCTGGTAGAATTCGCAACTTCAACTCACGTGCAATATATCGATATGTTCGACCAATTTCTCTTCGATCCACTCCTGATGCTTGCGCTATTTCATCAATAGCTCTTGGTGAACCAAACTCACGGCAAACAACATAAGTTAGTGCAGCAATCACAGACTCAATACTTCTTCCTCGCACAAGACCTTTATCAACTGCCTCGCCGTAATATCTAGCGATTCGTTCATGCATACTTCGCGATAAATTTAGGAATGAAACAATTCTTTGAAGTTCTGATAAAGCAAAAGAAAGGTTTCTATCTTTCGATCTTATAAGTCTTTTATGCCACTTAGTTAATCGGTAATATTGTGCACGCTTTTTTGTAGGAACTTTGTAAAGTTCACCTAGACCTTTACCTATTTCTGTTGTCATTCCTTTATCATGTTTTGTAAATGTTAAAGGAGCTCCTGATCGTGCTCTTTTTGACATTTGTTCACTATCAAATGCACGCCACTCCTGACCTGTATCAATCAGCTCTTCCTTCATTACAAGTCCACACTTTCTACAAATTAGCTCTGCTCTTATAGGATCTTCAATAAATTGATAGCTTCCGCAATCAGGGCATTTTGTACCATGTTTTTTTGCCAATTTAATCACTTTCAAGTAAAAATTTCAAACCAAAAGCTTATTAAATTTTATATCGAAAGGTATTTAAAGATTTCGTATTTTTTTAATTTTAGTAGGTAGCCTTATCAATTTTTCACCACAAAAAGGACATATTTTTCCATTTCCAAAATATCTTCTACAGATCGGACAAAATTTTTTCCATTTTATTAATTTTGTTATTTTTTTGCTGAAAAGTGAAATGTAATTAATTCCTATTTTCTGTGCAACATTTTGGATACAGTAATCGTCTGAAATTATGGTCGAACCTGTTTCTTTCGCTAACGCTAAAATTTTTAAATCAGTTTTTGATAATTTCTCCAAATCACCTGTTTTTCTTGCAATATTTTTTATTTCATTTACTGTTTCTTTTTTTGGTTCAAGCACCTCTATCTTAAGTCCAGACAATTTAAGTAGTGTGTTTCTATCTTTAATTTCATCTAGCACTTCTGTAACAGTAAAAATTTTCTTAAATTTTCTAAAATCGTTTAGATAAATCAATGCTGAGGTGTCAAGGAGTGCTTTCATAAAAATATATAGATAATAATTAATTATATGACAAAAGACTTTCCACTACTACCATTAGAAAAAATTTTGAAAAAGGCTGGTAAAGAAGTTGGGGTAGATCGTGTTTCACTCTCAGCTGTAAAGGAATTAAAAAATGTTTTAGTTGAAATTAGCAATGCAATTGCAGCTGATGCTGTTGCATATGCTCATCATGCAAAACGTGTTACAGTTAAAAGAGAAGATATTTTATTAGCAAAAAAGTGATTTGATGGAAAAAACCACAGCTGTTATAAAAGAACTTAAACCCAATGGTTTTATTTTAATAGACGGTGTGCCATGTCGAGTTGAAAAAGTTGCAGTTAGTACTTCTGGAAAACATGGTGCAGCAAAATGTCGGGTTGATGCGATTGGGCTGCTTGATGGAAAAAGACGAAGTATTGTTAAGCCTGCAGACGAAACAGTAGAAGTTCCAATAGTAATTAAAAAATCTGCCCAGGTTTTAGCAATAATGGGTAACAAAGCACAAATAATGGATCTTCAAGATTTTTCTGTGGTTGAACTAGATATACCTGAAGAAATAAAAGAAAAAGTAAAGCCGGGTGAGGAAATACCTTATTTTGAAGTTATGGGAATAAAGACACTTAAAGAACTAAAATAAAATTAGTATGCAAGCCTAACTAATTTATTTCCACACTCAGGACATTTTTTCATTTTATCAGGAAATTGTTTATTACATTTATTACAGTACTTCATAAGCAATCTTAGTAAGTTTATTTCAAATCTATATTATTTTCCTGGCTAATTGCAACAACCTCTCCTATCATGCGTACATCAATAATCTTTCATGTTAGAATACCTTTGAATAATGCAATTGCCTCTTCTACATCACAGGTTTGTGTTTGCCAAGGTCTGGAAAAGCTCAGGCTTTTGGGAGCAGTGAGCTGAACCTCTCGCTCGAAAGCTCGAGGCGTACACTCCTGCCCCATCAACCTCGTCGTCTACGAGGGCCTTCGTCGCTCTTCCGCTGATTTCTCAGCAGTCGAGCGAGTGGCTGTCTATTTTTCCGGGCAGTTTCCCCCTTAGATGCCTTCAGGGGTTATCTGCTATGGCGTAGCTACCCGGCGGTGCAAAAGCACAACCGGTACACCAGAGGCCACGGAAGCACGTTCCTTTCGTACTAATGCTTCCTTCCGGTCAGACAGCCAGCACCTCCAGTAGATAGCGACCGAACTGTCTCACGACGTTCTGAACCCAGCTAACGTCCCCCTTTAACCAGTGGGCACCTGTACCCTTGGCCGCTGCTGCACGGCCAGGAGGGGGGGAGCCAACAACGACGCACCAACGCGCCGGGTCAATCTATCCGCTAGGAAAGTAGACCCCAGCTGTGGACTTTCACCGGCCACGGGCCCATTATCCCCGAGGTAGCTTTTCTGATACCACCGGCGGCCATTAAGACCAGCCGATGTATCGCTAGCCCCTGCTTTCGCACCTGGATCTCTCGCTTTGCGAGATCCAGTCAGCCCAGCTTTTGCGCTTACACTCTACTCCGGATTTCTTTCGGGTGATAGAAGTTGGTGCTCATCAGCTACCTCTGAAATCATGTAGTCATTCCGGAGCGATCAAATCATTGCCAACTTCTATCATGACCCGGATGAGCTGAGCTTAGGGCGCCCTTGATATCTTTTCAAGGGCGTACCGCCCCAGCCGAACTGCCCATCTGATGGTGTCCCCTCTTCGGGTTAGCGGTGCAGTTACAAAAAGCTAGTGTTACACTTTCCTCTCAGCTTTGGCCCGGAGGCCAAGCCTCAACGAGTCCTAGCTACTCTATGTAATTGTAACCACACCACAGCATCAGACTGCAGTAAAGCTCTACGGGGTCTACGTTTCCCACTGGAGGTCTCCGGCCTATTCACCGGAAAGGCAATTTCGCTAGGTCCCAGCCCGGGACAGCGAGGAGGTCGTTAAGCCGTTCAACGGGCCGTCATTTAAACGGCAAGGGATTACGCTACTTATGCCGCCCAGGCGGCGCATCATGAAATCATATGACCGCCTTGGTTACGACGGTCAGGGTTACCGCCGCCGCTAACCGGGGCTTCACCCTGTTGAACCAGGGCTTCACACACCGGTGCTGGGCAGGCATCAGAGACTGTACACATCGTTTCCGACTAGCAGTCTCCAGCGTTTTTGTTAAACAGTCGCCCCCTCCTTGTCACTGCGACCTGCGATCCCTCCACAGTCGCTCTGCTAAGCAGAACTCCTGTTTCAGGATCACAGGCACTGCTTCTACCGAAGATACGCAGCCAATTTGCCGATTTCCCTGGGCTGGGTTGTCCTAACACACCTTCGCCTTCTCAGCGAGGATACCTGTTCCGGTTCTCGGTACGGTCATGAGGGATCCTTCCAAGTTTCCTTTTCACTGGCTCTTGGAATCAGCCGAACTCTGCATACGCAGAGCTATTCCCGTTTTCACCTGCTTCTCCTCATTACGAGACTCCGCAGGCTTACACGGTTAACTTGCGTCGGCCTATCCAAAAGCGTCGGAAACTTGGCTTGCGTTGCCGCACGTACCCTCATGGTATGGTAATATTAAACCATTTCCCTTTTCGGGCTTGTCGGTTAAGCAAGCCCTTAGGACCGACTAACCGCCAGCTGACGAACATTGCTGGCAAACCCTTATCCTTCAGGTGGCTAGGATTCTCACCTAGCTATGCTGCTACTCATGGCAGGATCTTCATTTCTGCGCGGTCCACCCCTGCTCACGCAGAGGCTTCTGCCCACGCAGAACGCCTCCCTACCAGCTCTTTCGAGCTCCAAGGTCTCGGTAGCTAGCTTAGTCCCTTCCATTTTCGGGGCCCAAATCCTCGGCAGGTAAGCTGTTACGCACTTATTATCTGATGGCTGCTTCTAAGCCTACAGCCCTGCTGTCTAAGGATTTGGACTCCCTTCCTCGTTTAGCTAGCATTTAGGGACCTTAACCTTGGTCTGGGTTGTTCCCCTCTCGGATGCCGAGCTTACCCCGGCACCCTCACTCCGGCCTTCTACGGAAATGACCTGTTCGGAGTTTGACAGGACGGCTGATGCTTTCGCACCTTGACCGTCCAATCAGTAACTCTACCAGGTCATTTTCCTCAGGCCAGGCTGCACTGAGATGCATTTCGGGAGGAACCAGCTATCCCCAGTCTCGATAGGCTTTTCACCCCTAACCCCGGATCACCCGAGTGATTGGCATCTCAACACCGGTAGCGGGCCTCCACCCCTCTTTCGAGAGGCTTCACCCTGTCCGGGGTTAGCTCGACTGGCTTCTGGTCGTATCCCAGTGACTACCTGCACTTTCGTACAGTGCACCACACCCTTTTCGGGCTACGTGCTTATCGCTTTCGCTACGGATCCGTGGTTTGAACCACTTATCCTCGCCACTGAGATACACTCCCTGCCCCGTTTTTCAAAACGGACGATATGACCCTGTAATTTGTTCCTCGTACTCGCCCCTTGCGAGGCTTTCCTTCGGAACAAAACCTTTCGGGCCATATCTGACTTTCACCACTTGGTTTCAGGCTCTTTTCACCCCGCTTTCG
The DNA here is from genome assembly GCA_964581305.1 of uncultured archaeon. Lineage (GTDB taxonomy): Archaea > Aenigmatarchaeota > Aenigmatarchaeia > CG10238-14 > SCSR01 > CAZONC01. The sequence continues at coordinate 2,862 of CAZONC010000004.1, read as the reverse complement.
CGGTACTTTTCAGCTTTCTCTCACGATACTAGTGCGCTATCGGACTCCAGACATATTTAGACTTGCAGGTTAATGCCCCGCAGCTTCCTACTCCATATCCAAGGAGCAGTACTCAGGATACCTGGGAATCTTCTTTCTTTCCTTCCCCTACGAGGCTATCACTCTCTTTGGCGGAGCTTTCCAGCTCACTTCGGGTCGGAAAGCGAAGAAGTACCCAGGTCCTACAACTCCACATCCGTACTGTCTTTCGACAGCCGTTCGGTTTGGTCTGTGCCGCTTTCAGTCGCCCTTACTAACGGCATCTCAATTGATTTCTTTTCCTGCCGGTACTAAGATGTTTCACTTCCCGGCGTTCCCCTTCCTTTCGGAATTGCCCTTAACGGGCAAGGATTCCCATTCGGAGATCCTGGGGTCGAAGCCTGCATGCGGCTAACCCAGGCTTATCGCAGCTTGCCACGTCCTTCTTCGGTGCTGGAGCCAAGCCATCCACCAAGTGGTTTAGCCTTTTCCAGACCTCTTTGGCCACAAACCTATGATGTATCATCTTACGGTTTCTTATAGACAGTTCGTCTTCATCTTTTTATCAGATCAAACTTTTAATCATCAACCTCAACACTTCACCCCTTACGCAAATAAGGAGTTGCATCAAATTGCTCATAAGGTGCCCTTATCTTCATCGAATCAGAAAAAGCACGAAATCATCGCTAAATAAAAGGCCGATGTTTAAATTAGCTAGACATACTAACACCGGCAAAAATTAATTAGAACGTCACTATTTATAAAATTTTCTATTATTTTCTTAAACATGCAGGAAAAGGCCATTGCTTACTTTTTAAATGATATCTAATGCAAAGACAACATATACCATGTCGTGGACATTCAACTTCTTCACACGGACAATCTTTCTCATTTTCTTCTTTATTTGGACATTCCTTTCTCATATTTTTAAATTAAAATTTTAATTTGAAAGTAAAAAGTTTTAGCTTAGATAAAATCTTTTTCTCAAAAACAATTC
>CAZONC010000004.1:0-1747 GCA_964581305.1 uncultured archaeon | reverse complement strand
AATTTGAAAGTAAAAAGTTTTAGCTTAGATAAAATCTTTTTCTCAAAAACAATTCTAAATTCTTTGTGGACCGGCCGGGATTTGAACCCGGAACCTCCTCGTTGCAAGCGAGGCGATCTACCGTTGATCTACCGGCCCGCAAATAATTATTTCTTTTTAATTATTAGTAATCTTTTCGTACTAATTAAATAATCTGGAAATTTTTTACATTTTTTTCTAAAAACTTAAGCAAAATCGGATCATTTTTTATTTCTTCATCGCAAACTTGAAAGCCTCGATAACCTAATTCTTCCATTTTCCTTTCCAGTTTTTTTAAATTTTTTTCTACAATTATTTCTCTTACAACTTCTAACTTATTGTTGTTTTCATATAATCCGAACGCAGCAAGATGTCCTAATAAATAACCACAAAGCTGATCTTTATTTCCTTCATCGAAATATATTCTTTCCTTCAATTTATCAATTATATCTCTAAATGGAATGAAATTATATAGTTCAGATGTAGTGACTTTACCAAATTCTGCCAATGCTTCCTCCAACTTTAACCTATTTGCTATACGCCAATTTCTCTCTTTTTTTAATTCTGGACAAAGTCTTTGCCTTAATGCATGAATTGTTTCATGACGGCAGCTCCCTTCAATAGTAAAAATTAATCTTTCTGCCCTTTTATGGAAAATTTTTTTGATTTCTGGATCTGTATTTCTCTCTTCCATATTTTTCATACTCATATATTGATCGACAATTTCGCTGTTGATGTATATTTCACGCGTTTTTGGATTATATCCACCTATGCTTTTTCCTTTAATTCCGAATTCCTTTTTTGGTTTTATTTTTGGCGGTCCACAATTTATCTCACTAATTTCTGCAAGATCCAATTTGTATATTAAATCGAAAAATACTTTACTCTCTATTTCATTTAAAAATCTTAATTTTTGACTTTCTCTGAAAAATTCCATGTTTTCAATATAGTCGCAAAAAATAAATTTGTTTATGAAATAGGCCTTTTCATGTATTAAAAACTTCAGGTAGGTTGATTTTGATGCCCGAGGTAGAACTTTCTTAAGGAGGTGATCCAGCCCCACGTTCCCGTAGGGCTACCTTGTTTATCGCTCCAAGAGCCGATTCTCAACTCACCTCCAACTCATCATTAAATCAGAGTCAAGCCATTTTATCATCTTTTAATTCGGCTCTTGAAGTGGCGACTTAGCCCCCCTCGCGAAACTTAAACTCGACATACTCATCGTATGCCTCGTTTAAGTTTCACTCGGTTGGCTTGACGGGCGGTGTGTGCAAGGAGCAGTGACGTATTCGGCGAACGACTCCACGTTAGGAAACTCCTGCCAAATTTCCTAACTTAGTGACGTTCGCCTACTAGGGATTCCGGCTTCATGAGGGCGAGTTACAGCCCTCAATCCGAACTGGGCGCGCTTTTAGGGGATTTGCTTCCCCTTTCGGGGTTGCATCCCATTGTGGCGCGCATTGTGCGTCGCGTGTAGCCCAGTGCATTCGGGGCATACGGACTTCGGCCAAGCAAAAGCCATATTAGCTCTCTGGCGATGCCTTTATTCATTTTATCATAAAGGCCGGTTTGAGAGCTTTTGCTTGTCTACCGTCGCCCACACCTTCCTCTGGTTTATCACCAGCGGTCTCCTATGAGTGCACCTCTTCCGAAGAAGAGGTTAGCAACATAGGACGTGGGTCTCGCTCGTTAACCGACTTAACGGCACGCCTCACGGTACGAGCTGACG
>CAZONC010000003.1:7950-41745 GCA_964581305.1 uncultured archaeon | reverse complement strand
GTATAAACAAATTTTTTTAGAGAGACAAATTCTTTAATTTGCAAGATGTTCATATCTTTTATATTTTCTTTTTAAATAATTAAAAGGAGATCGCTTCGTCGTATATATTTTTTAGTTTTTTGTTTCTTTCCTTAAGTGAAAATAATGTGTTCGAGAACTTATAAATTTCCAAGGAAATTTTAAATAAACTTTAATAAATAATAGTATGATAAACTTTTATTCTCATAACAAAAGTAGAGTTAACTTGTAATGAAGAAATTGAAGCATGTGGTGTGAATGAAAATTGCATTATTTCATCCTTGGATAAAAAGTAAAGGTGGAGGAGAAAGATTAATCTTAGAATTATGCAAAAATTCAAAACATGACATTGATATTTTTACATGGGTATACGATAAAAAAAATACTTTTGAAGAATTTAAAAAATTCAAAATTAAAATCGTTGTGCCCAAATTAGCACGTTTTTTTGCAAGGTACTATATCATAAGAGGGTTAGTTAGTTTATTGGCTACTCCATTTACAAAAATTCCGCTAAAAAAGTATGATGCATTTTTAATTTCGACTGGTGGTCTAGCCGAGTTTGTTACTTTCAGAAATTATAAAGCTGGAATGACATATGCTTATGTTCATACACCATTACGGTCTGCTAACCGTGATGATGTGCAATGGAATTTAAAATATAGATACAAAAACCCTTTTATCAAATTCATTTATTTGATAATGGTTTATGTTTATACACTTCTTGAAAAAATGGCTTGGAAAAAAATAGATGTTGCGCTTTTCAATTCACATCTAAGCTTAGAAAGAGCAAAAAGACATAACCTAATTAAAGGAAAGAAAGTGAAAGTTGTTTACTCGGCTGTGAATATAAAAAAGTTTCGGAATAAAAAAATTAAAAATGGAAATTTTTTCCTTTATGTTGCGCGATTTGGCATGGCGAAAAGGCAAGATGTCTTGCTTAAAGCGTGGCAGAAATTTGTACAGAAAAATCCAAATTATAAACTTGTTTTTGCAGGCCATGTCGAAAACAAAAACTATTTTAAAAAAATAAATAGAATGGCAGACAAAATGGCAAATGTTGAAATTAAAGCAAATATTAGTGACAAAGAACTTTTAAAACTCTATGCAAACTGCTTGGCTGTTCTTTTTGTTCCATATATGGAAGATTTTGGCCTTGTACCGTTCGAAGCAATCGCTGCTGGAAAACCGCTAATTGCGATGAATAAAGGAGGTTATGCGGAACTTATTAAAAATCTTTCTTCGGTTGTCTGGATAAAAGAAAAATTCGAATCTGAAAAGGTAGCAAAAGAAATTTACAATGCACTTCAAAAATTTGTAAATAAGAAAGATTTTTATATAAAAGAAGCACAGAAAAATAGAAAATACATCAACAAAATAATTCCAGATTGGAAAGATTTTGCAAAAAAAATTGATGAAATAATAGAAAAAAATTAGTAAAAGTCAAATAAGTGAGTTAAGCCCAGTTTATTTTCCGTTTTGAAATAATTTAATTAGATTTTGGCCCATTTGAGAAAAAAATAATTTCGCCTCCACATTCACAACTTCCGGATAAAGGAATACGTCGATATGTCTGACTACACCTACTACAAGCAAATTTATCCACAAAATCCACAGTTATTTCTCTTTTTTCCATTTCTTTTTGCTTCATATTTTTCACTATATCTGTCAGTACCACCTGTTTTCCTATACCTAAAAGTTCGGATTTAGAAATCTTCAAAGCTTCAAAAACGCGCTCAAGCGGTGGCAAAACCTGACTTTCTATATAATATTGTGAATCGATTTTTAATCCATGTGCTTTAACATACTCAGGATCTTCCGCACGTTCAGACATTAGCTGAGGTCCTTTAATTATTACAAAAGCTATTCGATCACCTATCCCTGGAGCGGTTGCCGGAGATCGCTTTCGTAATTTTTTCCATAGCTCAATATGTGGCTGTACACCTTTATACTCTTTGAGTGATTTTGAAATGCTTTTTGTTATAACAAGCTTTTCCAGCGGAATGTTTCCTTTTTCCAGATCCTGCAAAACATTTCGCACATAGTCAAATGCTTTTTTTGAATTTCCTTCTTTAAGAATGATTTCTATCACATTCATTAGTGTTTCAGAGCTAAGATCGCACCAATCCCGCCGAACAGTTTCAATTCCGCGCATTATAACCTTTTCTTGATATTGGCCGTTTAATTTCTCTACCTTGAGTCCTGCATACCTTTTTTTTGAAAGAATCAATAGTGTTTTGAAAATGCTATCGATTTTCATTTGAACTATTCCTTTTAAAGCTGAATTTACCTTTTCTTCTATTTCTTTGCCAAATTCAAAAATTTTATCTAAATCATCGCTTGGTGTTTTTACCATGATAGAATCCGTATCACCGTAAATAACTTTAAACCTTGGATCACTTTCCACAATTTTTTTGGTTTGTTGTATTAAACTACGGCCACAAGAAGTTATTGCATTTGCAATGTCCAAAACATAAAGCCGTGAGCGAACATATCCAGTTTGACCATAAAATGAATTTGCAACAATTTTTAGAGCATCTTGCTTCGCATCTAAAATCTTTCTTTCATATTCATTTGCTGCTATCGACATTGCTTTTTTAATTCGATCGCGCTCATTTATTAAGTGACGTACAATTTTTGGAATAATTCCTTCACGAACATTTTTTGAAACAAATTTAGCGCCACTTGGTGTTGTTATGAATTCTAAATTTTCATTTCCATTACCAATAAGCAACGTTGTCGGGCAAATATTGAATGCAATAAAAATTGAAGGGTACATTGCCTTAAAATCAAGATAAACTATGTTTTTATGTAGCCCTATCTCTGGTTCGAGTACCAGTGCACCTTTTAGTCCTTTTGCTTCCCTCTCTTCTTTTCGCAATAAAATTTCTTTTGAAGTTGGTTTGAGTGGAAGAACATAATCCTGTTTGTTAAATTCCCTAATTAAAATGTTTTCTATGCGTGCAGTTTCTCCACTTTCTAATGCATCCTGTAGTAGTAAACCGGTTATTCGCGCTATCTCTATAAATTTATCAAGAAGACTTTTTTCTAAAAGCAGACGTAATGCTAAAACAGAATCTTTCCTGCAATATTCGACCAATTTCTGAATCTGTTCTTCTGTTCCATCCCAATATTTTGTAATTTCGCTTCGCATTAAATCGAGTTTGCTTTCATTCAAAACCTCTTTGGCCACATCCCCCAAACCATATCTTTTTAATTTGAAAATCTTTGCTTGCCCTTTTTCTGTTACTTCTTTTATTATTTCATATACATCAGCAATTATCCTTCCAGTTATACTATTTCTAAATTTTTGTGTTATTTTCCGTGTCGCCATTGGTTTATATGCACATCTACCTATGGCTAAATTGATTTTACACTGTCGTAATCTTTCTGCAATATATGGTAAATCGAAATTATTAATGTTATATCCTGTTATAACATCTGGATCAAATTTTTCTATAATTTTTACAAATTCCTCAAGCATTTCTTTTTCGCTTCGAAAACCAATAGCATCCTTCATTTTAATAGGCTTTGCTACCAAAACAAGACTTTCTCGTCCTTCGAATTGTGGAGAAAAACTAAGTGATATCATTGCTATCGGGTCTTTTTTTGGATCTGGCAGTGTTTCCCCGGCCGCAACTTCTATATCTATACTCAGATATTTCAATGGTGCGATGTCAGAATCGCTCACTTCTTCAATTTTTTCCACTTCTATATTTTTTTCTGCCCGAACAGTTGTTGTATTTATGTTGTGGCCAGAAATTTTATACCAACGCATACCAAAAATATTAAAATCGGCCATGAACCGATACTTGAAAAGTATATCTGCTTCGAAAATCTCTTCGGCTAAATTTCTATCCTTTATCCAGTCTCGAATTTCTGGAACGCGTGATGGATCACTAACAGTTATCTTTGTAAGTTTTGTTTTTTTGCTTTGAAAACCTATTGGCAAAAACTTTTCCGTTTCTTCTATTTTTACAATCAGTTGTGAAAAATTTTTTAGATTCTCTTTTAAATCGCCTTTTGGAATAACATAAAAATAGGGAAAATAATTTTTTAGAAAACCACAAACAGTTTTACCATCTTTGGTTTTTCCAAATAGTCTTATAACCGGTGAACCATTTAGCTGTATATAATCGCAATCAAGTAACTGAAATATTATTTCCATATCTTATTTTTATGTCAGATCAATTTTAATACTTTCTCGTGTTTGTAAATTTATTAACCAGAATATAGGTTTTGTTATAAAACTTCCATTCACTATTATGGTTGTGCCTTTATAATTTATTATTCCAGGTTCATGTAGATGGCCAGAAACCAAAATATCTGGAATTATGTCAAGAAAGTATGGGTCTTCATCATAAATTTTTTTCGAAAAGTCGAAATTTGGATTTAAATGCCTTTTTTTAAGTAAATTTAGCAAAACATTTTCGGCATTCATCCCCCAAATTTTCTTATAGTTATCAAAAACGGAACCATGCGTAAGAAATAAAACAGTATCTGCTATTTTGATGATAGATGGGTCTTCTAAAACTTCAACATAATTTTTCATATTTCCATCAATTTCCCCTTTGATAAAATATTTTTTACAATTAGGTAATTGCGCAACAAATTTTTCTATATCTTCTCCATTCGATGAAATATCACCAAGAATAAAAATAATCAGCTTTTTTTCATCAAATTTTTTTATATACTCAAAAAATTTTTCCAAATTTTCTTTTTTGAATTCTCCTGAATCCATATGCAAATCTGAAATAAATAAACAAAAAATCTCATCCTTAGTTTTGGAAATTTCTTTTCGTAATGGGATATCAGGCCAAATTATTTTTTTAGCATAAATTGCACCATTTTTTTCACAAACAATTCCAATCACATCATCAGGAACTACTAAGTCGTATTCTGGTATGTTTTCAAAAAAAATCTTTGATGAACCTGTTAGATCCTCTGCTATTATATAGTTTCCATTTTTTTCTCTTACCAAAACAATAAGCGAAAAATTTTTTATGCGCTCTGGAATTTTGTTTATCGAAATCAAATTTACTAGATCAACTTTCTCTTCAAGTATTTTTCTTATTTTCTCATATCTGGATATAAAATAGTTCAAACAATCTTTAGCAGTAAATTGTTTTTTTTCTTCAGATCTTTTTACTATTTCTACTTTCAGTTCCTCTTTTTCTATCAGACCTTCCAAAATATTATAAGTTAAAACCGGTGTGTAGAAATTGATGTTTTTTAGTTTGGCTAAAATTTTATCTACAGTTTCCGGATTTTTTTGAAAAAATTCCAAAACTTTTTTATCTAATTGGTAGCCGGCCTCTAAAAATTTCTTTACTATCTGTCCACTTTCCATAGAATTCATGAAAAATTTATTTTTTCAAAATATAAACTATTAGCCCTTCTTTATTCGGTAATTTTGAATGTGGTAGTGGTATTGCCTGTATTTTTCCTGCCTGAACTAATTCATTTAAATATTTTTGAACAGTATTCCAGCTTACATTCCGCCCAAGTTTTGATGATATATCTTTTGTAAGTGCAGAAACGGTAAGTGGTGTGGGCGATGTTGACAATTTTTCTATAATCATCGGTTGAATTGTATTTCGTATGCTCGGTCGACCACGTCGCATATATTCTTTATAATAGCAGGAGAATAAAAATTTTTATGAATTTTTCACTTTAAATTGGTGTAAACAGCTTTTGATTATAAATTTTTTTGGTTTTTCGCCAACCACTTCATCTACCACGCCGACTTTTTTCAAGCGATCAATCCGACGATAGGCATTTTTCCGAGATAAATTAAAAGCGTTCATCACATCAATTACTGTAAAGTATTTTCCTTCGAATTTTTTCATGATTTCTAAATCACTATTATTAATTGTTATTTTATTTTCGATTTTCCTAGCTCTTTTTGGCAAATTAAAATAATAAACTTTTGATTGTGGTTTTTTTATCGTAATTATTTCTGCATTATTGTTAATTGTTATAAAGCCAATATCATTATAAAGCGGGTTGTGTTCTATAAGTAATATCAGTTTTTTTACAAAATTCAATGGTGCAGCAACATATAGATGGGAAAAAATTTTTTTATAATAAAATAACTCCCCGATGGTGGTGTATATATTCGAACGACTTCCTTTTACCAAAATACCAACAACTTTACCTTCATCTTCAGATACATAATCGATATATTTTTCTTTAATTAACGGAAACGGCGAATGTTTTTCTAATATTTCTTTAAACATTTTTTTGTTCATTCTTTTTAATTATTATGATCTTTTCTATAAGTAGTTTATGTAACTAAAATATAGGAAAAAATATATTTTTTATTACGAAACATCATATTTTTTGTTCGGAAACATTTCAAAAATATGATAAACATGTTTGAAGAAATGTTTGCAAAAATAATTATCTATCTGTAAATCAATCGGAATGTTTATAGAAATCCGCTGATACCATTTATAATGAAGAATTTCATTATAATTGCTCTTACAATTTTTTCTTTATCCCTTATTGGTAAGTAAACAGTTGGATTGGAATTATTAACTTTTGCAATAAATCCACATCGAACTAAATTATCTAATCTTTTACGAAGCGCCTCCATGCCAATTTTGATTTGGCGGTTTGTTTTCATTTCTTGGTAAAGAATGGGAAAGCAGTATGGTTGACAATCGTGTGGAAAATCTTTACCAGTTATATAAAATTTTCTCAATATTTGTATGTCTAAAAAATCAAGTTTTTCTGCCAATGAAGTAATCTGATCTGAAAAATCATCCTTTTCTTCACAAAATTTCAACATCTCTTCAAATTTCATATGCATTACCTTTGATAAATTCTATTATTTCTTATAATTTTTATGTTTTTAAAATGAATTTGTGTAGTTCAGAATTTATATTAAATTGATTATTTTCACATCTACATTTTCGCTTTCTAGTGTTATAATCCCACAATATCCTTCTGGAAATCGGCCAGGATTAATGATTTTTGTTTTACCAATTTCATCAACCCCCCTTGCTTCATGTATATGCGCTGAGATCGCAACATCCGGTTTTAATTCTTCGATAATTTTCCTTATAATTTCTGACCCAACATGTGCACCTGTATATAACATGTCGAGTTTTGTATTAAATGGAGGCATATGTGTTATTTGAACTTTAAATTTACAGTCTTTTACTTTTTCGTATCCTTTTCGGAGAGCACTTTCAAGTTCATCTTCACTTGGCTCAAGAGAAGTATGAAAAGGTGTTCTTGCACCACCATAGCCATAAAAACCAACATCACCGATAGCAATTCCTTTACCATGAAGGCTTACACCTTTTTCTTCAAAAAATTCAATTATTTCTTTGTCGAGATTTCCAGGAATAAATAAGAAAGGTTTTTTAAGTATGGTAAACTCCTCAAAAATTATTTGTGCAATATCGATTCCACTAAAACCTTTGGGGATATTTATATCAATAAAATCGCCAATAGCAACAATAACATCAAAATCAATCATAGAAATTTTATCGATGTAATTCATTAGATTATCTATATCATTGTGGATATCACTTATTGCCAAAATTTTCATATCACCACGTTAATTATTTTTCTAAATTAAATTTTATATATGCCACTATCAAAGGCAAAAGGTTATAGGGTAGAAAGGAAAATTCGGGCAATGTTTGAAAAAAGTGGATGGAAGGTTGTCAGAGCAGGCGGAAGTCTCGGTGATGTCGATCTTATATGTATAAAGAATGGAAAGTGCATTTTACTTCAAATAAAATCAACACAGAAAAATCGGCTTTATTATTATGGTTATATGAAAAATCAGTTTGAAAAATTTCCGTTCTATCTTGTCGTTGATTTCGGTTATGGAAAAATTCGAATTCTCCCACCACAAAAAATAATAGAAAAAGATGATGGTTTGGCACTGGATAAATTTATTAAAAATATTAAATGAAATGAAATAAAATATATTACGTGGTGGCATGGTAATAAAAGTTAAGGACATAATGTCATCGCCAGTCGTTACAATAGATGTTAATAAAACAGCTAAAGATGCAGCAATAATGTTAAAGAAAATGCGAAAGGGTTGTCTTATTGTAACAAAAAAGAAAAATCCAGTCGGCATTCTCACATCAAGCGATTTAGTAAGAAAAGTGGTGGCGAAAAATTTACGACCAACCCAAGTCAAAGTTAAAGATGTGATGAGCAAGCCACTTATATTTGTTGATCCTGATGAAACAATAACATCGGCTGCAGCTAAATTTAAACAAAATAATATTCATAGAGTACCTGTCATTAAAAATGGGAAGTTGGTTGGTATATTATCATATACAGACATTGCAATTGTGGCGCCGGAAATGCTGGATATATTAGAACAAAGAATGAAATCAGAAGAAATGCCGATAATTAAAGAAGAAATAACTTCAGGCATTTGTGAAAATTGTGGGCATTTTTCAGAGAATCTAAGATTTAAGAATGGTCAATGGATATGTGAAACCTGTAGAGAAGAGATGGAATCAGAATTATGAGTATAGAATTAGAGATTTCTGGATTAAATAGAAATAGTAAAATAACAACTATAGCAAATTTAAAGCCCATTTATTGTAAAATTAATAATACGATTGATGAAGTTACAGAAAAAATAGTTGAATCAAAACACCGACGAATACCAATCATATCTAGAGATAGGCATTTCGAGGGATTACTAACTATAACAGATATATTGGATGCCTATTTAAGGAAACAGAATTTTAAAGAAAAAGTGGAAAGCATTATGGTTAGAGATGTTATATTTTGTAACGATACCGACACTATTGGGACGGTATTACAAAAGTTTCGATTTTCGCGTCGTGGCGGTTTTCCGATTTTAGATAATAGTAAAAATTTGGTTGGAATGGTGAGCGAAAAAGACATAGTCAAATATTTTTCAGAAATAAAACTCAATGTAAAAGCTAAAGATATAATGACAAAAAAACCATTTTGTATTTCGCAAAATTTTTCCATATTCGACTGCCTAAAGACAATGGTTAATGTTCGATTTCGAAGATTGCCGGTTGTCGAAAATGGGCGTTTGATCGGAATAGTAACATCTTTTGATTTGCTACATTTTATAAAACAACACGATTATAACTATGATGCACTCGATGAGACATTAGATTTGGTTGTACGAAAAGATGTTTATACAGCATCACCGGATACAGACATTTCGAATATAGTAAAAATTATGAAAGATAAAGGGGTAGGTGGCATTTTAATAGTCAGTAATAAATTTAAACTAGAAGGTATAATTACAGAAAGAGATATATTAAATGAAATAGTATAAAATTATGTTCAATCTAAATCAACTTATTAAATTGCAGAATGAAGTAAAGAATGAACGCGAAACCACTGTCATAGTAGAAGGAATAAAGGATAAAAGGGTTTTAGAAAAAATTGGTTTTAAAAATGTTATCGATATATCTGGCAAGAAAATATACCAAGTGGCCGAAATGATCGGAAAAGAAGCGATTATCCTAACCGACTTTGATTATGAAGGGGAGAAAAAAGCTAGTGCTTTAACCAAACTTTTACAATCACGCGGTGTCAAAATCAATTTTTTAACAAGGCAAAAGTTTAAAAATTTAAAAATAAAAAAAATTGAAGAACTTTCATCTTTGATTAAAATGGAGGTCGATTTTAATGGTAAAATTAGCTCAGTCTACGGTAAAATATTTAATCGAAGCAGAATTTTCAACAGATGGAGTGGTCGAAAGACCAGACATAATTGGTGCAATATTCGGCCAGACTGAGGGACTCCTTGGTACAGAACTCGATTTAAGAGAACTTCAGCGTACTGGCCGAATAGGACGAATAGATGTGGAAGTAAATTCAGAAAATGGAAAAAGTTCCGGTAAAATAATAATTCCATCAAGTTTGGATGCATCAGAAACTGCACTTATAGCAGCAGCTCTAGAAACTATAGAAAGAATTGGGCCATGTAGCTCAAAAATAAGAGTCACCTCTGTTACAGATGTTCGATCGAAAAAACGTGAATTTATAGCAAACAGAGCAAAAGATATTCTTCAGACTCTAGTTGAAACACAATTACCATCTGCAGCAACATTATCAGAACAAATACGTGAAGCAATAAGGACATCACAAGCTAAAGAGTATTGCGGTCTTTTATGTGGACCAGACATTCCTGAGGCAAATGAAATAATCATTGTTGAGGGGCGAGCAGATGTTCTTAATTTACTTAAGAATGGCATAAGAAACGTGATCGCTACAGATGGGATAAAAATCCCAAAACCATTACTTGATCTTTGCGCAGAAAAGGAAACAACACTTTTCGTTGATGGTGACAGAGGAGGGGAATTGATAATTAAAGAATTTACTCAAGTAGCAGACATAGATTATATAGCTCGTGCGCCAGAGGGGAAAGAGGTCGAGGAGTTGACAAAGAAAGAAATTTTCAAGGCACTAAGAGATAGGGTGTTGGTAGAACAGTACAAACCAAAGAGCGAAGAAAAATCATCTTAAGGCACTTCTGTGAATTATCGAATAAATAGGGCCGCTCTTGCTTAGCTTACTCTTTACTAGACAGAGTGAATCAATGGTCATGGTGCCAAAATCCAATTCTATTTTTTTTATTTTTTCCAGAAACGCCTTTTTTTCAGGTATGCTTTTAACCCTACAAAGTGTTAAATGTGGCGGTTTGGTATCACCGCCAATTTTTTGCTTAATTTCTTTATTTAAATTTTTTATTTTGTCTTCATCAATCACACCAAGCGCTATGACACGTATATATTTTTCGCTTGGAATTAATTTGATTCCAGAAATTTTTACATCAAATTTTTCATAGTTCTTTGCTATTCCATCCATCGTATTGGCAATTTTTTCTATTTCTCTTTCTTCAATTTCTCCAAGAAAAGAAAAACAAATATGTAAATTTTCTTTTTCAACCATTTTGCTATTTATTAAATGTTTTAATTCATTTTGCAGTGTGACAACTTTTTCTTTAATATTTTCGGGTGCAAAAATTCCGATAAAACATCTGACCATATTATTATATGGAAAAAAGTTAAAAATAAAATAAAATCAAATAATAATAAGATAAATATGGCAGAAATGAGAATAAGAGCAGCAGATGTAATAGGCAAGCCAATTGTTAGCGAAGAAACGGGAAAAAAATTCGGAATTGTTAACAATATTGAATTTATAACAGAGAGCGGTGAGCTTTTAAACATTATTGTTGAACAACCAACAAAACATTTGAAGGAATTAAATATTAAAGAGGATGATAAGGGAAGAATAATTATACCTTTTAGTGCTGTTAAATCCATCGGGGATTTTGTTATAGTAAGCGAATCAGAAATGATTTAAGACAAAAACCACTCAATTTCATCAATTCGTAACTTTGGCAAAATCTTATCTTTTGATTTAATGATTTTGTTATTTTGATAAGAAATTAGTCCTGCCCACGCAATCATTACTCCGTTATCACCACTATATTCTTCCGGAACCACATAAAAAACCGCTCCCCTTTCTTTGCACATTGTTTCAAGCATCTCCTGCAACCTTTTATTTGCAGCAACACCACCAACTAACAAAATTTCATTTTTACCAGTATGCGCAAGCGCTCTTTCTGCAACTTCTGTTAACATTGCAAAACACGTTTCTTGTAGTGAATATGCAATATCCTCTTTCGGAACACCTTTTTTAAGTAAATTTATCGCTGCGGTTTGAATTCCAGTAAAAGATAAGTCCATACCTTTTACAACATATGGCAACTCAATGTATTTTCCTTTTTTAGCCAGTTTTTCTATTTCTGGTCCGCCAGGATGTGGCAGTCCCATTTCTCGCGCAACAACATCCAAGCAATTTCCGATAGCAATATCCATCGTTTCGCCGAAAATTCTGTATCTTCCTCCAGCGAATGCAATAATCTGTGTATTCCCTCCGGAAAGATAAATAAAAACAGGATCTTTTGCTTTTGTGGTTAGTTTTCCAATTTCTAAATGACCAATTTGATGGCACACTTTAACAACAGGTTTCTTATTTTCTTTTGCCAATTTTAGTGCAAAATTGGCTCCAACTAAAAGACATGGTGGGAGACCGGCACCAACTGTGTAAGCAATTATGTCAACATCTTTTATATCCATATTTGCTTTTTTAAGCGCATTTTCCAATATTTTTTCTTTTATTTTTTCATGATGGGCTTTAGCTTCGTGTGGAATTATACCCATCCCTAATGGTGGTCGGTAAACACTTCTTTCATCAGCAAATATTTCTCCATTATCACTTATAATTCCAATACTGAATGTATGTGCACTACTTTCAATTCCAAGACATTTTTTCATATTAATCAATAGAATTTATCATTTTCAAAATAAAAGCAAAATGGGGTTGCTGGGATTTGAACCCAGACCACCAGCGTTCCCTTCAAAACCCGAGGCTGGTGTCCTAGCCAAGTTAGACTACAACCCCGCCTTAAGTTTTTATTTCCAAGGTTATTTTTATTTTTGTATCTGGATTTCGCAACTTTTCTACTAGCTCCTGTTTTATTTCACAGGCAGCTTTATCAGCAAGGATGGCCAATGTTCTACTATCAATATAATCTGATTTTCTCACAACAATATCATCAGGATGTGTTAACTTAAGTGCAGGCGAACCATAGGCAATTACTTTATCTACAACACCCTCAGCCTCAATAGTTATTTCAACTTTTTTCCCATCTTTCAATGCATTTTTAAATTCTGCACTTAAATCTTTACATCCCTTATTTGCCCTAACTGCAATTATACAATCTGCATCCTTTCTTATATCCGCAGCTTTAGTAATTTCAAATGTTGTTGTGTGATCTGCAACAATATTCGGATGTCCATAGGCAATTATTTCTTCTTTTACTGGCTTTATTTCGACAAGTAATTTCCACCCAGATTCTGTTGGAATATATGCTTTGCCTTCAAAATAGTGAACAAGCCCTTCTGCTTCCAAAATTCGAAGTGTGCTTTCAACCATTTGAGGTGTTACTGGTGGTAGCGGTTCGGGTATTTTTTCCTCACTGTGTATTTTTTTCTTTTCCATCTAACCAACCTTCCTTGCGAATGTTAGCCAACCAGTATGCATTATACCAATTGTTTTTGGACGTGCACCTTCTTTAATCTGCCATTCTCTTACCATATTCTCAATAGTTTTTACATTACTAAAGTTTTTCTTTTCAATTTCTTTCACTACAGAAATGACCTGTTCTATGTATGGAGAATAAACAACGAGCCAACCACCTGGTTTAAGCGCTTTGTAAGCATGCCCAATAACTTTTTCTGCATCTTTCATATCAAGTGTAATCAAGTCAACATTTTTTTCATCTATTCCTTTCATTATATCTTTTTGTTTAAGTTTTATATTTGTTAATCCAGAAAGCGATATATTTTCTTTCGCTATTTTTGCAAATTTTTTATTTTTTTCATAGGTAACAACTTTTCCCAATCTAACATAATTAGCCAAAAATATAGCTAGAAAACCAGAACCGGTACCTGCATCGACAACTAAGCTGTCTGGTGATATACCAGTATATGCAATAATAAGGCCAACATCTTTAGGCATAATGATTTGAGGCAATCGTTTAGCTTTTTTTTCCAGTATATCAACGATATTCGGCTTAACTATTACAAATTCCTTTTTAAGATGAGTCTTGATTTTTTCTCCAAAACTTTTCTTTTTCAGTTCATTTAAATCAAATATGCCATCTTGAGTGTGAAGTTTACCTTTTCTTATTTCAGTTAAGTAAGAAACATCTTTTGCTATTAGTAAAACAATATTTCCTTCTTTCAAGACCGCACCGATTAATTATTTAGTTTATATTAACTTTTTATTTTTTCTGCTAATTCTTTCAATCTTTTTATGCGCAATTCAACACTTGGATGTGTGTTAAAAAGATTAGAAAATGAGTCGGATCGAAATGGGTTAACAATAAATAGATGTGAGGTTGCTGCATTGCCTTCCATCGGGCTTCTTTTTATATATAAAGAAATTTTTTCTAAAGCCGAAGCTAAGCTTAAAGGTTTTTTAGAAAGTATTGCACCATTTTCATCCGCCTTATATTCTCTCTCTCTGCTAATGGCTAGCCTAACCAAGGTTGCGGCCATAGGCGCAAATATCAGTAATGGTAGTAAAAGAATATTGACACTTCTTCTACTATTCTCCGACAACACACTCCACCAAGCAATATATGCAATATAGGAAATAGCACCTGCGATCGTTGCTGCAACAACAGATGTCAATGTGTCTCTTGCCTTTATATGCGCAATTTCATGAGCTATTACACCTTCTATCTCATCCTTATTCAAAGCATTTATAAGACCAGAAGTTAGTGCAACAACACTTTTTTTAGGGCTTCTACCGCATGCAAAAGCATTTGGAACATTTGTTTTGATCAAATAAATTTTTGGTTTGTGGATTTTTGCTTCTTTGGCAAGTTTTTTTACGATTTCATGTATTTCCGGTTCTTCATTTTCAGAAACTTCTTTTGCTTTATACATCCCTAAAACAATTTTATCCGAATGCCAGTAAATTGCAAAATTAATAACAAAAGATAGAATCAGAAAAAATAACATCCCAACCATTCCAGCTAAAAGAAAACCAATTATCAATAAAGTACCTGTCAACAACCCGAAAAACAAAACTGTTCTTAGCATAAAATGAATATAATTTTTTAAATAAATGTTTTTTTCCAAAACAGAATTAGTATCAAAAAAATTATTGACAATGTAATTACAGTATAAAACATTTTTTTATCGGTCGCGCCAATTATTGGGAATGGACCAATCCAAACTATAAATCCGCCTTTTGTTTTTGAATTAATAGCACTTGCTATAACCAATATCATTCCAACTAAAATTGCTAAAATACCGAGTAAAAATACGTATCGGATTATAATCACCTAATTTAAATTTAGCAAAACAAAATAAAAACTATGCGAGCATATATAGTTACAACATTTGTTGGTTGCTTTGGTGTTGATGAACACAATCAAATTATTTTGGTTAAGCCATTTCCCAAAGATCCTGTTAAGATCGCAAAAAAATTAGTGGAATCAGAGTTCAAAATTATAGATGAGGAAAAACAAATACAAAAGGAGTTATGGAAAAGGAAATATAACGAATTTGTTTATAGTGTAAGAAAGGAGGGTGCAAGGATTGTTGAACCTGGAAATAAAGCAGAACAATTTGTAAAGGAAAATTTGAGAGATATAGCGATTAAGAAAAAAATTGTAAAGGATCAGACCGAATTTAATAATTTATTAACAAAGGTTAACATTGAACTTACAAAGATAAAAATTAGGCAGGCCATAGGTCGTGATAATTTAATAATTCAAATTAATGGTGCCATAGAGGAATTGGATAAGTCTATAAACATTTTTGCCGAAAGATTGAGGGAATTTTATTCACTCCATTTTCCAGAAATGGATAGAATAGTTAAAGATCATAAAAAATATGCAAAAATAGTCGAAAAATTTGGTTCACGTGAAAGAATCGATGAACCAGAACTTAAGGATATTGCAGCAAAAAGTATGGGTGCAAACTTTACTCCAGAGGATATTAGAGTCGCACAATCATTTGCGAGGGAGATAATTCAATTATATAATTTGAGAGATACATTTTCAAACTATCTGGAAAAATTATTGAAGGAGGTTGCGCCAAATTTGAGTACATTAGCAACGCCCGCAATTGCCGCAAAGTTAATTGCTAAGGCAGGTGGAATTGAAAAATTAGCAAAATCACCATCATCATTTATACAACTAATAGGCGCGGAAAAGGCACTTTTCAGATTTTTGCATGGAAAAGGAAAAACACCACGTTTTGGAATTTTAGCTATACATCCTTTGGTACAGCAAGCACCAGAAAAACTTAAAGGCCGTATAGCACGTGCACTTGCGCTAAAGCTTTCGATGGCAGCAAAAATCGATTTCTATTCAAAAGAATACAAAGGTGAAAAACTGAAAAAAGAATTAGAGGAAAGAATAAAAGAAATTTTGAGTTCAAAAAAATGATTGTATGGAAGTCAAGCCATTCAAAAACTTTTATAATATTTTTAAAATTGGAAAAAAAATTGTTACACCAAACCTTATACCAGGATATAAAAGTGCAAACGAAGAATTGATAAAAGCTGATAAAAAAGAGTATCGAGTTTGGGACCCCTGGACCTCAAAACCATGTGCCGCATTTATGAAAAAATTAAAAAAATTTCCGATGAAAGCAGGGGATAAAATTTTATATCTTGGAATAGCTTCTGGTAAGACAGCAAGTTTTTTTTCTGATATTATCGGTAGGGAAGGAATAATATATGGTGTAGAAATAAGTGAAAGAGTTTTGCGTGAACTGATACCAGTCGCTGAAAAAAGAGGAAATATAATTCCAATTCTTGCAGATGCAAGGATGCCAGAAAAATATGAAAATATGATTTTAGATAAAGTCGATTTGATATATGAAGATGTGGCTTCACCAGATCAAATTGAAATTTTAGAAAGAAATGCGAAAAAGTTTCTTAAGCCAAATGGATATGCAATGATTGCAATAAAATCCCAATCAATCGATGTAACGCGCCCGCCAAAGGAAATTTATTCTGAATGTTTGGAAAAATTGGAAAAGAATTTTACAATTTTAGATAAAGTTGAACTCGATCCATACGAAAAAGGACATCTTTTTGTTGTTTTAAAACTGAAGTCGTAAATAAGGTTTAATTTTTTGAAAAATTTTATAAAGATTTGTGAGATCGTGTTGGCAACGTAATTTGATTTTTTCTTCTGCTTCCTTATCGCCAGTTAATGCTTTATGGTAAATGTCATCTATCATCCAACCACTAATATTATTTGTATTAGAAATTCCAAGCCATTTACAAACATCTTCCTGTCTATATGAATGCAATCGGAAAATATTTTTGCAAATTTCCATCAAATCTATTGGTATTAGATTATTAAGTTCAGAAAAGTCGATGTCTAATTTGAGTGCACGGCCAACAATAAATGGAATGTCAAATTTTTTTATATTCCATCCACAAATGGCATTATAACCATGTTCAATAATTTTTGATTTCATCCATCCAAGTGCATTTTTTTCTTCGCTTGGGTTGCGAACGAAATAGACAGAAGGCTCAGTAAAATTTTCTGGATCAAAAAGTCCAATACAAACTATAGTTCCATTCGAGCTAAAAAGCGATGTTGTTTCTATGTCAATAAAAATAATTTTTTCTCTTTCCATCATATTAAATTAACAAATCCTTTTAAAAGGTTTAATGAAACCATAAATATGGTTTTCTTTTATAAAATTTACTCTCCATTTGAGCATTTTTCTATCTTCTATTAATGATATATATAACCCTTTTATTTCTTTCATAACTACCTATGAAAATGTAGTTTTTGATATATTTCTTTATTGAATTGTGTAAAATTTGTAGGCATGTCTAAAAAGCTTCCACCGCAACTTCTACAAAAAATCCTTTTTTGACCAAAAAAATCAACAAATTTTAAAATTCTTTTTGACCTGCATCTTATACATTCCATTTCAATCAAAAATAAATTGAAGATTAAAAAATACCTTTTTTTACTAGCACCTCACTTCCGCTATTTTTTTGAAAGGAGAGAAAAATTAAGCGAAAACGATAAAAAAAGGAAAAAATTGCTTTATTTTGCCATTTTAACCAAATTTTCTAAAAATTTTTTGTAATATTTTTTATTTATTTTTCCAGCCGCAGCTTCTGCATGGCCGCCAGCAATCCCCCCAGGAATACCCTTTATAATTTTTTTTGCAAATATACTCAAATCGGTTTTAAGTTTTTTCCCTTTTCGGAGGCTAAATCCTATTTTTTTTCCAAATGTCTGACAAATAACAATTATTTTATCATCAAAAAATTTTTCCACATATGCACCAAAACTTCCTTTTATCTTATATTTTGATTTAATTTCATAAAACACAATCTTTCCATAGCTTTTGTGATTTCTTCTAAAGTCATTAACTGTTTTTTCAAATTCCTTTTTAAGCAAATTATACCATTTTAAAATTTTTTTTGTATCTTTTGTCCTACCATTCAAAATTTCATCAAACCCATTTTCTACTAAAATTTTCGAAACGAATTCTACCCCGCGTTTGCCTTTAATTATTTTTGCTGCGTCAGTCATTTTTGCAAGAATTCCAAGCTTAGATTTTTCATATAAACTTACATTATCAAAAGCTGCTTTATTTATAAGATCATAGTATCTGCTTTTTATTTCACTAAAAAGATCTTTACAATTTTGCACACCATAATCTCCCAAAACACCAATACCAGCGATCCAACAAACATCATTTGTATTTAAAATTTTTTTGTAAATTCTATATGCAATATAGCTTGTCGGAATAAATGCATTGATATAAATTTTCGGATTGCAATAACTTGTTTTATAATTCACAACCGAATGATGATCGATTATCAAAATTTTGCTAATTTTTTTAAGTTCATCGATAAATTGCAATGGAATTGATGGTATATCGCAAAAAATTATATAATCTGGTTTTTCTTTTTTTATTTCATCCACAACTTTTTTTGTTAAAGAAGGCTCATCAATTTCTGTAGAAAAAAATTTTGGAACGTAATTATACAATTTTTTAATAATTAATGCGATTATTGCTCCAGAGCAACAGCCATCAGAATCGTCATCAATCACAATCAAAGCCTTGCCGCTAATATTTTTCATAAATTTTACAGCAGGTTCGATTATTTTTTCCATATATTTTTCATACTTATTTTTCAGTTTCATCACTCAGTTTTTTTACAAATTCTTTGTCAATTAAAAAAAGTTGGATAGATTGCGGAGTTGGCTTGGCGCCTCGATGAAATTCTATCAGAGATAGTAATGTATCGCAATAATGAAAAACCAGCGCTTCAATATTTCTTGGTGGTGTAGGACCACTTTCGCCAAAATGGCTCGCAACAATATGAATTACTTTTTCCGGAAATTCCCTTCTGTATAATTCTGCCACACCTAGCATTGAGTGGTCAAGTAGAATACCTGTATGTTCTATATTACCCTTTGTTTTTTTCCACTCATAAATTTTTACAATATCATGAACTAGTGCTGCAGCAAGCAAATGATCACGATTAACTGAAATATTATAATTTTTTTCTAAAACATCTGCTACTTTTAAGCACAAATCGGCTAATGCAATTGAATGATTTAAAATATCTCTTTCTGCAGTTATGTTGCCAGAACCTAAACTAAAAAGGCATTTCGCTTCATCTATTGACATTCTAGGATATTTTTTAAAATCTTTATGTGAGAGGCTCGGGTCTTTAATAAACTCGATTACTTTTCTCCTCAATTTAACATCTTTTATTTTGTTGGCCAATTCCATTAATTTCTGCATATTACTACCATTTAACCAAAAAGTGCACTTAAACCAGCTACAGCTTCTTCTGCTTTTTTACCTTCTTCTTTCTTTTCTTCTTTCTTTTCCTCAACCTTTGGCGCAACAGCCGCTTGCTGTATAACTTCATCTATATTTACACCTTCCAGACTTGAAACAAGAGCCTTTACTTTTGCTTCATCAACCTGTATTCCTGCAGCTTCCAAAATCTTTTTTATGTTTTCTTCAGTTATCGGTTGTTTTGCTGCGTGAAGTAAAAGTGCACTGTACACATACTCCATTATTTCACCCCCACATTACTTTCTAATACTTTAGCGCTATTAAAGCATTTAGTTATTAAGTATCGAATATTTTCTTTTGTAGGATAACAAATTGCAACAGAAAGATTTAAACAATGACTATAAGCAGTTTTAATCATTTTCGGATATTCATCAATCAATTTCAAAACATCCTTTTGATAAATTTTTCCATCATAAATTGCTACAATGTTAAGACCGATTTTAACAGGTTGAACTTTTAGTTTTTTGAGTGCGTCAGCAAGCTCCTTAGAAATTTTATCACCTTTTTTTGCCACTACAATATCTTTTTTAACAGCAATCTTTCCCTCTTCAACCCCAACAGGGATGCCTGCCTTTGTTAGTTCGCTAATTACAGGTCCAGGCAAAAGATTCGTTGGACCGGCCTTTATTTCTATATCTTCTTCGGCAATATCACCTTCTTTAATAAATGTAGGAGTTCTTAACTTGTTCACAATTGAATAGAGTTTAAAAGGTTCTAGCGAAGAAAAAATAAGCGATGGTTGTGAAGGAATAAATTTTTCCAATTCATTTATACCATCTTTTTTTGATTGTCTAATAGCATGAAGAAGAATTGATTTTTTAACCATTTTTATTTCTGCCACACCCCGCAATTCTTTTCTTATTTTTTGAAGCTGTTTTGATGGCAATTTAAACATATCTATAATTCCGATTGTTTGGAATGAATCTATTTTTTTAGACAATTCCTGAGCCTGCTTTATTTTCTCTTCTTTTACCATTTCTCACACCTCTATTTTTACGGGCTTGGACATAGTCAGTTTTAACAAAACTTCCTTAATATTTTTCTTCCCTTTTGGCAATTTTGTTTCCAAAAATTTAAGCACAGTTTCGATATTTTCTGCAATCTTTTCATCAGCCATACTCTCATTTCCAACCATACACTGTATAACAGGTGCATTTTTTATAAAAATTCTTACACTCTTTTTATAATTTTCCACAGTTTTTTGAGCATCGCCAGTTAATATTTTTGGCATTTTTCCTCTAGGTGCAAGATAAACACCAAAAACCTTTCCTATTAATGGCATAAGTTTTGGCTCTGCTAAGAAAAAATCAGTTTTTTTTACAAGTTTTTTAATTGCGCGCTTATTTTTTGCCAAAGAATTTATATCATCCGTAGTTAAAATATTCAAATTACTATTCTTTATCGTATCTGAAAATATAACAACACTTGCTTCCTTTCCTCTTCCATTAGGTAATATAATGTCTTCAGAAAACTTGTTTTCTGGTTTTTTTATGTCAATTTCTTTTAAATTGATAATTAAATCAAAAGTTTGAACAAAATTTCTTTTTTTCGACGTCTGCCTTAATTCTTTTATTGCATCTAAAATTTTCTCGGTCATAAGACCTCCTGCCTAAGCAGTTAAGTTTCTTTTGCAATTTAGAATATAAAAAGATTATTTTAGTTTATCATCCCATTTTCCTTCATCAACTTCTTTTGCAATTTCTTTTGGTCTTTTTCCTTCAACCAAAATACCATACATAGAATTTGCTGTCCCAAGTACCATTTTTACAGCTGCCTTTAGATCTTTTGCAAGTAAATCACTCATTTTGAGTTTAGCAATTTTTACTACTTGTTCAAATTTCAAATCGCCAAGCACGGTCTCCTCCACTTTTTTCTCTTTTTTTGTATCCTTTTCGATCTTACTTTCTGTTTGTTCAGGAGGTGATGTTTTTGCTGCCGCAGCTTTTTCTATTCCCAATTCTTTTTTTATCAAACTAGAAACAGGAGGTGTGCCAATTAAAATTTTATATTCTTTTGTTTCTGAATCAATTTCAATTTTTACAGGAACTTGCATTCCTGCATACTCCTTGGTTTTTTCATTTATTTGTTTAAAAATCTCTCCAACATTTAATTTTAGCATGGATAGACGTGGAGCAGTTGTTGGACCGGGCGCCGCTTTACCACCTTCCACTAAAATTTCAATAATTTCTTTTTTCATACAATCCCACTATTTCTTTGCCTTTTCCAATATTTTTACAAATTCCACACTTAATGTAATTGGTATAGGAACAGCAATTTCTAATGGCTCAATAACTAATTCACGTTTTATTTTATCATATCTTGTGACTTTACCTTTTATACCTTTGAACGGTCCACCAACAACCTCAACCAAATCACCAACATTCAATTCAATCTCAACTCCCCTTGGTTGCAGAAAATTCTGCAGTTCTTTTATTTCTATAGGTTTCTTTATAATTCCACGAACATGCGGAATTGCTTGAGCTGCTTTTTCTATATCCCTTAAATCACCCTCTACAAAAATGTAGCCTTTAATTTCCTCAGGATGCATAAGTGCTTTTATATTAAGGCCACCCATTTTAGCTTTTCCAGCAATTGAATCCAAAACAATTTTCTCTCTACCAACAACAGTTTTCACTGTATAAATCATGAAATCAGCCTATCCAAATTGAAATTAAATAAAAAATAAAACCAATAATGCCAATTATCAAAGAACCGATAATACAAACTTTTGTTGTATCTAAAAATTCACTTTTATCTGGTTTTCGAGCTATTTTCAAAATTCTTATATATTTATCTAATTTTTCTCTGATTTTCAGTTTCATTTTACTCAACGAAGTCCACGCCAAGTATTTTCTCTATATCTTTTTTCCTTTCTTTGCTCCAAGGCCGCTCTGGGCCAAAAATCTGTGGTGACTTAACACCTGTTACTATAAGTAGAGTTCGAATAGTATCACCGAGGTCTCTATCCACTATAGCACCCCAAATAATTTTTGAGTCTGGGTTTAATTTTGTAGAAACAACTTCGACAATTTGTTGTGCTTCTCTTATTGTTATATCTGGCCCTCCAGTGATATTTATCAATGCATTTTTTGCATCACTTATATCAACTGTTAGTAAAGGATTATTAAGTGCCTTTTCCACAGATTCATATGCCCTGTTTTCAGTGTTACTTTCTCCCATTCCAATCATCGCAACGCCACCATCACGCATTACAGCCCTTATATCAGCAAAATCTAAATTTACCAAACCGGGGCGTGTAACCAATTCAGTCACACCCTTTACTGCATTAACAAGTATTTCATCACAAATTTTAAAAGCTGTTACAATAGAAACGTCAGGAATAATTTCCAATAATTTATCATTAGGAATTACTATTAGCGTATCAACTATACTTTCCAGATTTTTCAATCCTTCATACGCATTTGCCATTCTTTGTTTTCCTTCCATTTTGAATGGTAAGGTTACTACTGCAACTGTTAATGCACCAATTTTTTTAGCTATGTCAGCAACAACAGGAGAAGCACCAGTTCCAGTGCCGCCGCCAAGACCACATGTTATAAAAACCATATCAGCTCCAGATAATGCTTTTTTAAGTTCATCTTTTGTTTCTTTTGCTGCTTCCATACCAATGTTTGGATCGGCTCCAGCACCAAGGCCACCAGTCAATTCTTTCCCAATTAAAATTTTCTTGTCGGCATCTGTATAAAGCAAATCCATAGCATCTGTATTCACAGCTATAGTTTCAGCACCAGTTATGCCAACCTGCATAAGACGTGTAATGGTATTATTTCCTGCACCACCACAACCTACAACTTTAATTCTTGTTTTCTTACTTTCCAATATACTTCTTAGTTCCTCATCAATTTCTGTAAATTTAACAGATTTTTCAGTAATTTGTTTAACTCCCATAATAATCTAAATTTAAATTAAAACATAAATTCTTTTATTTCAAACATATATGTCAATATCATTTTTGTCAACACCAGAAAAATAGTAAATAATCGATTTTACTTTTTCTAACGGATCCTTAACTTCTTCTTTTATTATCAAGCACTTTGCCAGCCAATGGATGGTTGAAGTTAACTTTTACACGTCCTCCACTTATGCTTACAACTCTTCCATTATTTCTATGCGAACAAAATCCAGGCTTTATATCGCAATTTCCAAAATACGTGATTGGAATTAGCTTAACCAATTCTTCATTTCTTTGTCAAAAACCATCTTTGGGCAACACTCCCCAAACCTTCATTTTTTTCAAATTTTCATCAATTACTTTTAAAACAAATCCAGCACTATAACTGTTATCGGACCATATCGTATGGATTATTCCCTTTTCATTTGCCAAATCCTCTTTAGTATGTCAAAAAATTTCTCCTCTATCTTTCAATTTTCCAACATAATCTAATACAACAAAATCTTCAGTTTTCATTTTACCCTTATATACTTTTTTTCTTTAAAAGCTTTTCTAGATAAAAATTTAAAATTTAACTTCATATTAGAGTGTATGATTTGCAACATATTTGCGCAGAAAAGAGATTGGAAAAATTTTTTAAGTAATGATGCAAGAGAAATTTTGGCAAACGTTTTTGATCTAACAAACAAACATCGAGGGGCATATTTAAATGCAGATAAAAAAGAGTTGGCGCAACTTTGGTGTGCAATAATTGAATTAAAAAAAGATTTGGACGAAATCAAAAGAATTCTTGGAAAAATTGAAGAACCATTTAAGGCGATAATTTCTATTGGCGAAGAAGAGAAAAGAAAAGCAATAGAGCGAATTATTTCAGAAATAGTTAAACCTACAGATCAAGCAACACAAGAAGCAACACAAAAACTAATCAATAGTTTAATGAATTTTTAGGTTGCAAAATGCATGAGAAAAAAATAAAAGAATCGAAGAAAGTTGTTCAATCCTGCTTAAATTCCATTATGAAGATGGCACAATCCAAATATATTGAAAGTAAAATGGAGCAGATAATGGTTTTTGTCGATTTTTTTTATAATTGCATGATTTCAAAGGTTGAGCCAAAGACTATGATTGAAAATTACTATAATTTAAGGATGCAAATAGATAGTTTTTATAATTATTGTTCTAGTTTTTATAATTATTGTTCAAAAATTACAGCAAAATCTAAAATTTACGATGAATATAGAAAATTGAAAGATAGAATAACGTCCGATATCATTTCATATATAAAATCCTACAAAATCAAAAAACGTTAAATTTTTTAACACCGCCACACAATTTACAAAATCCAGTTTTAGGATCAATGCAATTTGGGCAACATCTACTGCCACACGCTTTACAAGTATATAAACCAAGCGAATATTGCTTACAGGACTGGCAAATACCTCCAAGTGTCATAATTATAATTTCTTAAAAAATAAAAAAAAGAAATGGCAATGTTAAGCGGACTCTTCTTCTTGAACTTCTTCCTTCTTTTTCTTTCTTGCCATTTTTTTCACAAGTTTAAAATAAAATATTAAGACTATATAAAGACAACCAAAATCTTTAAATCCTGATTTTTAATGTGTTTCCTTTTTAAACTTTTCGATGCAGGGGGTGGGATTTGAACCCACGAAGGCACTAAGCCATGAGGCATTTCACTTTTGTTCTGAACCTCACGCCTTTGACCAGGCTTGGCTACCCCTGCGGCACAAAATCTATACAAACTTTATACTTTCTTGGGCCATAAGGCAATACAATTCTCTTATCTAAAATTTTATATTTTTTTACATTTTTCTCTATACACGTAATTGCATTTTGAAATACATCCGGTTCTTTACCCCAATTGTAAAAATGAATTATTCCTCCAGTCTTTAAGCAAGCGATAGCAACATTTAAAAAACTTTCCGAGCCAAAAGGCAGAGGCATAACAATTCTATCGAATTTTTCTTCCAATTTTTTACACTCATTTTTCACATCTCCGCAAATCAAAATTATTTTATGTGATAATTTGTTAATTCGTACATTTTCTTGTGCATATTTGTGAGCATCAGGATTTAACTCTATGCAATATATTTTATCCACATCTGGCTGTTTTTTTGCTATTGCAATCGCATATGGCGCACAGCCAGAAAACATAACTAAAATTTTTTCACCAGCTTTTACCTGTTGCGCAATTCTTTGTCTTTCCATTCCTTCTCTTGGAGAGAAATAAACTTTCTGGGGATCAAGTTTTAACAAATAACCATATTCTTTGTGAACAACTTCAGTGTCACTATTGCCAGCTATTAGTTCATATTCCCGCAATCTTAGTTCACCTTTTCTCGCCGAAACCTTTGCTAATACAGATTTAACATTTTTATGCAAATGCATTATGGCATTTGCGATCAATAGTTGCTTTTTCTTTAGTTCTTCTGGAATTTCAACTATAGCTACAGCCTTTTGTTTTGAACCAATTATATCAAAAGAACTTGGAACACTGCACAACTCCTTTTCAGTCAAACTGTCCTTAAGAATTTCTTTCAAATTCCTCATCCTCATGATTTCTATTATTTTTTTTAAACTAATATAGCAGAAAGATTCCCAATATGAAGCCAAGAAAATTCTATGTTATACTTGGCTTTGAGTAATTTTTGTAATAAGCTGAATATTTACTTATATGCAAACAATTTTTACATATGGCCCTAGAAAAATTAATTGCGAATGCTAAGGTTGCAACTGCTAACGAAATGATCGAATTAGCAAATTCTGTTTTGCAAATTGTAAAAAAAGAGAAGAAAAGCAGCATATTGCAATTGGATTGTGAAGAGGTAATTGTTGTAGGCGATTTGCACGGAGATTTGGAAAGTCTAAGTTTTATTTTAAAAGATAGCAATTTTGCAAGCAGCAAATCCAGCATAATTTTTCTTGGCGACTATGGTGACAGAGGTGTGAATTCTGCAGAAATTTACTATGTAATTTTGAGCCTTAAAAAAGAATTTCCAAATCGCGTTATACTGTTAAGAGGCAATCACGAGTTTTTGCCTGGTTTAGAGGTTTGGCCACACAATCTGCCGCTTCAATTG
This sequence comes from uncultured archaeon, assembly GCA_964581305.1. Lineage (GTDB taxonomy): Archaea > Aenigmatarchaeota > Aenigmatarchaeia > CG10238-14 > SCSR01 > CAZONC01. Next base: position 15,301 of record CAZONC010000003.1, on the reverse strand, counting down.
GTAGCCAGATTTGGAAAAGATGGAGAAAAGATTTACCAGCTACTAAAGGAGTTGTGGAATTATTTTTATTTAGCTGCTGTTGTACCGAATAAATATTTATTTTTGCATGGTGGTCTTCCGGTCAAGTTAAAATTTTTGGATGAAATTGAAAAATATGCAGAGGAAATACTTTGGAGTGATCCAGGAAAATCCTTTAGTTATACGGCTTCTCCACGTGGTGCTGGAAAAATTTTTGGCGCACGAATTACAAAAAAAGTTTTAAACAATTTGGGAATTAAAACATTGATACGAAGTCATCAACCGCCAAGTGCAGGTGTGGCGGTTAGCCATAATGGAAAAATTTTAACCATATCTTCCACAAAAGTATATGGAGGAAAAGCGGCATACTTAAAGATTGATTTAAAGGACAGAGCGAAAAATGCTAATGAGCTAGCAAAAATGGCAAGGGTGTTTTGATGCTAACACTAATTGGCCTTGGACTCTATGATGAAAAAGATCTAAGTTTACGCGGAATTGATGCAGCAAAAAATGCAGATGAAGTATTCATCGAATTGTATACCAGCAAGTGGCATGGAAACCTGAAAAATTTGGAAAAAATTGTTGGTAAAGAAATCAAGATTTTACAAAGAAAGGATTTGGAAGAAAATTCTGCACAAATTGTAGATAGAGCAAAGGTAAAAGATATAGCAATTTTTGTTCCTGGCGACCCTTTAATTGCAACAGTGCACTCATCTCTACTGCAACAGGCAAAGAAAAATGGTGTGAAAACAAAAGTTATTCATAATTCGTCAATAATTTCTGCAATCTGCGAAACAGGCCTACATATATATCGATTTGGCTCTTGTGTAACCATACCATTTCCTGATCGAACAAAAGGTAAACTGCCCGAATCGATCTATGAAATTATAAAAATAAATCGGTCACATGGTTTACATACGCTTTGTCTACTTGATATATTAGAGCAAAGAGCAATGGATGTGAAAGAAGCTATAGAGATTTTGCTCAATCTAGAAGATCAACGAAAGGAAGGAATTTTTAAAAAAGACACAGAGATAGTTGTTTTTGCAAAAGCGGGAAGCGAAAACCCGATTATTGATTATGCAAAAGTGGAGGACATATTAAAGAAAAAGTATGAGATACCGGCAGTCATAATTATTCCAGGTATTTTGCATTTTACGGAAAAAGAATTTTTAAGTAAAATTTAAATACTTTTTCTCGTAGCTATTAAATGATAAAAATGGAAGATCCAGTCACAATATTTAATGAAGGGCAAAAATATTTAGAGAGTGCAAGTGATTTCCTAATTGAGCTTGGTCATCTGCACCAAGAGTTATACAATATAATGGTTACTGGAATAAATCTCGGCGAGGTAGTAAAAAGAAAACCAAATGCAACATTTGAAGATGCGGCTAAAGCCACTTATTTACGGCTTAAGGAATGTTATGATAAAATAAATGAAAAAATAGAAAATGCAGATTCAGATCTCCAAACTATAGGTTACAAATATTTGCGAAAAATTGAGCCGATAGTTAAAGCATATAAAGCTGCGCTTGTCAGTTTGATACAAAATATAATTTTACTTAAAATGCTTCCACTACAGAAACAACTTGATTCCTACAAAGCAGAACTGGAACAATATAAACTTTAGGTTCTAATAGGAACACCCACATATTCAATTTTTTTCCCTTCCTCACCTTTTGTTAGCCAGTAAATTACAATTATAGCAAAAATAATCATTAGTATTATAGCAATATCACCACTGCTTAAGCCACCTACTGATGGCAATGTTTGTGGAAAATTGCTTATCGAAATACCTGGAAATATAACAGCGCCACCACTTGATATAAAAGCAGCTACAGATAGTATAATTCCAGTTAGCACAAGATATTTTACATATTTTTCTGGTTCCGGTAGCTTACCACCGACCAGTGCAAGAAGTAGATATGTTACCATAAGAAAGCCGAGAATGCCTATTAAAATTGCAAATATCGATCCTGTAAATTGTGCAAAGAAATTTGCCAATGGCGCAGCTAATGCATACTGCATAAGAAATAGTGAAATGCCGATTGAAATTATCAAATTTATCGTTTTTGCTTTTTTTTCTTCACCAAAAATTTTCGTTTTGTTAAGAAGACCGTAAAGTATGGCAAACATGACCATAAAAGGTATGTAAAACTGAAAAATCCCAAGTTCTTTTCCTGCAAGTATCAATTCCGCTATACCCATAATATCATCTTATTGCAAAAACTGTTAATACAAATAAAATAATCATTCCAATCAGCAATATCCATTCACTACCAATACCAACACCTATAGAAATTCCTGAAGGAAAGAAAAAGCTTCCCAATCCAGAGGAAAACAGAATTCCAATGAAAACAGATATAACAATCACTACAAGTGCCAATCTTGCTCTACCTTTAAATGCCTCCTCGAGCTTAGCTGTTGCACCTTCCGGCAAAAACATTCCTATAACCAATATTCCTAATAGTGGAACAAGCATGGCTATTAGTCCCTGCATAAAGAATCTGGCCATTTGTGCTTGCATATCCACACCAGTTATGATTGGTGCCGACCATACCATAAATGCAGCTATAAAAGATATAACTGCATTAATAGCAATGTTTTTTTCAGGCTCACCAAACAATTTGCTTTTTCTTAAAAGGCCGTAAAAAATCGTTCCAGTGAGTATAAATGGTAGGAAAAACTGGAAAAATCCAAGATCTTTCAATCTTAAAATCACAATTTCAAATGGCGATGTCACATTTCACCTCTTCCAATAGCACTTGCAATCATTATTAGTATTATAAATAATATTAATCCGACAGCCATTATAATTATATCAATGTGTGTGGTTGTCGGAGCAGCGGTTTCATTGGAAGGTGCACGTGCACCCAATCTAACTCCCCCAATCATAGCAGTTAATAAACCGCTAGTTATAAAAAGTGCAATACCAAGTGCTATCATTATATAAAACGTTGTTCTTCGTGTAAAGAGCTCAGTTAGCATTTTTGTTAGATTTGGATAGAAGAAACTTGCAAGTAGTATACCCACAAGTATAATCAATATCCAAACCATGGCCTGTGTAAAGAAACTTGCCAGAGGACCACCAAGCGCAATTCCTGTAATTTGTGGAAAAATAAATATGAGAAAGGCGATTGATAGTGACAGAACACCATTTATTACCGGGGAATCGCCGAGAATTTTCGTTTTGCGTAGTAAGCCATAAAGAATTGTTGCAGTAATTAGAGCTGGAAGTAAAAAATCGTGGAAATGCAGCTCGATAAGTTTTTGCGCTAAAGCCTCAAACGGACCCATTTCGCTCAATAATAATTTCTTTGTTAAAGATTTAAATTTACAAAGGACCAAGTGCAATTTTAATTTTCCTTATTTCATTATCTATCTCATCAATTAATCTGGCGTAAGTTGACATTTTTGCTGTATCGCCTTGTTCCTCTGCTTTTTCATATTCTTCCATATATTTCTTTCTTTTCTTTCGCAATTTTTCTAACCTTTTTAGCAATTTCTCTTTCTTTTCAGGTGATAGATGTTTATAATACATTTTTTTCGTTTTGCCGGCTGCCCAAAACAGCCCACCCAAAATAAATACTATGGAAAAAATGACTAAGGTAAAATATGCTATTGATCGTGCTAGCCACGTTGCAATGAAGGTAAATGCACCACCATACCATGCAATAAGCGTTAGGCAGAGTGAAAGAATTATGTTAATCCTTTTATCAAACAGTTTAATCATAGTAAGCACAGCAAAAAAAACTGAAAAAACAAGTAAAAATGGTAATATAAAAGTAAGCAGTTCGGGCGAAGAAAGCAATTCTTCTAAAACCATATTTATTTTTTTGGTTTTTTAAATAGATAATTATGGATGATTATTTTGATTTTATATGGTCTTATCATCAAAAATATTTTAAACCAGCCATAGCATGTCCAGAAATAACTCAACTAGATAAAATTTTGGGACTTAAGGCGGTTGTATTTGATTTGGATGGTGTTCTAAATTCTCCCACATCACGAACTTTAACAGAGAATTTTTTGTTATACATGGCAAAGGAAAATAGAAAAATAGAACAAAAATTTGAAGAAATATGTGGATATGCCAAAGAAATAGAAATAACTAATCTAAAAAGACGGCAAGAACTCTGCAAATCCATCGAAGAGATTTTATGCACCGCCGAATTGACATATTTGCAATATTATAAAAGCTGTTGGCAGGCCGCTGCAGCAACCGTGCCGGTTATGTATGCATTCGAAACCTTTGACTTACTTGCAAAAATGGGATATTTTTCATTTGTTATTTCGGCTGGGCCGGATCTTGCAGTTAAATTTTTTGCAAAAACTAAACTTGGTCTTCCGAGGGCACAAGTAATCGGTTCACAATTTCATTTCGATGGCCAGGATTTTGTTGGCATGAAAATTATTTTCGATGATAAGCCAAAATTAATGGAAAAACTATTGCTTTTATATAACTGTTTTCCTGCACTTGCAATAACAGACAATCCCAACGAACCAATTGTGATTGAAACGGGCTATTTACCATTTTTAATTGTTAGAAAAGAAGCAGAAAGACCAAGAAAAATGGTGGAAATAAATCCAAATATACGTAACGATTTACGAGAAGTTTGTAGATCGATTTTAGCTGATTTGCGTGCTCGCTATATTTATTACAGATTTGATCCAAGCGAGCTTAGAAAAATCGAGCAGGAGGCAAAAGGAGTTTTGGAAAAGGGCCAAGAGCTTCTTTCAGATTATTCTCTTAAAAGCGAATTTTTAAAATATTTGCGAAAAATGTTTGATTATGATATACCATTGCCAAAATACGAGCTTCGCGATAAACTTTTTTCATTAGAATTTTCTGATTGTACAGATTATAAAGAAAAGGTTGTTGATATTTTGAATTTAATAAAAAGATATATTCCAGAAGTAAATCTATGAATCAATTTTGTAAAATTTTTCCAATTTTGCGGGTTGGTCTTTCAAGAATCGGCGTTAAGCCATTGATTTTTATCGAAATCATCGAGCATTCCAATGGAATTTGTCATCTCATTTAAAAGACCTTCCAAGTTATTGCAATGTTGCATTTCCAAACATCAAATGCATCGAATAGTTGTTCGGTTTATTTTTTTTTCAATATAACTTTCAGGCAATTTTTTATACCAACAAAGCTGTCACTCTTCTTAATTCATTATAAAGTGGAACAACTGAATTAAAATTACCATATATTTGCGAAGATTATAGTATTTTGATTTGATTGACTGCTCATTGACAAAAGCCATTAGCATGGCCATTGGTATAAAGCATCTATATCGTTAATTATTAAGCTTTTTTTCAGAATTTCGATGGTTTGGTCCAATATTTTTAGATTGATTTTTACTGTTCCGTATTTTAAACGACTCAATTTCGTTTTTGATTATGTCCTATCCATATAAAATTTAGATTTTCGATTCCTCAATTTTCTTTTTCATTCTTTTTATTCTTCCATCAATTTCATCCAGAAATCGCGCATAATCGCGTTTATGCTCATCTGAAAGCAAATCGGTATCGCGATAATTTTTTGTGAAAATATCGATCATTGTTTTGTTCGTGTTGTAATAGTCCTCCCACCCAACTTCCTCCAGCTTCTCGCCCAAATACTCCATGTCCATCTTAATATTTTTATAAATTTCGTTTACAAGATCACCTTTAAGATCTTTCACAGTTTCTTCAATCAACCTTATAGCTGTAGGAAGTTCAATAGAAGGTATAGAAGGCTCTTTCACTTCCTCTACCATTTCCTCATCAACATCAATTCCTAACTCTTGCTGTGCTCTGTATAATAGTTTTTCTAATTGAGAATAAACCGAAGCAATATAACTTGGTTTTTGGCGTAGTTCCGCATGATCTATATCGCATTCCTCCATAAACTCTTTAAATTCATCATATTCATCCAAATATTTTATGTTCGAATGATCGATTCTTTCTAATAAAATCTGTAGTCTTGTATAATGCGGCTCGTAAATACTTTTCCACAACTCGAAAGCCGTTTCTGGATCTTCATTTATCAATGTGCCGTATTTTTTCAGATCGTAGAAAAAGCTTTCTCTATCTTTTTTATATTTTTTAATTATCGAAATAACTTCTTCCCTATCTTCAGGACCTAGTAGCCGTTCAGGCCTACTCTTATTCAACTCATTTTTCAGATATTCTCTTATCGGCTCGATGTTCATAAGTATCTGACGTACCAGCCTTTTCTTTTTTCCCACAATCTTATCAAAAAAACTTTCTGGATAATTTAATAATTCATTGGTTAGCTCATAAACTATCTTAAATTCTTTAATGGATTCAGTTTCATTTGTCATATGTTTTTTTACCATATTGTGTATAAAGTTAATGAATGTCATATCTACTTTTCCTATTCTTAAACCCAATAGCATGCCTTTTATCGACAATTCGAAAAGGCCGAAAAAGTGTTTCCGAGTTCTATATTCAAGTCGTTGCGAATATTCTTTATCTTCTTCATCCATATAAATCAACAAACCCAACTTTATTAAAATATCAACATGTAAAACTTAAAAAGTTCACCACCCAATAGTGAAAAATATAAATACTTTTCGGTCAATTATAAAATAAGATTAAAATGAGAATAAGAAAAGTAAGAGCAAAAAGCTGGGCTCAAAAGGAAATAAAAATTCCAGATATTTTTAATCTAAGAACCGATCCCCCAGAAACAATCTATGCTGTAACAAAAGCTGCAGAAAGATCACTTTTTGGAAGAATAGATTTGAGCGCATATTCTCAGGAAACGCCAGATAGCTATTACTTCGATGTTTTGGAAGAAAAACCAGATGCAGGGTATTATCTTGACGTTCCAGTTGAAAAGGTAGCAAAGTATTTACGAGGATTGCTTTCAGTATACGAAGATCTTGGTGGTTTGCCAGTACGTGCATCAGATAAACAAAATGTTATTCGAACAGGTTGTGCAGCAGCTGCAATGTATGGTGTTATAGCTGTGGATGGCAGAAAAATGAGAGTGCCTAAAAAAGTAACATTTGAGAGAAATGGTATTGAATACACAGCTCCATACAAACTGCTAGATACTGTGAATGAAAACGTTTTTGTAAGTATATTGACAGAAGTGCCAGTAGAGGTTTTGCAAACAATTGACGGCAATCCTAATCTAAAGGTTGGAGATATAGTTTTTGGACGTACTAGAATCTATGGTTACAAGAAAAAACCAGTACAAGTTATTTCCGTACCTAAAGGAATAAAATTACCTGAAGAAGAGGAAAAACCCAAAGAGGAAAAATCACAAGAAACTCCTGAACAACCACAAGTCACAGCAACACAATAATCAAGAAAA
>CAZONC010000003.1:0-7850 GCA_964581305.1 uncultured archaeon | reverse complement strand
CATCTTTTCTTCTGTCTCTTTCAATCCTTTTTCTCCTGCTTCCACAAGTTCCTTGTTACCGGTTTGAATCCCGATTGCAACTTGTTGTGCATATTGTTTTGCTTCTGCTTCTAATTGTTCCTGCTGTTTTCTCAGTTCCATCAATTCATCTAGGGCTTTACGTATTTTTCTCTCCAGTTCTAGTGCCTTTCCTCCTATTGTTCCAACACCCCAAGCAGTTGCAGATATTATCAAAACGATCCAGACCATGGAATAGGCATACCAGCCGAAAAATCGTAAGGTACCATGAACGACTCTAAGAAATATGCCAGTGTAAGATGTTATCAGAACAATTATTATAGCTAGTGGTGCTGCAAAACGCCCTGGTAACAAACCCATTCCTGCAATCATCCAATAGATGACAATGAATGCAGCAAGAAATGGAAGCACAAGATACTGGAAAAAAGTATAGGTATAGAGCATGTTCTCAAAAGCCGATTCAGGTGTGTAGCCAAAAATTATTTTTAATACTTCCTGAATAGGACCAGGCAATGGCTCTCCAGAAGGCCGAACAACAGCCCACTCACTACCATAAATCAATCCAATCAAAACGACTATAAAAATTATACCAAATGTAAGCAGTGCCGATGGGCGTAGTGTTTTTAAATAAATAAGTATAGCAAGCAACAATACAATTAAAAAACCGCCAATTATAATCCAGGCAGGCGGTATACCTCCTAAAAAAGCAAGAGCCACAATATGAGGCATATCATCTATTAAAAAATTGCCTTTTCAAATTTTTAAATAAGATTTTATTGATGTAATAGTGAAACGAAATATGTAAGGAAGTAAAAGAGCTATAATAGAGACTGCAATAATAAATAAAACCGTGCCTGTTGTGGTAATTCCTATAAACCTACCAATAACTGCCACTGCAATAAAAAAGCCAAAAAAACCAGCCATCGCTTCCAATGTTACAAGTTCTAAAAACCAACCAATATAAAATCCAATAGCAAGAAGCGTAAATATAGCCTTTATACTCCAGCCATATGATATTGCACAAAGGCCAAAAAATGCAGATAAAAGAATAACATTTCCACCAACTAGCCCAAATCTTGCAACAATCCCAACAGCTATTCGTGAGCATAGAAGTCCAAGTATAATCGATAAAGCAATGTTTGCTGGTGGAGACATTGTGCCCATGCCTTTGTTAAGTAAAATGTAAAATGTAATGATAAGAAAAAACTCGGGCAATATCCAGTACCAAATAATTTTAGGAAAATACGTCCATGCGTATGGAAGACCGAACACAAAATGAAGAAATTCGGCAATGTTCATAAACTAAATTTGGGAAGTAGAAAATAAATTGTTCACGCTTTAAGTCTCTGAACAAGATCGCTTAGTGCGCGCACAGATTCGATTAGTGCTGGAAGAGTTTCTTTAAATGCTTTTTCCAGTGTCGCCGTTTTTATATTAGCTTCATTAATTGTTTCATTTAGCAGATCGATTTTAGTAAGAATCTGCTTTTGTTCTTCAGAACGCATTTTAATTATTTCGTTAAATTGTTCAGACATTTTTTCTACTCTTTTTTCTACCTCATTAAATCGCGAGACTACCGACTCTATTTTTTCATTTATCTCTTTCATTCTTTCATTAATTACATAATCTATATATTCTTCTGCTGTGTACGCCGGTGCTGCATATTCTGGTGGTAATGTAGTTTCGGGCACCACAACCTCTTCTATAGGTTTAGGGGGAGAGATTTCATCCAAAGTAGGCAATTCACTTTTTGCCTTTTCTATTTTTTCCTCAACCGCACTTTTAAGAACATGCGTTAGCGCTTTATCAATTTCATCAGGTGAAAAACCTTCTTTTCTAAGTGTATCAACAATTTCTGGTTCTGAAAATCCTTTAGAAGACATCTCGCGCACTCTATCAATTGGTATAAAACCCCTTCCTAGCGGATACTTCACTTCTTTTTTCTTCAAAAAAGGAAGTTCAATCATCCTATCAAATATTAATTTAAATTATTTTATTATTAAGCTTTTTTCAATTTTCTTTCCAAAAAATTTTCCATTTCCTCTTTTGTTACAAACTTAGATGTTATTGGATTTATTAGATCAATAAAACTTTCCAGTTGCTTAACTTCAATCTTTGTTGCGGCTTTAGCCAAATTTTTGTTTATATCCGCAATTTGGCTATCTATTTCAGATAGTTTTTCATTAATCATAACAATTTTGCTATTTATCCTTTCTAGATCGATTTTTATATTATTTATCTGATCAAAAACACTTTTATCAAGCCTAGATACACTCTCTTCTATTTTATCAATTTTTTGTTCAATTAATTTTATCCTTCGGCTATTTTCATTGATTCTATTCACTAGCTGCGAAATCACAATTTCAGGCTTTTCTGGCATAAATAAAGATTTTACTTGAACAAATAAATTATTAATATGGTCTGCGAATACGATTTTTCTGATGGAATAATGAGAGTAAAATGTACAGGTTGTATTTACGGTGCAAATATAGAGGATAATGAAGCTTGCATGGCAAAAACAATAGATAAATTAATAGAAAGGCGCGATGTGGAAAAAATAATCTTGTCTGGTGTTCGGGATACAGAGTATGATTATGATCAAGTAAAAATTTTGGCAGATGTGGCTAATGCATATAGTAAAATTATGGAACAGGAATTTCTTAGAATGGATAAAGTGTGCATTTGTGGAAAACATGAAAAAAGGCTTGGCGAACTTCAGTTTTTAGTTTTTCAGATTTTGCGAAAAGATCCTATAGGCGCTTATGTTAAATTGGATTTTATGATTTTTCAGGCACGACGTCATGCAGAAGGCAAGTGTTCTGAGGTCTATATAGATACTTTGGAAAAAATGAAAGCAATTCTTGAAAATATGGCAATAATTACACTTGCAAAACCGTATTTAAAAAAATTCAGATTTGGCGATAGATCAATTTACAGAGAAATTTTTCATCCAACAATTAAGCCGGCATTTATGCACACACGTTTTATAACATCAATTCCTAAAGATTCTAAATTAATCGAAAAATATTACGTTGCAGGAAATACCGTTGAGATATATCGGGTTCCAGGAAAAACCCGCTACCTTTATGTTACTCTACCAGAGGAGGCGATATTAGGCGAGGATAAAGCAGTAATTTTGGATGCAGCAAGAAAATATTTGGCTGAACACAAACCAAGAGAAGCAGAACTAACAGAACCAGAGAAAGCAAGAGAAATTTTTATGCGAATTGGTTCAGATTTGGTAAGATCTATAGCAAAAGAAATGGAAGTCCCACTAACTCTAAAAGAAATAAATGAATTAGCAGCGATTTTAACAAGGTATACAGTTGGGTTTGGTGTTTTGGAGCTATTACTAGCAGATGAAAAAATTCAGGATATTTTTATAAATTCACCTGTTGGCTTAACACCAATTTATATTTACCATAGCGATTTCGAGGAATGTGAAACAAACTTAATTCCAACTAAGGATGATGCCGAAGCATGGGCAACACGTTTTAGGCTATATTCTGGCCGACCATTAGATGAGGCAAATCCTGTTTTGGACACAGAGATGACAGTTCCTGGAGGTCGTGCAAGAGTATGTGCAATTACACGTACACTTTCACCCGAAGGACTGGCATATGCATTTCGAAGACATAGAGAGAGACCATGGACTTTTCCTCTTTATATAAATGTAAAAATGTTCGATCCACTTTACGCAGGTCTTATGTCATTTATAGTTGATGGCGGCCGTGCGATTTTAATAGCTGGTGGACGAGGAAGTGGAAAAACATCATTGTTAGGTAGTTTAATGTTGGAAATAATGCGGAAAACAAGAATTTGTGTGGTTGAGGATACACTGGAATTGCCAGTTGTTTATATGCGCCAACTAGGTTATAACATAGAGCGAATGAAGTCACGCTCTGTTATTACACGCGTAGAAATAGAGGTTTCGCCAGAGGAAGCACTGCGAACAGCGCTTCGTTTAGGTGATAGCAGTTTGATTGTCGGTGAGGTTCGATCGAAAGAAAGCATCGCTCTATTCGAGGCTATGCGAATTGGTGCGCTAGCAAATGTAGTTGCAGGTACAATTCATGGTGAAAGCTGCTATGGTGTTTATGATAGGGTTGTTCACGATTTGGGTGTACCGCCAACTAGCTTTAAAGCATTGGATCTTATTACAATCTGCAATCTTCTTCGTTCACCAGATGGTCTTCACAGATTTAGACGTGTAACCGAGCTAACAGAGGTGAGAAAGAAGTGGAAAAGTGATCCAATGGATGAAGGTGGGTTTGTGCCACTAATGCAGTATTCTGCTAAGGAAGATCGACTTAAACCAACAGACGTTTTGCTTGATGGAGAGTCAGAGATTTTAAATGAAATAGCTAAAAGAGTGCGAGAGTGGCATGGTGCATGGGACTTAGTTTGGGACAATATTTTATTGCGAGGCAAAATTAAGCAAGCACAGGTGGAATTTGCGAAAAAACTTAAAAGGCCAGAGATTTTGGAGGCAGATTGGGTATGTGAAAGTAATGAAATGTTTCATATTATTTGCGATGAGGTGCGAGCAGAGGTTGGTGCATTGGATTCGAAAATGATTTATGAAAAATGGCTGTCTTGGTATAAAGAAAAATTAAAATCTCACCATTTTTCACATTCATAATCTTCTGGTACCTTACAATTAAAATATTGCTCACATTCTTGCCTATTTTTGAATTTTTCACAACAAAAATTAAGCCTTAGCGCATCACAGATTTCTACTTGTTTTTTAAAAGGACCAACACCATAATACATAAAAAGGGCAACAACTACCACAAGAACAAATATTGCTATTATAAGCAAAACAACTTGATTTATTGCTAAGCTCATAATAATAGTTTGTTAAGTTAAATATTAATTATGAAAATAAGCTACGAAAGACTTTGTCATATTTTTGGTTTTTTGCCAATCGATTTAAAAAATAAAAAATTAAAAAACGCAATTGATTTCTGTGAACTAAACATAACAACCCGTCAAGTATATTCAACAGCAATAGCATTTCCACTATTTCTCATATTTATCGGAATTATTGCAACGATTGTAGTCCCACCATTAATTATATTTGTCTATATTTTACTCTGTCTTTTTTTGGGATACTATCTTTATCGATATGTGATAAGTCTACAAAAAAGCCTTGCACTTCAACTTACATCCGAAACTGTTACTGCAGTTATTTACATGGCAACTTCTTTGCGTGAAACGCCAAATTTGGAGCGGGCAGTGGACTTTGCAGCTTCAAACCTATCTGGGCCATTGGGCAAAGATCTGAAAAAAATTATGTGGGATGTGTATGAAGGAAAATATACTTCAGTGGATGAAGCCCTAGCAAAATATGCAATGAAGTGGAAGAATATAAATGACGATTTTGCCACAGCATTAAATTTACTACGAAATTATACAAAAAAGGGTGCACTGGAAGAAGCTGTTTCGCTTGTTACTAGCGGAGCACGTACCAGAACAAAAGATTATGCTCTCGAACTCAGAAATCCTGTTCGATTGGTAGATGCACTTGGTTTTACATTTCCGCTTTTGGCATTAACACTTGCGCCAATGATACTTATGATAATACAGGCAAGTGGTTCAGCTGAAACGCTTGTATCAATCTATGTTATATTTTTACCATTGATCCTTTTTTGGTTAATAAAAATCACATTGGAAAAGCGGCCATGGACATTTCCAATTATTGACATTTCTGATCACCCTGATGCTATTCCTGAAAGAAAAATTAAAATTTTTGGTTTCACTTTGCCTGTGCTTCCAATCGCCATACTTGTTGGTATAACTGTAGCAATACCAGGGATAATCAATCTATTTTCTCTAAGGGAGTTTCATTTTATGAATTCTATTTATACATTGCCAATTGTTTGGGCAATTACATTATCGTTCTGCATATACCTCTATAGTTATAAACATAATTTGAAAGTTATGGAAGAGGTAAAGAAGACAGAGACGGAATTTATAACAGCAATTTATGCGCTTGGAGATAGGCTGGCAACAGGAGTTCCATTGGAATCGGCCCTAGAAAAAACAGCAAAATCGTTGTCCGGACTCTCGATAGCTCACTTTTTTGAAAAAACTATTTATAATATTAAGACTTTTGGAATGACACTTGAACGAGCAATTTTCGATCCTGATATAGGTTCTATTAAATACTATCCATCAAAAATGGTAAAATGTATAATGAAAATTCTTTCTGATGCAGTGAAAAAAAGTTTGGTCAGTGCATCAAAAGTTGCTATATGGGTTCATGAACATTTGAAATTAATGCATGCAACCGAGCAAGATGTGAAAGATGTGGTGGATGAAGCAACATCTGCAATGCGAATAGAATGTTATGCGCTTGCACCATTTACATGTGCAATAATAGTCGCCTTTGCATCTTTAGTGATGCATATAATGGGAGTAATTGGTGTGCTTTTAAAAATATTTACCGGACAGCTAACAGGAATTTCTGGCGTTCTCACAACAGGTGTACTAGCTATGTTTGCAAATATAAATAAAATAATACCACCTGAGTATTTCCAAATAGTTGTTGGTATTTATCTTATAGAAATAATATATTTATTATCTATGTTTCAATCAAAATTGGAAAATGGAGAAAATAAATGTGCACAAAATGTTTTAACAGCAAAATACCTATTCATATCAACGTTTATTTATACAATTACTTTGATTTTCACGCTACAGTTATTTAATGCATTACTTCCTTTAGCAAAGCTAGGAGGAATCATATGAAAGGGATAGCAGTAGAAACCCTTTTCAAAGTATTTCTACTATTCCTTATAGCAATAATCATTGTTTTATTTTTAAATATAGCTTCAGCAGGAGCAGTTGGTGTAGAGGTTGGTGCATGTCAATATCAATATTATTCTGCGCTAAAGGATTTTATCGAAACCACAAATAAAAATTTGGAAAAATTTGAAGAAGATCCAACGCGCGATTATTTTACAACCTTTGACATAGAAATGCCATATTGTACATGGGGCTCGGCGATGTTTGTGAAAGGCGATATGTTAATGATTGTAGTCCGTTCGCGCGTAGCACATACAATTGCCAAAATAAAAAATACAATTACTGGAGGAATAATCGGCAGTGTAGTTGCTACTGTCGTTTGCATTGTAGCTGTAATTGCTGGTGGACCGGCTGGCTTATTAGCAATTACATCGTTAGCAGCTGTTGGTGGCGGAGCACTTGGTGCATATATTGGCTTCCATGCAGATACTGACTGTTGCATAGATATTCCACTTATGCCAGCGCCCGGCGAATGGGTAAATTTTAGTTACAGTTACATAGGTAGTAAATGTGACAGTTCTAAGATCGATGGTTTTAAGATTTATGGAAAAAATACTTATAGAATAAAAGCAGGAATAAGTTCTGAAAAAGGGATACTTGAAGTGATAAATCTTGGCTGTTCAAAACCACTATGTTATAAATGTTTGGATCCGGAAGTGAGTGGATGCACACCGTGAAAGGGCTTGCACCAGAAACTGTGGTAAAAATATTGATATTTGTTATTGCAGTCGCTGTAGTTTTGCTACTATTTCCAAAAATAATTGATTTATTTTTCTTTTTCATCACCGCTCTTTCCAAAGCACTTTGGGGTTGGCTTTAAATGAAGGGAATAACAACCTCTCATTTGGTCGCACTTATATTAGGTTTAATAGTTATAGCAGCAGTCGCACTACTTATCGTACCTTCATATTTAAAGCTTGGTCCATATTTAACAGGTATAGAAAATGCTTCTGAAAAAACACAAATAGGTTTTGATACATCATTAATTAAGTATAAAGCATTATTTATGAGTGCCAATGACA
>CAZONC010000002.1:37036-43043 GCA_964581305.1 uncultured archaeon | reverse complement strand
TAAAAGAAAATGAAAAAATTTTAGATATAGCGGAAAATATAGAAAAGAAAATTTTCGAATTGGGCGGAAAACCAGCATTTCCTGTTAATATTTCAATAAATGAGATAGCGGCGCACTATACTCCTGATATAAACGATCTAACAATTTTGAAAGCGGATGACATAGTTAAAATTGATATTGGGGTGCATGTTAATGGATATGTTTGGGATCGAGCTTTTTCTGTCTGTGTAGGAAAGCAGTCCCATGAACTAATTAAAACTTCTGAAAAAGCATTGAATGCAGCATTAAAAATGATTAAACCAGGTACAAAAATTTTTGAAATTTCTGAAGTTGTAGAAAATGTTGTTCGCGAAAGTGGCTTTAACCCTGTTAGAAATTTATGTGGACATGGGTTAGAACGTTATAATCAACACGCACCGCCATCTATTCCGAATGGAAAAAATTCTATCCAAACAGAAATTTTAGAAGGTCAGGTAATAGCGATGGAAGTTTTTGTTACAGATGGTGCAGGCTGGGTAAAGGACTCTTCTCCAACATTAATTTATAAGTATAAACAAGACAAACCTGTTCGGTTTTCGGATGCACGAAAAATTTTAACACAAGCAAAAGTAGATTTTGAGCGATTACCATTTACCAAAAGATGGTTAAAAATGACACCAGGAAAAATTGATCTGGCATTAAAAGAATTAATCAAAGTGGATGCGCTATACGAATATCCTATATTAAAAGAAATAAGCGGTGGAAAGGTTGCGCAGTCTGAGGAAACAGTTATAACATAAATTATTCAACAATTTTGGAAATAATTTATTTGTTAACTAGAAAAAAACCAAGAAGAAAATAGTTTTAAAATTTAAATTTGTAAAACAAAAAATATAATAGTGATTTTATACACAAGATTTGCGATGGTTGTAAAAAATCAGTAAAAGAAGTAGGAAAACTTCTTAAAGTAAAATTTCTCTATCTCTGTAAAAAATGTAGAAAAAAATATGTTAAACATAGCTAGTCAGGATGTCTAATAAAAATTTTAAGTGAATTTGCAAGCAGATATCCACAATTGTTACATCTACCTTCTGTCAAATTGATAATTTTTTTCGGAATTAATTTATTGCATCTTGGGCATTTTATTTTGTTAGGAATAAGTGGCATATTTTGAAGTTTGTTTTTGCTTATAAAAAGAAATTGTTATTTCAAAATATATTTTAAAGAAAAATTATTTTTTCAAAAATCCATCTAATTTTCTCTGAACTTTTCCAGATACAACTTCTTGTTCACTAATTCCAAGAGCTTTTAGAACACGCATAGCAGCTGGCAAAACCTGATGTTTAATATAATAATTGGCATCATATTGGTTAGGCTTTACATCTTCGACAGGTTCGGCCCTATCAGAGATTGATCCCATACCTTTAACAATAACAAATCCTATCACACTACCCTCTCCTATCGGTCTACCTCGTGCTTTTGCTTTCTGTGCAGCTCTTACATGCGGTCCAATCTGTTCATATTGTGATAGAGGTCTTGTTATTTGTTCAAAAATTGTTAGTTCATCCAAGGAAACTTTCCCTTCTTTTATTTTTTTGATAACATCCCTTACCAACTGAATGGCTTTGGCCGGATCTTTATCCCGTAGAATTATTACCAAAATATCTCTTTGTATTTTTTTAGCCAATTCGCACCAATCCCTTCTCACAGTCTCAAATCCACGAATTTCCAAATTGCCTTTATAGTCAATTAATGCATATCTTTTCTTTGCACCAACTTCTTCAGCTTTCCTTGCAACAAAAATACCACCTTCATATAAATCCCTAAATTCCAACTCAATAATTCCTGGCAATTTTTTATTAATTTTTTCAACAAACTTTTCCCCACACTTTCTCAGTTTTTCTTCTGACATCTTTTCAGGTATTTTTGCCATCAGTGAATCTGTATCTGCATAAACAACTTCAAAATTTTCACTTTTTGCTATTTCAATTGTTTGTGTGATATAAAAACGGCCAAAGCTTGCAGTTGCAGCACCACATTCACGCCGGTACCATCTCGCACCAAAAAATCCCATATAACCATACGTAGCATTTGCGAGAATTTTTAGTGCATATTGCATGTTGTCTAATCGTTTCCACTCTTCTGAACCCTCTTTTACTTTTTTCATTTTTTCTTTAATTTTTTTTCGCGTTTCTATCAAATCCTCAAGATGTTTTGGAATGAACCCCTTTTTCTTTATGCAAAAATGCCATTTTGTTTCAGGAACTGCATTTTTTTCTCTACATTCTGGATGTTGACAATTGAATGTTTCTGGAGAAATATTATGACTAACAATAATTGTTGGATAGAGCGATCGAAAATCAAAAACCAAAATATTCGAGTGAATTCCTTTTTTTGGTTCAATAACTATCGCTCCTTTATACGCTGGAGACATCCTCCTTTTTTCTATTTCTTCTGTTTTAGGACGATTTGGAATTAAAACATTGTTAGTAAAGGCTCTGTTTGTATAAAAAGCTTCTACTAATTGCGAATAGGTGTTTCGACATACATCAAATGGCAAAAGGCCTGTTAATTTACATATTGCAAAAATTTGAGGCAAAATCAATTCTGCTAGTTTTAAAGTCAATTCAGAATCCCACAACGAATATTCAGCTAATTTTTCCATTTCTTCTTTTTTGCTCCAAATTTCTACCATTTCTTTATATTTCATTTTCTTTTTTCCCACACCTAGAAGTTCTTGTGCAACCTCATCTAGTGTCAATACTTCTGACCGCATAGAAGGAGAAAGAATGTGATCAACAAAATCGAATAGATCAATATGTATCCTACCTTTAATTTTTGCCGAGCTAATTCTTCCTCTTCTTACAATATGAATTGGTGAACCGTCTCTTCCTAGTTTTAGTGGTATCTTAAGCTCGTCTGCTCTTTCTCTTATTTTTGGAAAGTCAAAGTTGTCACCATTGTAGGAGCAGATAAAATCCGGATCAATATCTTTAACAATTTCCAAAAACCTCTCAATTATTTCATTTTCGTTTTTAACCGATTCAACATAATTCTGTTGTCCTTCCCAACTTTGCGATGTTAAAACTTTTTTAAAACCGTGGTTTGATGCCAAACTGAGCATTATTAATTTCGATTTACCATTTTCTTCTATAAATTCCGTATCAAATGCTAAAATTTTAAATTCAATATTTTTTTCCAATTCGATTGCTTTAACTGAATGTGCCTTAATTGCTTTATCAATTTGATAATTTTTCGTTTCTATTTCATCTCCTTCTACCGAAATCCAGCCCATTGGCTTAATTTGTTTATCAATTATATAGCGTTTGTAAAAAGGGATATCGTACTCAAAAGTATCTTCTACCTCTTTCCAATTTTTTATAGCATCCCTAACGTCAGGAATTCTTCGCGGATTATCAATAGTTATTTTTATCAACTTCGTCTTTTCACCTTGCCAAGTTCTATTCACAGTCTCAACTTTCAAAATTTTTGTTTCAAGTTTTTTTGTATCCAATTTTGCAATTTTATTTTTTAGTTCAGCCAATTTTCCTTTTTTTGGCATTACATAAAAATAGGGTTCGAATGTATCGTCCAATACCAAAACAGTTCTACCTTTTTCATCTTTAGAAAAAATTCTCACTGTAGGTTTATTTTCAATCAAAATATAATCTGCATCTAAAACCAAGAGATTTTCTCTCAAAATACCACAATAAAGTTAAGTTTTTATGAATTATTTAAATACTTTTCCTGTTTCTTTTGACCAAAGCAACATATCTAATTCATACATAGGAATATTTATTTTTTCAGAAAATCTCCTCATCTTTTTTTCAATTTCTAAGTAAGTTTTTTTTGTTAAAACCTTTGGAATAATTTTAATTATACCAAGTTTTTTTAGATTTTTTAAAATGTGTCTATCTAAAATTGCTAATTGTTCACCTCCAAAACCAATATTTCTTATGAAATGCGAAGCCTCTTTCATTCCAACCCCTTTAACATTTTTCACAAGCCACTCTCTAAGTTTAAAAGTATCATTAAATGAAAAAATCTTTTCTTTTATTTTTAGTTTTCCACTTTCAGTAAAAAATCTTCTCGCCTCAACAATATATTTGGCTTTGTTTTTTGGGAATCTAACACCAATCAAAAAATTTTCAATTTCTTTTTCTTTTCCAACAAACAGAAGATTATTTTTAACCAAATTGGAAATCGAGTTCCAACAATTAATAGCTTTTGATTGTGGAGTACAAATGCAAAATGCTAATTCAGCAAAAATTCTTTCATCACCATGATTTGCAACTTTTTTAAATTCTTTCAGTTTTTTCCGAATTTCATTTTTCCTATTTTCATACATTTCAAGGAGCTCTCCTATTTTCATATCATTCCTCAAAAAATTTCTTTCTAATCTCAACTTTCATTTCCGGATATTTTTGATAAAGTTCCTTTCTTTTAGCTTCAAGCATTTCTATTTCCTTGCCAACAAACTCAGCTGCAGTTAAAACTTTAACTTTCTTTCTGTTTGCAACTTCAAAGACAGTCGCAATTTTTTCTCTCCATTTTAAATCTCTAAGAAAATGATGGTCTATAATTAATGCCTCTAAAGGACAATTTTCCACAATTTTTATCATGTTTTGGATCGAATTTTCTAAAGCCTTAACTCCAAATCTATAAATCATATAAGATAAAGGCCCATCAAGAATTACTAAATTCGGTCTATTTTTTAAAATAAATTGTGTTTGATCTTCTTGACTTGGGCCTTCCACATCACTTGTATGAATAAATTTATATTTTTTTTCTTCAATTAAAACCTCAATCACAAATCCCAATCGTGAATTTGTTCCATGAAAAACCGGTCCAGAAAATTTTATTCTTGTTTTTCCAAATTTAAATTCTCTACCATCCGCGTATTCCAATTGTTTTGGTAAATTTTTTATTTGTTCTAAAAAGTAGGCTGCTCTATTTTTTTGACTAAGGTTGATTTTTTCTGTTGGATGTTTAATCAAAACAATTTTATTCTTATAAATTTCCAAATTTTCAAATGGATTGTGATGGTCATAATGATAATGTGTAACAATTAAAATGTCTGACTTTTTTGCCAAATCCACAATTTTTTTCCAATCATTTTCCATTTTTTTTATTTCTAGTGGATGCGGAGGTAAGCCATAGCGGGTTGGTGCTAAAGAAACACCAGGATCAATAAAAAATTTTACGTCATCAGTTTCAACAAATGTTGCCATACTTCTTGTTCCAAGAGAATCAAAAGAAACAGGTAAAACTTTCATAATATCAATAATTAATCTTTAAGTTTTATTTCTATATGCACACCTTCTGGTATATTTATCCTCATTATTTGCTTTAAAACTCTATCATCAGCCTGTACATCAATAATTCTTTTATGAATGCGCATTTCCCATTTATCGAATGTTGCATTTCCATGTCCGGTTCCATCTCCACATGGCGTTTTAAGTGTAACTACACGTAGAATTTTTGTTGGTAAAGGAATGGGACCTCTCGATGAGACACCAAATTTCTTTGCTATATCTTTTATTTCAGCGCAAATACTATCTAGTTCCTGTGGAACCTTACCAGACAATTTAATTCGTGCTACTTGCATATCACCACAGTTACATTTATTGTAGTGTTTTATTTAAATGTTTTATTTTTGTTAAAGAGAGATAAAAAAGACTTATTTAGCCTGGTTTGAAGTGGATCGAAATCTTAATAATTACAACTTGTAAATAATATTATGTCTGATGGGGAAAGTTTTGAATATCCTGAACGCAAATACGGTGGAGGTTCTACCTTTTACGATGAAATGAGCCTTATAGAAAAGATAAAAAAAGTTCTTTTTAGTCCTTCTGAATTTTTTGAAAGAATTAAAGTTGAGAAAGGTATCGGAAGGGCTTTTAAATATCTGGCTATTCTTTCTTTAATAAATTTAGTTGTTGAAATTGTTTCACTTAAGTATCCCATTCCTTTGTGGCACATTCCTGCTATATTAGGCATCGCTACCCCTATAGTGAAATACATAGGT
>CAZONC010000002.1:0-36936 GCA_964581305.1 uncultured archaeon | reverse complement strand
TAGACTACCGCTGTGCCTAATTTAAATTTTGGAATTTCTTTACCAGCCCACCATGGGTTGTACTTGTTTATTGTTCGAAGTTTATAAAATAAACTCAGTAGTACTGTGTCATTTTTATAGAAACTTTAATCAGTTATTAAAGCAAACTTCACTTGGCTTTAACCACATCTAAACAAACACCAGCTGCTACCGTCATTCCCATATCTCGAATAGCAAATCTTGCCAATTCAGGAAACTCAGATATTTTTTCTATTACCATTGGTTTTGTGGGAACAACCCTTACTTTTGCTGCATCGCCCATTTTTATGAAATCTGGTTTTTCTTGGATAACTGCACCAGTTTTTGGGTCTATTTTTGCAATTATTTCTTCTATTTTACATGCTACTGAAGCAGTGTGGCAGTGAAATACAGGAGTATAACCAGCCGCAATAACACTTGGATGATTTAAAACTACAATCTGAGCAATAAATTCTTTTGCAACTGTTGGTGGATTATCAGGATGACCCATGACGTCACCACGCCTTATATCTTTCTTACTTATTCCGCGGACATTTACACCAATATTATCACCAGGTTTTGCTTCCGGTATTGACTGATGATGAATTTCAATTGACTTAACCTCTCCTTTTACACCACTAGGCTCAAATATAACTGTATCACCAACTTTTACAATACCAGTTTCAACTTTTCCAACAGGAACCGTTCCTACACCAGTAATTGTGAAAACATCTTGTACAGGCATTCTTAATGGTTTCTCTGTTGGTCTTGGTGGAACTTGAAAATTATCTAAAGCTTCGACAAGAGTCGGGCCGGTGTACCAAGGCATGTTTTGCGATCTTTTCAAAAGATTGTCCCCAAGCTGTCCGGAAACTGGTACAAATTGAATTTTTCCTATATCATAACCAGACATTTTGAGTAAATCGGATGCTTCTTTTTTCAGCTGTTCGTATTTTTCCTTTGACCAATTTGCAAGGTCCATTTTAGTAATCGCAACAACAAGTTGATTAATACCCATTACTTTTGCAAGGAAAAGATGTTCTCTCGTTTGCTCTTGTACACCTTCACCAGGTCTTGCGGAAATCACTAATATAGCACCATCTGCCTGTGAGGCACCAGTAATCATGTTTTTAACAAAGTCTCTATGACCTGGACAGTCTATTATTGTGAAAAAGTATTTATTGGTCTCAAATGGTTTATGTGAAAGTTCTATTGTCATTCCTCTTATTCTTTCTTCTTTAATTTTGTCAAGAATGTAAGCAAATTCCGCACCCTCAATTTTATATTCTGCTGCCAATTCTCTCATTTTTTTAAGTTCTTCCTCTCTTATAGCCCCTGTTTCGAACAATAATCTACCAATTATTGTTGATTTCCCATGATCAACGTGTCCTATTGTTACTATGTTTAAGTGCGGTTTTGCCGGCATACTTATCTAACTTTTTTATTTTGTTATTTGATATTTAAATATTTAAGTTTCTGGTTTTGGTATACCTTCTGGCAATCCCTTCCTTTTTCTTATTTCTTTGACAACCTTCTCGAATAATTCTAGTGGCAGTTTTTCAAAAACAATTTCTATTAAGCTATAAAATCCTCTTCCACCAGTTGCCGATTTAAGTGAAGAATCAAAACCAAAAATATCACTTACAGGTATTTTAGCTGTTATTATACTCGCTCCTCTTTCTTCGGCCATATCGAGAATTTGTCCACGCCTATTTTCTACTTCATGTATAACATTTCCCATTAGCTCAGTAGGTACATCGATTCGGATAATTTGTTTAGGTTCAAGTAACAAAGTACCGGCTTTTAACATACCCTCTCTTATTGCAAATCGGACGGCTGGCATTATTTGTCCAGGGCCCCTATGCACAGGATCTTCGTGTAATTCAGCATCAACAATTTTAACTTTTACCCTTGTGCACGGCTCCTTTGCTAACGGTCCTTCATCCATCATTTCTACAAAAGCATCTTTTACCATTTCTATAACTTCGTTCATAAACTGCACACCTTTTGTAAGATCAATTAACACATTTCGGTTATAAAGCAGAATAATATTTTTTGCCTCTTCATATGGCATTCCACAATCTGCCATTTTCTTAAACAGCTGTATATCTTTTGTTTTTATTTTATATGTTGATGGTAATATGCCATCAACCATTGCTTTATAAACACCTTCTTCTAGTGGTTCAACAACTATATAGAATTTATTATGTTTATTTGGGCTTTTGCCCTCAATTTTTGGTGATGGACTAAAAATAGTTTCTCTATACACCACTATCGGTTTACTCATTTCAACATCAATTCCCATTTCTTTTAACTTGTTTTCAACTTTTGCCTCAAGATGCAATTCACCCAAACCAGAAACAAGATATTCGCCAGTTTCTTGATTTATCTTTACTTGGAGTGTTGTATCTTCCCTAGCAATTTTTTTAAGCATATCAACCAATTTAGGTAGTTCCATTGGATTTTTCGGTTCAATAGATTTTGTAACTACGGGTTCAAACAAGTGCTTAATTTCCTCAAAAGGTTCAATTATTGCATCTGGTTCGCATACAGTTTCACCTGTAAATGCATCTGGTATACCAACAATCGCGGCTATGTTCCCGGCCGTAACTTCTTCTACAGGTATGCGCGTAAGTCCTTTATAAACAGCTACTTGCTGTATTTTTTCACGCTTGCGCTGTCCAACTAAATAAACATCTTTTCCTTTGAAAATTTTTCCACTTAAAATACGACCAGTTGCTACAAAACCAACGTGCGGATCTGGAACCATTTTTGTAATTATAATTGCCAATTTTCCATTTGGATTAACATTAATCATGTCTCTTCCAATTTCGCTATTTAGATCACCTTTCCATATTTTTTCCAGTCTGTATTTTTGTGCTTCTACAGGACTAGGCAAATGCTTGATTATCATGTCCAAAATAACCTGGTGTAAAGGTGCTTTTTTTGCCAATTCATCTTCTTTTCCAGCAAGCGTCAACTCAATTATATCTCTAAATGTTATTCCAGTTTTTTTCATAAAAGGAATAGAAATAGCCCAATGTTTCTTTGCACTACCAATCGCAACTGTTCCTTCAGAAACATTTACTAACCACTTATCTTTATATTCTTCATCTGCATATTTTTGGATGATCGCATTAACATCTTCTATTATTTTTTCGAACCTTTTTTGCATATCTGCCGGCGATAATTTTAATTCCTTAATTAGCCGGTCTGTTTTATTTATAAATAAAATTGGTTTCACTCTTTCTTTAAGTGCTTGTCGAAAAACAGTTTCTGTTTGTGGCATAATACCTTCAACAGCATCAACTAGCACAATACAACCATCAACTGCTCTCATAGCTCTTGTAACATCGCCACCGAAATCTACATGACCAGGTGTATCAACTAAATTTATAATATAGTCTTGCCCTTCATAATTATGTAACATGCTTACATTCGCACCATATATTGTCAATTGCCTTTTTCTTTCTTGTTCATCAATCCATGTGAGCATACCTTTTTCTAAATCGCCTGCCACAGTTTCTGATATCATACCTGCCAATGCAGCCAAAGCATCTGTAAGAGTTGTTTTTCCATGATGAACATGGCTAGCAGTAGCAATATTTCTTATTTTTGTTGGATCTTTCATTATTTCTACAATTTTTTCAATTACTTCTTTTTTCACAGTCATATAAACACTTTATAGAAGAATTTATATTAAATTTATTTTTTAACCATTTAATATGAAAGTTAAGGCAATTGTTTTGCTTTCTGGTGGTTTAGATTCAATTTTAGCAGCAAAACTACTAATTGAGCAAGGAATAGATGTAACTGGTGTTTGTTTTAAGAGTTATTTTTTTGATGAAAAGCGTGCCAAAATAGCTGCGAAAAAATTAGGAATACCATTAAAAGTTATTGATTTTTCTAGTGAGCATTTGGAAATTGTGAAAAAACCAAAATATGGATATGGCTCGGCTGCAAATCCATGTATAGACTGTCATATTTTAATGCTTAAAAAAGCAAAAGAATTGATGAAAAA
This sequence comes from uncultured archaeon, assembly GCA_964581305.1. Lineage (GTDB taxonomy): Archaea > Aenigmatarchaeota > Aenigmatarchaeia > CG10238-14 > SCSR01 > CAZONC01. The sequence goes on along the minus strand of CAZONC010000002.1, from coordinate 32,918 downwards.
AGGAAAATATAATTTTGTTGCAACTGGCGAGGTGCTGGGAGAAAGGCCAATGAGTCAAAATTTGAAGGCACTTGAAATTGTGGAAAAAGAATCTTCTCTTACAGGATATTTGTTACGACCGCTTTCTGCAAAATTATTACCAGAAAATATTCCTATAAAGGCCGGTTGGGTGGATAAAACTAAATTATTAGCCATTTCTGGAAGATCGAGAAAACAGCAAATTCAGTTAGCAAAATCATTTAATATTGATTGGTATCCACAACCAGCTGGTGGATGCATTTTAACAGATCCACAATTTGGCAAGCGTGTAAAAGAACTTTTAAAAATATCGCCCAACTGTGATGGCAATGACGTTTGTCTTTTAAAATTTGGTCGTCATGTATGGAAAGATAAGGTAAAAATAGTTATTGGCCGAAATGCAGAAGAAAATAGAGAGATAGCGAAGCTGGCAAAAAAAGGAGATATTATAATTGAGATGGAAAATTATCCTGGTCCATTGACACTTATTCGAAATTATGGCAATAAAAAAATTAGCAAAGAAATTATAAATCAAGCAAAAAAGCTAACACAGTATTATTCAACAAAAGCTAGAGGAAAAAATGATGTAAAATTTAAAATTTCGTAATTTATCTTGCACCCTCAGCCTCTCTTTCTATTCTTTCCTTTTCTTTTATTGCATCGCTTTTGCTCGCATCATTATTTGCAGCTGCAATTATTTCTGAAGCTAAAGCATCAACAATTGTTTCTTTTTTTCCAAAACTTTTTCTATAGGCGGCCTGCACAATATTTCTTAATGCAATATCAACTCTTCTTTGTGGACTTGTAACAACCGCCCTTCGAACTATTATTCCACCGACTTGATATGCAGCAATTTCTTCACGCCAAGCCGCGTTTTCTAATGCACGAATAAATACTTCTATTGGATTTTTTCCACTTTGCTTTTCTATTTTTTCAAAGGCTTTTTTTACAATATTGTAATTTGTTATATACCTTCCAGTAACCCTTCCAGACGTTAAAACATGTTTCTTGCCTCTATGGCCAGGCACCATGAGCTTTGTTATTAATCTTTCCACAATATTCATCTTTGATTTATGAAATTGTTTTTTTGCGTATTTTCCCCTCGATTTTGGTATCAACACTGGCTGAAGATTTATATATTTTTTTAAGCCTGGGTCTTTCACTTCTACTCCAGTAATATCCCATCTACCAAATATTTTCATATAATCACGTTATCGTGCTGGTTTCTGCTTTTTTCCAGAAAGAATTTCACTAAGCGCAACACCGTTTACTGCAACTACTTTATATTTAACACCCCACATAGTTCCCTTTGGCCCACCCTGCGAACCGCCTATACCTTCAATAATAACTTCATCATGTTCATCTATATAATCTATTGCACCTTCACCAGGAACATGTGCCGTTACTTGAACATTGTTTTTAATTAACTGCACACGAACACATTTTATTAAACCAGAAGATGGTTGTTTTTGTTCAACATTTTTTTTTGCAATTACTATTCCTCTTGCTTGCGGTGCACCTTCTAGCGGATCTTTTTTCCATAATTGAAGCATACGTCTTTTGTAATGTATATCTTTCCATCTAAACTTTTTCCTTCTTTTTTTCATTACCCTTCCGCTGAATTCACCCATTATCTCACCACCAAATCGTCTACCTTATGATTTCTTTGAAGTATCTCTTTATATAATTTAAGCTTTTTCTCATCCCTTCCTATAACTATTCCTCTATTTGTTTTATCAACTTTTATTTCGACTATAATTTTTCCATTTTCATTTTTTACTTTTACTTCATTTGATTGTGGTATCAAATTTTTTACAAATTTTTCCAAATTTTCTGAGTATTCATATATCTTTATGTTTTTTCCAGTAACTTTTTCTATACGTTTAGCACTTATACCATTTTTCCCTATTGCAATACCAATTTTTCCACTTTCAACAATAAAATAGACAGTATTGGTTGCATTATCAATTAAACAATCTTTTACCCTTACATTAGTTAAATTTTCAAAAAGTGTAATCATCCGAATAGTTTCTGTATCAAACTTAATTATCATACTATTCCTCTATTGTTATTGTTGTTATCGGATACGGTTTTCCACATATTACACCTAAATCTTTACTTGTACCATTGAATATTTCAACTGGTATTTCAAAAATTTTTGCATTATATTTTATTTCATTCATTATTTTTTCTGGAGCATTTTTAGCAATTATAACCATTTTTGGCTTACCGCATTTAATAAACTTTATAGATTCTTTATAGCCTATTATTGCTTTTTTTGATTTGATTGCTGATTGAATTATCTCAGTGATATTCATTTTCCTTCACTTTTTTCCAATCGCGCCAAAAGATCAAACATTCCTGTACCAGAAGGTATTACTTTCCCAATCATTACATTTTCAAAAATACCTCTTAGATCATCTGTCTCTTTCTTTATAGCAGCCCTAATTAAATGTTTTACAGTTTCTTCAAATGCAGCTCTTGCTAGTATAGATGTTTTTGCACCAGCAACACCATATCTCCCAATTGGCCTTATATCACCTCTAAATGTCATAATATCGACAACAAGCATTACATGTCGTCTATCAACGTCAAGACCCTGTTCATCAAGAGTTCTGCATATTTCATTAAATAGAACATTTCTTGCTGCTTCAACACCAAGTACTTTTAGCGTTTCATGAATGTCACTAGTAATAGTTCTTTTTTCATCAACTTCGGGGAGTTCCAAAACCTTTTCAAGATTAGATCCAATTGTATTTATTATCCATTCATTATTTTCTTTTCTAACAACTGCATTAGTAATTTTTTCAATTCCAGAAACATGCAATTCTAAAATTTTCGTCTTTAATTTCTGTAATTCTTTTAATTCAAGATCGTCTTTTGGGATAAGAGAAATTTTATTTTCCCTAACCTTCACTTTCAGATTTGGAAAAGCTTTTTTTATTACATTTATAATTACACCGATTTTTTTTCTATCCAAACATTCAAGTTCGATCGAATTTTCACTTAGGTTTAATGAAATTCTTTTTATAATATCACTAATCTTTCGTTCTATGATTTTTTCTGCAATTTTTTCTGCATCTTCTATATTATTGAACTGTTTTTTGAGGTAGATTGTCATTATAGGACTTTCCATAACTTTTCTTGCATCAAGCAGTTCTATAAGTCGTGGCAAACCATATGTAACTCGTATACCAGCAGTTCCAGCAAAATGATAGGTACGCATTGTCATTTGTGTAGCCGGCTCAGATATACTTTGTGCAGAAATTATTCCTATGGCTTCACCAGGCTCAAAATGCGCTTTCATATATTCAGCTTTTACATTTTCCTCCAAGATTTTTCTTTGTTCTTTGTTCAGTTTTTTTTCTTTTACCACTTCTTCTATTTCTTTCACAATTTTTTCAGGCAATTCTATTTTATCCAAATAATCTTTCGGCAATTCCTCTAACATTTATACCTCCCCTCTCAATTTTTGACGGATCCAAACCATCTTCACCAGGAATAAACTCTATTATTCGGTTTGAACCATCCCTTACAGTTCCATCATATTCTATTTTTAAATCTTGTAATGCTCCAACTAACCTTCTTTCCATATAACCAGAGTGGCGCGTTTTAAGTGATTTATCCATTAATGATTCTCTGCTATTCATTGCATCAAAGAAAAATTCAAATGGGGTTAAACCATCTTTAAAACCACTACTAACAAACCCTTTTGATTCTAGGCTTAAATCACCAATCGAAAAATGAGGAAAGCTTCTTTTATAATAGCCCTTTTCAATTCTTTCACCCATAATCATTTCCTGCCCGACCATTGCCGCCGTTTGTACTAAGTTAACCATTTCACCCTTTGCACCACTTTTTGCCATAACAACAGAAGGACTTTCTTTTAAATTCTTTTCTAGTATTTCGCTTACTTCTTCCAATGCCTTACTAACCCGTCTTTTAATTATAGTTTCTAGACCTTCTTTCGGACTCTTACCACTTAAAACCTTTAGCTCACCACTTTTAAACTTTTCAATAATTTTATCAACACTTTTTTTCACATTTTCAATTACAGCCTTAATTTCCTTTTTAACGTTTTCAGGTACGTCTAGATCAGAAATGCTTATTGAAAATCCTTCCATCATTAGAACTTCAGTAGCAAGTTTTGTTAGATTATATATGAATTTTTTGGTAAACTCAGGACCATACTCTTTTTCAATTTTATCAATTATTTTTCCACCTTCGCTTCCAACACCAGCCTTATCTATCACACCTTTAATTAACTTGCCATTTTCAATTATTACAGGTTCACCGGTTTTTGATTTGTATTTAATAGAAAAATCTTTTGGCAAGAATAGACTAAAGATTTCTTTTCCAGTCAAATAGTTTTTATCAGGAATTTCAATTTCGCTATCAATGCTTCGTATCATTTGAACAAAATCCTTTCTTTCATATTTTTTATCCGTTTTTGTTAATAGATACAATCCAGATAAATGATCACGTGTAACACCAATTATTGGACCAGAAAAACGTGGACTTCGTATGTGTTTTATAACACTCATTAGGACTTCTGCTTCAACCTGTGCCTCTTTGGTTTGAGGTATATGTAAATTCATTTCATCACCGTCAAAATCAGCATTATATGGTGGGGCGACACAGACATTCAATCTAAATGTTTTAAATGGCATTACGCGGATTTTATGTGCCATTATACTCATTCTATGCAGACTTGGTTGTCGATTAAATAAAGCAATATCACCATCTCTTATATGCCTTTCAATGATGTAACCAGGTGCGAGTTCTTTTGCTATTTCTTCTTTATTATTCTCTATAATTTTTTTCCTTCGGCCATCTGGTTTAATAACATAATTTGCACCGGGCCATATATTAGGTCCGTTCAAAACAAGCATTCGACATTCATCTATATTTTTTTCATTTACTATTACAGGAATTGTCAATTCTCTTGCAACAATTTCTGGTACACCAACTTCGTCTACATCAATCATTGGATCAGGAGAAATAACTGTTCGTGCACAAAAGTTAACTCTTTTACCAGCAAGATTTCCTCTAAATCGCCCTTCTTTTGTTTTCAATCTTTGAGAAAGAGTTTTAAGTATGCGGCCAGATCTATGTCGAGCTGGTGGCACACCCGATATCTCATTATCAAAATATGTTGCTACATGATATTGTAGAAGCTCCCACAAATCATTTATTATAAAGTCAGGTGCTCCAAGATCGATGTTTTCTTTCAATCTTTCATTTATTCTTACTATATCTACAAGCTTATGTGTCAAATCATCTTCAGACCTTTCTCCGGTTTCTAAAGTTATACTTGCACGAACTGTTACAGGTGGTATTGGAAGTAAAGTTAAAACTAGCCATTCTGGACGAATTTTAATTCCAATAAGTTCTAGGTCTTCGTTTGGAATTTTTTCAAGTCTTTCTCTAATTTCGATCGGATTAATTATATCTCCGTCTTCAACAATTGTATAAGGCTTAATAAATTTAAGATCCTTTTGGGAAGTTTTACATTGAGGACATTTATTTTTAACCATTTTTATTATATCTTTAAGTGAAGCTTTTTTCTCTTTTATTTTTTCTCTATTTTTATCTTCAAGTAAAATTTTGCCACATTTTCTGCAAAATATCTTCAGTAAGTCGAATATGAATTTTGCATAATGAACATGGATAACAGGTTTTGTTAATTCTAAATATCCAAAATGACCTTGACATTCGCCAATCGAACCACCACACGTTCTACATCTTATACCCGGATCTACGACACCAAGTCTCGGATCCATTAACCCTCCTTCTATTGGATAACCTTCTTGATCATAAAGTTCGGTTTTTGTAATTTTAGCAACGCTTAGTTTTCTTATCATTTCTGGATCCATTATTCCAAATTCAATTTTATCGACTGTTCTTTCTTCCTCATTCACAATAATTTTTGGATAAATTAGCATACTTTTAAGCTCATCTAACATTAATTTGAAAGCATAGCACATTTCCACATCAACTATTTTGGTCTCACCACATAGTGTGCAATATTTTCTATTTTTGATTTTATCATGTACAGCTACCAACCCGCATTCTGTGCAAAATGGAATAATTGCTTTATCAGAGTCAAACCTTTCTTTTAATGTTAATGCGGAACCATGAGCAATTAAACAATCTTTTTCCATTTCACCAAGTCTTAGACCACCTTCTTTGCTTCTTCCTTCTGTTGGTTGTTTTGTCAAGAGTGCAACAGGTCCTCTTGATCTTGCATGTATTTTATTCGAAACAAGGTGATCAAGTTTTTGATAGAAGCAACTGCCAATAAATATTTGTGTATTTATTTTTCTTCCAGTCATTCCGTCATACATTGTTTCTTTACCGTCATTTCTAAAACCATATTTTCTTAACATTTCTCTTATCATTTTTTCTTGTGTAGGATTGAAGGCTGGTGAATATATGTATTTTCCAGATAAAGCAGAAAGCTTTCCAGCTAAAAGCTCTAATAATTGCCCGACAGTCATTCTCGATGGTAGCCCGTGTGGGTTAAAAATTATATCTGGTATTATTCCGTCTTCTGTAAAAGGCAAATCTTCTTGTGGAACAACAAGACCTATTACACCCTTTTGGCCATGTCGGCTAGCAAACTTATCTCCAATTTCTGGAATTTTTAAATCTCTGACAACAACTTTTACCAACTTTGTCCCATCTGCAGTTTCAGTAATAAATACTCTATCCACAATTCCTTTATCACCGTGTCTCAGTCTTACAGAAGTTTCTCTTATATTTTCTATTCCTGCTATAAATTCTTCCATAGTTCCAAAAAAGCGAAGCGGAGAAGATCGTGCAACCAAAATATCATCCGAAGAAACTGGCGTTTCTGGATTAATTATTCCATCTTCAGGCAAATGCTTATATGCATCTTCGCCTGCATATCCCCTTACATTTGGTGATGGTATTCCAATAACATCTTCCTGTCCACCCATATATCTTTTTTGTTCAGCCTCATACGTTCTGTACATATAGCTCCAAAATAACCCTCTCTGAATAGAACTTTCATTGATTACTATAGCATCTTCCATATTGTATCCTTCAAAGCAACTGACAGCAACAATTACATTTGTTCCATTTGGATGCGAATCGTAATTTACTACTTTATAAATATGTGTTTGAACTAGTGGTCTTTGCATATAAATTCCTACATTGGACTTTGTATCTGTTCTCTGTAGATAGTTAATTGCAAACAAACCAATACTCTGACCAACCATTTTTGCTCCGTAATTTACCCGGTCACCACGGTTAAATTCTGGATATGGTATATGCGATGCAGAAAATCCAAGAATTATAGAAGGATCTAGTTCTAAGTGAGTATGTTTTGGCGTAAGTTCTTCGGGTTTAAGTGCAATATAGGCATTTTCTTCTTCTTCTGCATCAAGATATTCAATAATACCATTTTTAATTAAATCGTCCCAATAAATCTCTTCTTTCTTTAGTTTTTCTATATGTTCCTGTGTAAGTTTTGGTTTACCATTTTCAACAATTATTAAAGGTCTTCGTACTCTACCAGGATCTGTTAGTATTCTTATTTCGTTTAGATGAGGATGATAAGCAACATTTACCTGATCGGAAATAAGTCCAATTCTTCTTTTTTCTCTTATTTCATTTACAATTTTTTCAGGTTCACTTACACTTCCTATGAATTTGCCATCTAAAAATACATTTGTCATGTTTTCACTTTTTTTCTAAAACACTAATTATTGATTTTATATCTTTTTCACTTATACCTCTTGTAACCTCTGCCGTAATTGCAAGATATTTTCTTAATCCTATAGTACTCCCTTCTGGTGTTTCGCTTGTACATAATTTGCCCCAATGTGTCGGATGAAGCTCTCGTGCTTCAAAATGCTCCTGTGTCGAGGTCAAGGGTGAAAGAATATTTCTCATGTGTGATATAGTTTTTATGTAACTACCTCTTTCTAGTCTTTGACTAACACCAGTTCTCCCACCAACCCAAGTACCTATTGCTAAGGCAGAGACTAACTGATTTGTCAAAACGTTTGATTCGACAATTGCCTGTAGTGGAGGTAATCTTCCTCTTTTTGTTAATTTTTGATAATTATATGTCATTCTTGTTATTAAACCCCATTTACCAAGAAGTATAGATCTAAGCAAAATCTCAAGTAAGTCGCCTGCCAATCTTAGTCTTTTATTGGAATAGTGATCAAGATCATCCTCTTCGATTTGGTCTAGATGCAATTTTAATAATTTTTCTATGGCCTTTGCCAAAAACATTGCTTTATCAAATCTATTTGTTGGCTCCTGTCCAAGATGAGGAAGCAAATATTTGTCAATTAATTTTATTGCTCTGTCTATTCGGTATTCTTTTTGAGGAATTTTTATGTGCTTACCAATTTCATCTAAAGCTTCCTCTTTTGTACTAGCTTCTGCTTCATATAAATTCATAGCAAACTCTTCTTGTATATTTTCATCAAGCGAAATAGCTGTTAAAATATCTTTATCACTTTCAAGTCCAAGTGCTCTAAGCAAAATCACAATCGGCAATCTAACTATATTTGCAAAGCTTATTGTTATAATGCCATCATTTCGCATTTCAAGTAAATGTTTTTGCACGTAGCCATCTTTTTCAGAATTTATCCTTGCAATCGCAGTTATATTTCCACTTTCAACCTTTGTAGTAATTATTCTATTTGGAGCAATTTCTTCGACCAAGACCAAAATCCTTTCTGTACCATTGATAATAAAATATCCACCAGGATCATCAGGATCTTCACCAGCAGCTATAAGTTCTTTTCTTGACATTTCGGATAAAGGACATATTTTTGATTTTACCATAACAGGCATATCACCAAAATTAACAAGAACAGGTTCACTTTCTATATCATTAAGAATCGGTATCATTTCAACGTACATTGGCGCAGAATAGGTTAAATTTCTAATTCTTGCTTCCATTGGAAGTATATTTCTTATCGAGCCATCAGCTTCTTTAATACTCGGTTCACCTATTTTGAATTCACCCAATTTTATTTTAAAATCTCCAATCTCCGGAACTTCTGGTTTAATTACACCAATACTTTCTAGAACCTTTGGTATTCGCCTTGCAATAAAATCATTGTACGAATCTATTTGAAATCTAACAAATCCTTTTTGTTTAGCAAGCACATTTAGCAATGTGAGAAACTTATCCATATTTCACACCGACTTAACAACAACTCTATAATATACTGTTTCACCCGCAGTTTCACTTTTTCTTATAATTTTAATTACATCACCAACTTTTGCATTTAACAATTTTACTACAGGATCTGTAACTAATATTCTTGGTAATTGTCGAATATTTATACCGTATTTTTTGAGCAATTCTTCTTTTTCTTGTTCATTTAAAACAATGTGTTTCGGAACTAGATTATGTTCTCTTATATCAAATTTCAAAACATCACCAAAAAAAATTTAAGCGCCCCGAACGGGACTTTCCAAACACTGCTTTTTAGCAGTGTTTTTTTGAACCCGTGTCACAGGTGTGACAGACCTGTATCCTAGGCCGCTAGACGATCGGGGCATCAATATTTCACCAATTTTATTAGGGGGTGAGTTGGTAGCGTCCTGGTTTTCCCCTGCTTGCGCAGAGTACACACCAGATCGCTGAAGAGCTTAGTTACCGAGTTCGGAATGGGATCGGACGTTTCCTCTTCGCTTTGGCCACCAACTCAGTATTATTTTAATAATTTCTTATTTTTAATATTTTTGGTTTAAAAAATTAGAGTCCCGACTGGGAGACTTGAACTCCCAACCTACCGGTTTTGACCGAGCAATGGCTACTAGCAAGTGCCATAGCACTCGCCTACAGCCGGTTGCTCTACCATTGAGCTAAGTCGGGCTAAAAAGAATAACGTTCTTAATAATATAAAAATTTTTAGGTAATTATGCCAGGGTAATGGCTTTTGAACTTATAATTTTTTTCTCAGTTTTTACCACATATTCCATAGTTGCAGATGGTAGTTTTAGCATTCCTTTTATTTCTAATATAGGTTTAATACGATATATTAAAATTCTATCTTCTCCGGGTTTAAGTACATCGAATGTCCAAACCAATTCACACCCCTTCCTACTTTTTCTTATTTTTGGTTTCACAGTTTCAAATTTTTCCAAAACTTGCATCATTGGCGGAACAAAATCTGTTATAACAACATTTTTTATTTCGCTAAATCCTCTATTTTTTATTTCTAGCGAAACTAAAATTTCTTTTCCAGGTATATGTTTACTTCTTTTTGATATTGAAGGCGCGAGTGTAATTCTTAAGAAAAAGTATATCAATAAGATTATAATCACAATCGCAAGTACAGGCTTCCACACAACAACTCTATATTTAATTGTAATTTCTTCACCTGGTCCTAATGGCGGAACAAGCCAACTGTATAAAATTTTATTATTTGATCGGCTTTCGATAGCTGGCTTATCTATAGGTTCAAAAAGGCTTGATGCATATAACGGAATGACTTCAGTAACAAAAAATGCTGGCGATTCGATATTACCTTCATTTTTTATTTTTATTGTTATGGTTGAGTAAAGAAATCCTAAACTTTTCGTTTTTTCTGTATATTTTTCTGGTATAACATAAATTGCCCTGACTTTTACACTATCTTGTCTTCTATCTACTTCTTTGTTGTAATTATCTTTTAAAGATGCACTAACTGAATACGTTCCTGGCGGAGCATATTTATCAAATGTATAATTAAATGAGAGAATTTTGAAAGATCTAGCACCAACTACAATTCGATTTTCTATACTCTTGTTTTCAATATTAATTATTAGAGTATGTTCGTCAGAGTCGATATTAGCAGCATTACTTATATTGACTGTTATTGTTATCATTTCGCCAGGGTTTATGGTTTTTTCGCTTATATTAAAGCTTGATATCGATAGTGGGCTTTTTCTTTTTAAATTCACTTGTATTGTTTTTGAGATAAAAACTTCTTTATTACTTTCTGAAAATATGGTTACAGTAAACAACGATATAAGTTCTTCTGCTTCAATAGGCGCACTAAAAAATAATTTAACAGTTGCATTGCAATTTGCACCAATCGTAATATGCATTTTTTCAGGGGCTGCGCTTATTTTGTTCCAAATTGATGGAAATATATAAATTGCAAAATTGTCTGCTACATTTTGATTATTAATTATTAATGCATCAATATCTTTACTTTCTCCTGAAAAAAATGTGATTTCGGATGGTAATATCAAATCAACATCTTTCGCTGCAGCAAGCGTTGAGGAGAGTAAAATAAAAATAAACGACATTAGATAAAAAAACCATTTTTTCACTAAATCTCACCTATTATAACTTTATTTTTTTATATTTTAAACTTAGTTTAACTTTTTCTTCAATTTCCTTAAATGCCATTTTAATATATTCCAATAGAGGTTTGTATTCAATTTCGTATTTTTTTCCATAATAGTTGAAATATGTTATGTTCTCAATAGGGATTCTTTTTGGCATATCCGGTTTTTCAGCAGGGTAACCGATAGGAATAATCGCAACTGGTCTTATATAATTTGGTAATTGCAAAATATCACTTATTTTTTTATCGTCAAAGGCTCCAACATAGCATGTACCTAAATCCAATGCATACGCGGCAAGTAACATATTTTGGACACATGCACCGATATCTTGAGCAAAGTATAACTTTTCTCCCCTTTCACCATATTTTAAAGAAATTTTTTCCATATCAGCACATACAACTATAACAACAGGTGCAGTTTTTATAAAATCTTGATCCCAAGCTGCCTTAGCAATTTTCTCTTTTTGTTCCATATCTTTTATGATAACAAAACGCCATTCCTGGACATTTCCAGCTGATGGTGCATGGGTTCCAGCATATAAAATTAATCCAATAAGTTTATCGTCTACATCTTTTTTTTCAAATTTTCTTATAGAGCGTCTATTAAAAATACAGTCAAAAACATTCATCTTCACAAAAAATATTTGTTTAGTTAAACTTAAGTATTTAGATAAATAGAAGAAATTTTAAATTGTATGGAATATGAAGTTCTTGCAGATATGTATGAAATTTTAGAATCTACGTCGTCTAAAATTAAAAAAACAGAGATACTTGCAGATTTGCTTTCAAAAACACCGACAGAAATGTTGCCAAAAGTTGTGCTTCTTTCACAAGGAACTGTCTTCCCCAAATTTACCGGTTTGGAACTAGGAATAGCAACACAAATGATGATAAAGGCAATATCAAAAGCAACAGGATTTAGCACAAAAGATGTGGAAGAAAAATTTAAAAAAACTGGTGATCTGGGTCTAGTTGCAGAAGAATGTGTAAAATATAGAAAACAAACAACTCTTTTCAAAAAACGTTTAACAGTTGCGCAGATTTTTCAAAAATTACAACAGTTACCATATATTACTGGTGAAGGTTCACAAGAAAAAAAATTAAATTTAATTGCCGAATTATTGGTTTCAGCTAAACCAAAAGAGGCGAGATATATTGTACGAACAATATTGGGGGAATTAAGAATTGGTATAGCTGAAGGCATTTTGCGAGATGCAATAGTTGAAGCATTTTTATTCAAAAAAGGGATGCATAAAGAAGAAAAAGAAAAATTAATACAAATAGTTGATTACGCATGGAATATTTTATCTGATTTTAGTGAGATTGCTTTAATTGCAAAAGAAAAGGGAGTTGAGGGGTTAAGAAAAATAAAGGTTCAGATAGGAAAGCCAATTCAAGTTATGTTAGGTTTGGCAGCTAAAAATATAGAGGAAGTAGTTAAAAAATTTGGAAAAGTTATAGCTCAATATAAATATGATGGTGCGCGGTGTCAAATTCATAAAAAAGGAAATAAAATATGGATTTTTACGCGCCGATTGGAAAATGTTACAAGCCAATTTCCAGATATAGTAGAAATTTGTCAAAAAGGATTGAAAGCAGATGAATGCATAGTTGAAGGTGAAGCTTTAGGTATAGATAGAAAAACAGGCAATCCATTGCCCTTTCAAATCCTCAGCCAAAGAATTCATAGAAAATATGATATAGAAAAAATGGTTAAAGAAATTCCTGTTCAAGTAAATCTTTTCGATATAGTTTACTTGAACGGAAAAATGCTTTTTGATAAACCTCTGATAGAAAGAGAAAAAATTTTGAAAAAAGTAGTTAAGGTCTTTCCTGGTAAACTACAACTTGCGAAGGAAATAATTTCAGATAATGTAAAAGAATTGGAAAAATTCTATCACGAAGCATTAAATGCAAAACAAGAAGGACTCATGTTAAAAATACCAACATCACCTTATATATTTGGCCGACATGTTGAGGGGATGTATAAAATAAAGCCGATAATGGAGACCTTGGATTTAGTAATTGTGGGCGCAACATGGGGTACTGGTGCTCGTGCAAAATGGTTAAGTTCGTATATTTTAGCTTGCAGAGATCCGGATACAGGAAAATTTTTAACATGCGGGATGATGGGCACAGGTCTGACAGAGGAGCAATTTCAGATGATGACTGAAAGGTTGAAAGAATTGATTATAAGTGAAAAGGGGAGGGAAGTAAAGATAAAGCCAAAAATAGTAGTTGAAATAGCTTATCAGGAAATTCAAAAATCGCCACATTATGATTCTGGATTTGCTCTAAGATTTCCAAGATTGGTAAGAATAAGAGAAGATAAGGGGCCGGATGAAGCAGATACAATAAAAAGATTGGAAGAATTATTTAAATCACAAGGCTGGAGAGGTTAATTTTAAATATTTTTGCGTCATTTCTTTTAAAATTATTACTTACCAATAACACCAAAGCTTAACTTTAAATGTTTTATTAGTAAAAATAATTATAATGTTAGTTTCCGCAAAAGTTTTTGATGCATTGAAAGGAATAGGACTAAATTTATATGAAAGGCGACTTTGGGTTGCTTTGTTAGCTCGTGGAACAGGAACAGCAAGCGAATTATCGGAAATTGCTGGAGTACCGAGATCAAGAACATATGATGTTCTTCAGAGTCTAGCAGACAAGGGTTTTGTGGTTGTTCAAACAGGAAAGCCAATAAAATATGTAGCTATTCCACCCGATGAAGCATTAGAGCGAGCAAAGAAAAAATTAGAGGAGGAATATAAAATAGCTATACAGCGCATTGATGATTTAAAGGAATCAGTAGTTATGCGCGATCTAAATGATTTATTTTCCAAGGGATTGAAGATCATTTCACCAGAAGATATTACAGGTGCATTGAAAGGAAAATATTCCGTTCATCAACAATTTGAAACAATGTTTAAAGATGCGAAGGAAAAAATAAGCATTTTAACAACCTCTGATGGGTTAAATGAATTGCTTAAATCACATTTTGACATATTAAAGAAGGCAAAGGAAAAAGGTGTACAAATAAGAATTGCAACAATAGCTGATGAAAAAAATGCTGATGCAATTAAATCACTTTCTGGAATAGCAGAAATAAGAATAATAAATGAAAAAGAAATTCCTATTTCTGGGCGATTTACTGTTGTAGATGGAAAAGAACTCATTCTTTCACTTACAGACTCAAAAGTTCATTCAACCCAAGATATGGCTATATGGAGTAAAAGTGAATATGCAGCAGGCCAAGTTCTTGAGCCTGTTTTTGAACTTATCTGGAAAAATTCTAAATCTTTAGCTTAAATCATTGCTCTAATTTTTTTCCCACTTACTAATGCTTTAATCAATTCTTTTCCTAAAGAAGAAGATTTATTAATACGTATACGTCCCTTTTTTCCCACAGTTGCTGAAAAAAGAAACTTATCCTCGATATAAATACTTACAAGTTTTCCTATAAGATTTTTCTCAAAATTGAATTCAATGCTATTTCCACTTTCTCTAATTTTATATTCAACTTCTTTCCCTAAAGAAGGAATTCTTGGCTCAACCTCTATATGTATTCCAAGTTTTTCTTCAATTTTTGAAATTGTTGCACCATTTTTTCCAATTAGGCGAGGTATTATTTCATTACCGACCTTTACCACAGCTTTATTTTCCGAAACTATCTCTACTTCAGCTTTAGGATCAAATTTCTTTATTTCATTCAAAATTGCCTGTGTTGCAAGTTTTTTTATTCCTTCTATTTTTTCTGTTTTAATTGGAACTATTACATTTTCTTCACCATAAGTGTAAATTTCATATTCTAGTTTATCAGTTTCAAAATCCCTTACTTCCACAACAGGTCGTGCAAGATCAGCTTCTGTCATTCCTGTTGGAACTTTCACAGTCATATTGAGGCTATAAACTTTTTTTACCTCCCCATCTTTAACATAAAGAATTGTATCGATTATATGTGGAATCATTCCAAGCTCTATTCTAGGAATAAATCTTTGGATTGCATCTATAGGATCAGTTGCATGAACTGTACCAATCATTCCAATTCCAGATAGTCGCATATCAGCAAATATTTCAAAATCCTTCGTTTTCTTTATCTCATCAAATACAACATAATCAGGTCTTACTAAAAGTAAAATTTCTGCACTTTTTTCAAAGTCACCTTCTAGTGGGCGATATTGTGTAATTTCATCACTTACTTGCATATCGCGTGGTGATTCCAGAGTTTTAACAACAGCTTTTTTTTCTTTTGCATAAAATTCGGCTATAGAAGAAGCCAATGTTGTTTTTCCACTTCCAGGAGGTCCTGCTAAAATAATTCCTTCTGCTTTTTCTTTCAATCTTTCCATTAATTTTTTAGAAAGCTTATAATCTTCTAACTTAAGTTTAACAATAGGTCGGATGATCGTTACCTCTAATGCATCTGAAAAAGGTGGTCGAGCAATTGCAATTCGGAAATTA
Source organism: uncultured archaeon (assembly GCA_964581305.1). GTDB lineage: Archaea > Aenigmatarchaeota > Aenigmatarchaeia > CG10238-14 > SCSR01 > CAZONC01. The sequence goes on along the minus strand of CAZONC010000002.1, from coordinate 17,103 downwards.
CCCAATTGCAAAACTAATGCACCACTTCTCGAAATTTCAACAATCCCTTCTTCACTTATTCTTATTGCTTCAGTAATTTCCCGAATTATTTCTTCGATCTCTTCTTTTGTACATTTTTTATCTTGCAATTTTACCAATTCAAACTTTCCTGGTTTACCTCTTTTTGCTAAAGGCACAGCACCTTCTTTTAAGTGGACACTAAGTGTATCTGGTGTGAAAAATTTTTCAAATTTAAGGCCAGTAGTTTTTATTTCAGGAGGAATATAACAAACATTTATTCCTTCTGCTTCAGCAACTAAAGCCTGAACATAATCAGCTGTATAAAGAACACCTTTTTCATTTTTTGCAACATCGCGAATTATTGCATCAATCCTTCCAGCACGTGCCAATTTTATATCTTCTAATTCAGGTCTTTTTCCTGCAAAACGAATTTTTATTCTTTTTTTTCTGCAAATTTCTCTTAATTTTTTGAGTTCATCAAGACCAATAAATCCAGGCTCCTTCCCCTTTGCAGCTTGTGCCTGCAATTCATCTAAAGCCGCTATAGGTATAACTATCTCAATATTTTTCAGCTTTTCACTTTCGATTATTTCAGATATTTTTCTATCTATTATTATGCTGGTATCGCATACAATTTTTTTTATACTCATTCAATCAGCTCTTTAAAACTATAATTTTTATAAATTTTAAACTTTTTCTTTTAAAAATTTAAAATTCAAAAGTTTTTTTTGTAAAATATCTTTTCAAGAAAAGAAAACTTTTTATTTCTTTTATTTATTTCTTTAAAAGGATACAGATGAGAAGATGCATAGAATGTGGCAGCAGAAATTATTTGCGAAATAGAGGAAGAAGAATCTGTACGAATTGTGGCCTAGAAATAAATGACTTCGAATAAAAGTAATAAAAATTTTTTTATCAGTTCTTATTACCCTTCACTAACTTAACTATATCATTTAGGCCTAAACTTTTTTCAGTTTTCTTTGCCATATCTCTAAATTTATATTTTTTGCTTTTGATTTCTTTAGGGCCAACTATGATAACATACGGAATTCCAATAGAATTGGCAAATTCAAGTTGTTTTGTTAAGTTCCTGCCAAGTAAATCGGTTTGACAAGAAATTCCATTTTTTCTTAGTTTTTGTGCAATTTTAATTGCATAAGATTTAACATCCTCATTGACATTTGCAATGAAAATTTTAACTTTTGTTTTTGGTAGATTCAAATCTTTTTCTTTTAAAATTTCAGCTATTCTTTCAATGCCAAGTGAAATACCCGTTGCAGGGGTTGGTCGACCACCCAGAATCTGAACCAAAGTATCATACCTTCCACCACCAGCAATTGCACCAATTTTACTCGGAATTTCGAAAATTGGACCTGTATAATAATCAAGCCCACGAGCAAGACTAAAATCGATATCAATTAAATCTGAAATATTATATATTTTAGCAATTCTAATTATTTCTTCAAGTTCATTCAATCCTTCAATTCCCATTTTACTATTCTTCAATATTTTTTTGCCTTTATTTATAATATCTTTTGAATTACCTCTAATTGTAATAAATTTCATCAGTTTTTTTACTTTATCAGGACTTAATAATTTTTCAAGTTCAGAAATGACTTTTGCTTGGCCAACTTTTTCTAACTTATCAATCAATCTAAAAATATCAAGATATTTTTCTCTATCTACACCCATCACTTCCAATATTCCATCCAAAATTTTTCTATTATTAATTCTTATTCTCAAATTTTCAAATCCTAAATTTCGAAGACAATCGATAGCACAGGCCATGCACTCTACTTCTGCATCTACCTTATCAGAGCCAATGATGTCAATGTCTGCTTGCCAAAACTCGCGCTTTCGTCCACGTTTTACTTCTTCATATCTCCAAACTCTAGATATTTGATAAACTTTAAGGGGTTTAGGTAATTGGGGGTTGTTTGCAACTATTCTTGCCAAAGGTACAGTTAAATCGAATCTTAATCCAATTTTTCGACCGGCCTTATCCTCAAATTTAAAAATTTGTTCTTTTATATCACTTCCACACTTCGCCTCCAATATTTTTAAATTTTCAATTGCAGGGCTTTCTATAGGTTCAAAACCATAACATTCGAAAGTATTCTTAATTTTCTGAATAATATATTCACGCAAAATCATTTCCTTAGGCAAAAAATCTCTTGTTCCTTTTGGAGGTTGAAATTTCATTTTCCTCACTATTAATTACTTCAAAAATAATTTTATATAAATGGCAGGATTATTAATTCACGCGGTTATAGGAATAGTTTGTGGAATAGTTGTATTTAAGTTTTTTAGAAACGTAAAATATTCATGTGCCATATTTTTTGGAATTTTTTTACCAGACATTATGAGCACTTGTTATGCAGCAATATTAGTTAGATCTTTAGACTATCATGTGATTTTACAATCATTTGCTTGGAAATCTTTTCATGAAATATTGAACTTGCAAATTATATGGATGATACCATTTGTTATTTTATATTTGGTTTATTTTGTTTATCGTGGAAAGAAAATTAAACAAATCAATTTGACTATGTTTTTAATTCTGATGATCCTAGGGTTTATTGTTCACATAATAACAGATTTTTTCATTATTGAAAAGGGAATTTTAATTTAACATAAAAAAATTTAAAAAATTTATTTAATTTATTTAAGTGAGGAGCGTGGGTGATACTCGGATTGTCTAATTTTAAAATTTTATTTACTTATTTTTCTAAGGTGAATTTATGAACAATTTGAAAGAAATAGAAGAAAAAATAATGGAGTTTTGGGAAAGGGAAAAAATATATCAAAAAGTTAAAGAAAAGCGTAAACGTGGAAAAACATTTTATTTTCTTGATGGTCCACCCTATGCTACTGGATCGATACACATGGGAACTGCACTTAACAAAATTATAAAAGATTGCTATTTACGATTTCTAAGGATGTTTGGTTATAATGTTTGGGACCGACCAGGATTCGATTGTCATGGTGTGCCAATAGAAAATAGCATTGAGCAAAAGCTCAATTTCAGAAATAAGAAGGATATAGAAAAATTTGGTGTGGAAAAATTTATTGATGAATGCAAAAAATTTGCAACTCAATATATCGGTATAATGAGTAATCAGTTTAAAAATTTAGGAGTATGGATGGACTGGGAAAATCCATATCTTACATTAACAAATGATTATATTGAAGGTGCATGGTTTACTTTTAAAGAAGGATTTAAAAAAGGATACTTATATAAAGGTGTATATCCAGTTCATGTTTGTCCGCATTGCGAAACGGTGGTTGCGTACAATGAAATTGAATATACACAAGTAACAGATCCATCTATTTATGTTAAATTTCCTGTTAAGGATAAAGAAAAGCAATTTTTACTAATATGGACAACCACACCATGGACAATCCCTGCAAATACAGGTATAATGGCCAAGCCAGACGCAGAATATGTTAAAGTTAAAATCGCGGACGAAATATTAATTCTTGCAAAGGATCTTCTTGAAAAAACAATGGAAAAGGCTGAAATAAAAAATTATGAAATAATTGAGAGCGTAAAAGGAAAGGATTTGGAAGGAATAAAATATAACCATCCTCTATACGATTTGTTTCCATTTCAAAAAAATTTAACAAATGCATATAGAGTTGTTTTATCCGATCAATTTGTGAGTTTAGATGAAGGAACAGGTCTTGTACATTGTGCACCAGGGCACGGACAAGAAGATTTTAAAGTAGGTATGGAGAATGGATTACCTTCTCCATCACCAGTTAAACTAGATGGTACATTTACTGAGGAGTGTGGACCATTTTCTGGGATGTATGTAAAAAACGCAGATAAATTGATAATTGATGAATTAAGAAAAAGAGGGTTACTATTTTATGAGGAAAAAATAACACACGATTATCCTTTATGCTGGAGATGTGAATCGCCCCTAATAATGATCGCTGTTCCGCAATGGTTTTTCAAAATTACAGAAATAAGGAAGGATCTTATTGAATTAAATAAAAAAATAAATTGGGTTCCGAAATGGGCTGGACAAAGATTTCAAAACTGGCTAGAAAATCTTGGTGATTGGCCAATATCCAGACAAAGATACTGGGGAATACCTTTACCGATTTGGGTTTGCGAAAAATGTAAAAATATAAAAGTAATTGGATCAGCCGATGAACTACCAATTAAGTTAAGTGATTTACACAAACCACACATTGACAAAGTAATTTTGGATTGCAAATGTGGAGGAAAAATGAAAAGAGTACCGGATATTTTGGATGTGTGGTTCGATTCCGGTGTAGCACCATGGGCAAGCCTTGGTTACCCAAAAAATAAAAAACTCTTCAAGAAAATGTGGCCTGTTATTTTTATTACAGAGGGTCCTGATCAGATTAGAGGCTGGTGGAATTCGCTTGCAATAACAAGTTTCATAACTTTTGGTAGATTTTCTTTTGAAAATGTTCTTTTCCATGGCTTTGTACTGGATGCACACGGTGTAAAAATGTCTAAATCAAAAGGAAATGTTGTTATGCCAGAGGAAATTATAGCGAAATATGGACGTGATGTTCTCAGATTTTACTTTTTATCAAATACTCCGTGGGATGACTTTTATTTCAAATGGGAAGATGTTGAAAAAATTGCTAAATCTTTCATAATTGTGAAAAATGTTTTTAATTTTGTAAAAATGTATGTGGAAAAAAATGGCAAATCAACACAATTAAAAAATGAAGACAAATGGATACTCTCACGACTCAATGCGGTCATTGAACATGTGACAAACAACTTTAAAAAATACAATGCGCATGAGGCCGCAAAAGAAATTTTAGATTTTATTATAAATGATTTCTCACGTTGGTACGTTAAGATAATAAGAGATAGAGTTTGGCCAACGTATGAAGGGAAAGATAAATATGCAGCTTTTTACACACTTTTAACTGTAACAGAAAATTTAGTTAAAATTTTGGCGCCATTTTGTCCATTTCTTGCTGAAGAAATTTATCAAAATATTGTGTTAAAGTTTAAAAAAGGTGAAGAATCGGTTCATTTAAGCGATTGGCCAAAAGTGGATAAAAAGCGTATAAACAAAAAAATTGAGGAAGATATGGAAATTGTGAAAAAAATGGTCGAGGCATGTGCAGCCGCAAGGCAGAGCGCAGGAATCAAATTACGCTGGCCAATAAAAAGTGTTTACATATTTACAGAAAATAAAAAAGCTATTTCAGCCGCAAACAAATTGAAGGAAATTCTACTGAATATGTGCAACTGCAAAGAGATAAAAATTGTGAAGGAAAAACCACAAGGCGATTTTGCCGAAGCAGATTTTAATTTTGGAAAAATCTTAATTGATAAAGAACTGGATAAAGAACTTTTAGAGGAAGCACTGGTAAGAGAAGTTATACGTGCAGTTCAACAATTGAGAAAAGAAAATAAGTTTAATGTAAGCGAATATATCATTTTGACTTTAAATTCTGATGAAAGAACAAATCAGATTTTAAAGAAAAATGAAAAAGTGTTTGAAAAGGAAGTTGGCGCAAAAAAAGTATATGTGGGTAAATTAGAAGGTCGATATAAGGGAAGTATAAAATTTGAGAATGTGCAAATTGAAATCGCTTTCGAAAAGTTAATTTAGATTTTTTCTTAATTTTAAAATATGCAAATTGATAGTACAGAATTTGGTTCAATTGTAGTTAATAAAAAAATGTATAATTCGGATGTAATTTTGAGTTATAAAGGAAAAGTAGAGGAGGCAAGTATGTATGAACGACACTTAATTTCAGAAAAAGAAATTAATATTCTTTTAGAAGAACATCCAGAAATAATAGTTATCGGTACTGGCCAATATGGTGCATGCGAAATTTCGCCTTCTGCAATTAAAGCTGCAAAAGAAAAAAATGTGGAAATAATTTGTTTGCCGACACCAAAAGCGATTAATAAATTTAATGAACTTATTCGAAAAAATAAAAAAGTTGTTGGATATATGCATGTTACATGCTAAAATCCAAAATAGTATAGTATAACTGGTAACATTATCACACCCATGCAAATACTTCGTTTAGTACCAAGCAAGGGCGGAAGCAAACCAATCGCAGTGGAGGTAAATAAAATCAACAACCCAACAAAGCCTGTAAAATAAATTGTAAGTATAAGAAAGAAAATTATAATGAACAATGAAAGTTTATGATATGGGCATTTTTCCAATAACAATGCAATTTTTTTACTGATTTTTAAGGTAAGAATTGACGCAACACCAACTGCAATTAAACTAGATGCTATAAGTAGAAGAAGTTCATTCATTCCAAAAGTTTCAAGAATTTTTTGAATGGTTATGGCAGCTCCGGATCTTGGTTTTCCAATAGAATATAATGATGTAAGTGCAAATAGCGCATTAGCTGTGTTTATACCTCCAATGCAAACTAAAAATTCTTTTGTATTGTGCATTTCATTTGTTGATCTAGTAAGTTGTTGCGAAAGAATAGTGGCTTGCGCAGATCCAATTCCAGGTAAAATACCAACCAATAGTCCTGAAAAGAAAGCCTTAATAGTTCCAAAAACTGCAATTTTCTTATCAATTTTTTCTATATCTTTCTTCTGTTTAGGAATTTTTGCTTTTTTATTTAAGCTTATGAGTAAAGTGGAAATGCCAAACATACCAGTAAAAATTGGAAAAAAGACATATGTTGAAGGGAGAAAAGAATTATTTAATATCAAAAATCCAAAAGTTCCGGATAAAAGGAAAATGAAAAGCGAAAAAAGTTTTTTAATTTTTCTTTCTATTGCAATCATTAAAAAAGCAATCCCTGAGAGAACAAAATGAATGTAACTTTTTATCCACGAATAAAAAATTGGAATAATTTTTAAAAGAAGCGGTAAAAGTAAAATATAGAGAAAAACAACTCCAACACCCCCTATCACTGTAAGATAAACCGCTTCAAGCCCTTTACCATCCAGAACCATTCTATGCCCAGGTAATACGGATAATGCTGTTGCATCATCTGGTGCACCCAGGAAGATGCTTGGAATAAAATCAATTACTGTGTGGGTAACAACCATTGAAATTATTAAAACAATTATTCCATGTGGGTGTAAGCCAAAACCAATTAATGATGGTGTTATACCAAGAATTAGTGCACAAAGCGTATTTGTATGAATTCCAGGCACAAGTCCTGTAAAAGTACCAGCAGCTATTCCAATTAAAGCGAATAGCAAAATTTCCAAAAACATCATTTCATCTCGATTTTGCTATTTTTGGAAAGCAAAACTTCAAGTTCGCCTTTATATTCCTTTACCTTACCAGAAACGCAAATGTTATCATATTTTTCTAAATAATAAATGCCAAGCTTTTCTGCTGTATCATTAAATGCCACAACTTTTATACTCCCGCTATTATCTTTAATAGTTAAAAAAACATGTCCAGCACTTGTTACAGTTTTAGAAGTTATTTTTCCACAAATTCTTACATTCGAGCCTTCATATTCTGGCGTTATTTGTGAAATAGGTATTTGGTTGGATGATAAATGGCTAGATATGAAAAATAGGGACAATATACCAATTATAGCACTTGTTAATGCAATGTATAACAGCTTTTTTTCTTCCATGTTTAAAACCTAGTCAAAAGAAATAGTAATAAATTTAGAACTACTCGAAGAGGTGGTTTTAATAATTATTTAAATTTTCAAATTAGCAATTCCAATTTATGATAGATTCGGAAAAACTGAAAAAATTATACATAAATTTTTTTAAAGAAAAAAATCATAAAGTCATTCCAAATGTGCCTCTTGTAACCGAGGATACAGCAGTATTATTTACAACTGCAGGCATGCACCCACTTATACCGTTTTTTTTAGGAAGGGCACATCCGCTTGGAAAAAGACTTGTAAATGTTCAAAAATGCTTGCGAACAGACGATATAGAAAAAGTTGGTGATGATAGCCATTTAACTTTTTTTGAGATGCTTGGCAACTGGTCATTGGGCGATTATTGGAAACCTGAAGCCATAAAGTGGGCATTTGAGTTTTTGACAGATAAAAAATGGCTAGGTATTGATAAAGAGCGAATATATGTAACTGTTTTTGGTGGGAGCGAAGATGCTCCTAGAGATGATGAGAGTGCTAAAATATGGCAAAGTTTAGGGATACCAAAAGAAAGAATTTTCTTTTATCCAAAAAAAGACAATTGGTGGGGACCGATTGGCGAGACAGGTCCTTGCGGACCTGATACAGAAATTTTTTATGATACGGGTAAGAAGCCATGTAGCACAAATTGTAAACCCGGTTGCGATTGTGGAAAATATTTTGAGATATGGAATAATGTTTTTATGGAATACAATAAATTAGCTTCTGGCAAATACGAGAAACTTAAACAAAAAAATGTTGATACAGGTATGGGAGTTGAAAGAACAGTTGCATGTTTGCAAGGAAAAAAGTCTGTTTATGAAATTGAGACATTTAGACCGATTGTTGAAAAAATAAAAGAAATGGCAAAAATAAAATCACCCGATGCGGCACAAGAAAAAGCTATACGTATAATTGCTGATCATATAAGAGCTTCGGTTTTTGTTTTAGCTGAAAAAATAACACCAAGCAATGTTGAAAGAGGATATGTATTACGTCGATTGCTAAGAAGAGCAATAAGATGTGGAAAACTTATTGGAATAGAAAAAGAGTTTTTATCCGAACTAGCAAAAATTGTGATCAAAATTTACAAAGATGAATATCCGTATCTCGATGAAAACAAAGATTTTATTTTGGACGAAATAAAAAAAGAAGATGAAAAATTTAGAAAAGTATTGGATAAAGGATTGAAAAAATTCAAACAAATTATTAAAGAAAAAAAGCAAATTAGTGGAAAGGATGCATTTTTACTTTTCCAGAGCTTCGGCTTTCCACTTGAAATAACAAAAGATTTAGCACGTGAAGCAAACATAGAAGTTGATGAAAAAGGATTTGAGGAAGAATATAGAAAACATCAGGAATTATCACGGATCGGAGCTCAAAAAAGGTTCAAGGGAGGATTAAGCGAGATATCAGAACAAACAACAAAATTACATACAGCTACACATTTATTGGCTGAAGCTATACGAAGGGTTCTAAAAAGGCCAGACATAGTTCAAAAAGGATCAAATATAACACCAGAGCGACTAAGATATGATTTTAATTTTGAAAGAAAACTTACTGAAAAGGAGATAAGAGAAATAGAAAAAATGGTTAATGAGCAAATTGAAAAAGGACTGCCAGTTGTAAGAGAGGAAATGACAGTGGAGGAAGCAAAAAGAAGAGGTGCACAAGCTGTTTTTGAGCATAAATATGATGAAAAAGTCTCTGTATATTCCATTGGCGATTTTTCTATTGAAGTATGTGGCGGACCGCATGTTGACAATACACGAAAGCTGGGACGATTTAAAATTATAAAGGAAGAAAGTGTAGCAGCCGGTATAAGGAGAATATATGCAACTTTGGAGTAGCTAAGGTATTTTTGGAAGAACCATTAATATTTCTTTTGGATCGCCTAAAATTATACAATTATTGTCTAGGTACATTTTTCCAACCAATGCACATGTAATAGCATCTAGTTCATGATTAGAAATTTTTCTTTTTTTAATTTTAACAAATTTTTTTAATCCGTTTCGCAATTTCTCTATTCCTTTTTGTTTTCTAGGAATTCCGAGTATATCCTGTGCAGCACCAGGATATGTTTCTATAACTTTAAATTTTTTCTCTATAATTTTTCTTAATCGAATCCCTCTTTCAGTTAATTTTTTCATAGTTGGTAAATTTATGGGAAAAAATTTTATTCCCATTTTTTTAAGTTCTTCATCGCATTTTCTTAGACTTCCTGATCTTTTTTTTGGGCGTGCAAGTGGAGCATCAATAGCTACAATATCCGGTTTAATCCTATAAATTTCAGTAATTATTTCTTTGTCAGTGTAAAGTATTTTTGTTTCTACATTAAATTTTTCATCGAGTACACAAAAGCCAGTTGGCCTTTTTTCTACCCCTGCTAAATCTATTCCTACACACAGCAAATAATCACGTAATCAGACAATCTGCCAATGGCTGAAATAAAATTTTACAAATTTCAGAAAATATTTTTTCATTTGTTATATTTTCCTCAATTGTAATTGTTGTTGGAATGATTTTTGTTTGTGTAAAATTAAAACCAATTAGATGTATCAAAGGCAATTTTTCTAGACTTTGGTTAACCAAAGTAATTGTTTTATTTATTTCATCAAATTTAATAGTGGTAAAATAACTTTTATTTTCTGCAAGAATATTTTCCACGTAAATATGATTTTTATATTGATTAGCAAGATTCATTAAGTATTCTTTTATTTCTGCGCAATCGGTACATGATGATGTATAATAAAATTTAACAATAGTCTTACCATTTCTTAATATTTCTATTTCTTGATCTAAACTCAGTTCATATTCTACTGGGCTTTCTGGAATTTTTGGATACAAAGATGAGAGGAAAGAGGTAACAATTACTGAGGAAAACATAATTATAATCAAAAATATTCCTATATGTTTTTTTTGCACAGAATCACTAATATATCTTAATTTTTAAAATTTAATTATGGTTTTAGAAAGAATAACTTCAGTGAAAGATGCTGTTAAGCATCCATGGAAAATGTTTATAGTTGGAGGATTTATTTCCACAATTTGCCTAGCAATTTCATTTTTAATTTTTCCATCTTACAAAGGACTTTTTTTCACATTTTTAACAACCATTTGTATGATGCCATTTATGGTGGAATTAATACGTCGTGAAGAAGAACAAACAGAAGCGCAAATTGCACGAAAAATGAAAATGAGCATATTTCGGCGCCATTTTGATATTGTTTTAGTTTATATCTCTTTTTTCTTTGGAATGATAACGTGTTTGACGATAATTTTTGTGATGCTTCCGCCAAATGTTACTGAAGAACTTTTTAAAGAGCAGATTGAAGAACTTAAACTGATAAAAGGCGAATTTTTTGGTAGTAACTTAAAAGCAATTTTAATTAACAATATTGGTATTCTTCTCATATCATTTTTCCTTTCCTTGCTTTTTGCTGCAGGAGCAATTTTTATTTTTTCATGGAATGCATCAATCGTTGCTACAACAATTGGTCTAATGGTGCGCAATATTGGTGTTGCTAAATTGCCTTTAATTGTTTTGCGATTTCTACCACACGGTTTTCTCGAATTTCTTGCATATTTTGTAGGCGGAATTGCAGGTGGCCTAATATCTACAGCAATAACTAAAAAATCAAAATGGCAAAAAATAATAATAAAAGATAGCTTGATATATCTAGCAATAGGATTTTTAATTCTTTGCGTAGCAGCATTTATTGAGGTTTTACAGCTCTAAATTATTCTAAATAAATTCCAGGTTTTCCATATTTGGCTTTAGCAGCTTTATTTTGTGGATCATACCGTTTTTTATCGGTTGATTTAAAAATGAAAACTTTTTCAAATTTAAACATTCTTTGAATGAATTCTTTTGCTTCATTGTAATGTGTTAATTCTTCTGGCGAAACTACATAAATATAGGCATTTTTTTTCTTTCCTGCTAGTTTAACAACTTGCCTTATATCTTCAATTGTTTTTTTCAACTGTTCTTCCAATTCTATAATTTTTTTATTGTATTTTTTTGAATCGTATTCTGGCCAGCTTTCTATTGCAACAAATTTTTTTCCACCTAACATGCTCCACATCTCTTCGCATATATGAGGTAAAAGCGGCGTTAACAATTTCACTGTTGTTAACAGCGTTTCAGTTAGTGTTTTTCTATTACAATTTGCAATTCCGCCATTTCTGTCAATATACCATTTTATATCATTTGTCAACTCGAAAAGCACTTTTTGAGTTGCACTTCTAAATTTCAATTCCTCAAAATTTTGTGTTGCACTCTTTATATACTCCTGAACACGACTTTGCAAATATTTTTCAATATTTTGTGTTTTCTTTTTATTTGCATGTGCAAGATTAGAAATTAAATTATAGATAAATTGAATTCTTGTTATATATCCCTGTAAGCTTTCATCTCTCCATTCCGCATCATTTAGTTCTTCATTAGAGGCAATTAAATTAATTCTTACCAAATCTGCACCACATTTTTCTATAAGAGCTCTAAGTGGAATTACATTTCCAAGCGATTTACTCATCTTTGTTCCCGCGACATTTACAAAACCATTTACACTAATAGCTTTTGGCCAATATTTTGGATTATCCCAGATAGCAACATGATGAAATAAATAAAATATTAAGTGATTTTGAAGAAGATCTTTACCTGAGTTTCTTAAATCAACTGGGTAAAAGTATTCAAATTCATCACGCATTTGCTGTATAATTTTTTTACTAAGTTTGCTTTTAGCACTTATTTCATCTAAATTACCTTTTCCTAGAAAAACATAATCGAAAACCTCATCGGTTAATTTATCGGCAGGAATTTTTTTCTCATTAATAATTCGTGCAATTGTATAATATGCCATATAAATGGTGCTATCAGATAAAGTTTCTATTATCCATTCTTTATCCCATGGCAAAGGCGTTCCAAGACCTGTTTTTCGTGTACAAGGCTTATCTTTTAGCCAATTAACTGTATTTAGGAATTGAGTTCGAACTTCTTCAGGATAAAATTTAATTTTTTCTATACATTTTCTCACTTTTTCTTTCCATTTTTCATCAGAATACTTAAGGAACCACTGATTCTCTAAAATTTTCACATGATTTGGTGTGCCACATTTGCATATAACTTCACCAGTTAGTTCCCACATACGATCAGCAATTCCCTGTTCGATAAACTCCTTTGCTATCTTTTCTTTACATTCAGCAACAGCCATTCCTGCCCATTTTCCACAACCTTTTTTGCATACCCCCAAATGAAATTCTTTTTTATAAATGATTGATGTTGCCTCATCCAATTTTTCTTTTTCTTTCGAGTTTTGAATTTCCATTTTATCGCATATCTCTATTGCAGGATGTTCTCCAAACTCTTCTGTTTCTATTATTGATATGGGTTTAATATTGTCCAATATTTTTGGATCTATACCATATTTGCTAAGTTCTCCTGGGTTGTTTTTTAAATCAACTAATCCAATCCAATCATAAGGTGCATGTGAGGGTACAGACATAACAATACCAGTAGCAGAATTTGGATCGACAAAAGCAGCAGGTAAAATAATAACTTTATTTTTAAGCACAGGATTTTCCACATATTTTCCAATAAGATTTTTTCCACTTACTTTTCCTATAACTCGAATTTTTTTGAGTTGATCTTTCAACTTTGTGATTGCCGGTTCGGATAGTAGCCAAACTTCACCATCAACTTTTACCCAAACATATTCAATTTCAGGATTTATCCAAAGATTTGTAACACCATAGACTGTTTCTGGTCTAAGAGTACCACATGGTATTATTTCTCCTGACTCTAACCTAAATTTAATAATTATATATTCAATTGGATCTTCCCCCACACCCTTTAATCTGTCATGATCGCCTGTTGGCGAACAACAACTTGGACACCAAACAACAGGATATGTTCCTTTAGTTATGTAACCTTTCTTTTTAAGTGTATTATACTGCCATTCAATAAATCTTGAATATGTAGGAGTAATGGTTGTTGTTATAAATGTTCTTCTCCAATCAGCAGAATAACCAACACTTTTTAGATCTTCAATCCATCTATTAACCCAAAATTTTACAGTATACTCCGCACCTTTATCTATAAAATCTTTTAAATCATGACTTGTAGCACCATATAACTTAAAAGTTTCGATTTGTGCTATATCACTTTTTTTCAATCTTTCTATTGCTCCAAGAATTGATGCGCCAGTTGCGTGAAATCCTTGAGGAAAAAGAACATTAAACCCTCTCATCCGTTTAAATCTTGCATAACTATCTGTCCTTAATGCTGTGAAAGCCGAACCGATATGTGGTGCCCCATTAACATATGGATATGGAAACGTGATAAAAAACTTCGGTTTTTTTATATCTACGTCCGCATTAAATATTTCTGCTAATTGCCATTTTTCCTGCCATTTTTCTTCTATTTTTTTAAAATCAATTTTGGTTTGCCTCATCAATATTAGTTTATTTTTTTAAAGATTTTTATTATTGCAAAATAGGAATATAAAATGTCCGGGCCCGTAGCTCAACTTGGATAGAGCAGCAGCCTTCTAAATCGATGAAAGCTGTTGGTTGCGGGTTCAAATCCCGTCGGGCCCATTAAATTTTTTCTGCTTTTTCCCATAGATTTTTTACATATACATTAAAAACATGAACTAAAGAAGGATCATTTGACCAAATCGAATTAAAACCAAATCTATTCCTTTTTGTTGGATCATGATCAAGCCTTAGCAAAACTTCATTATCATCGATTAGAACAATTCTTGGATGTACTTTTGTTTCAAAAATCCTTACTTCAATACCATTTGCTTTATACCATTTAACTCTCGGATAACTTATTTCATTTGGTCTTTCCATTCCTATAACGCGTATTTTAACACCACGCCGTATAGCATTCTTTACACTTTTTTGAAGTGTTGGTGTCAAGGAAAAATCACGTGTAACACCATAGACATAATTTTTACTTCTGTCAATCATTTCTGCAGTTTTGTTAAAAAACTCTTGCCATTTTTTGCCTTTTATGGTCCATATACCACTAGTAACCTCTTCAATTGGTCGAATTGGTTTTAAAAAACTTTTTAAATAGATTAATTTTTTTTCTAATTCTTGAATTTCATTTTTTCTTTGTTCTAAAATATTTTTAAATGCAATTTCTGGTGCTACTGCCTTATATTCTTTTGGACGGCCATTAAAAACCTCAACAAGTTGTTTATTCATTAGCTGATCTAAGACTTCATAAATTTTCGATTGCGGAATTATTGCTTCTTGGCTTATCTCACTTGCTTTTGCAGGACCAATAAAAACAAGCGTTGCATATGCACGCGATTCATATTCATTTAACCCAATATCTTTAAGTAATTTGAAAATTGTTTCTTTTTCCATAACCACTATTTACTTATTTAAATTTAAAATATTTAGATATTTCTTTATCAATATGGTCAATAAATGCTTTATTCTCATTTTCTAAATAATCATCTAATTTGTCCTTAAGGAAAAATCCGCTAGCAAAACCAACAATAAAAGAAAATATCATTAGTAAAGTGCTTGATCTATTCGATTTGTTTGCAGTTAAGTACTCATCAATTTCTTTAACCATATTTTCTTTGTAGTAGTTTGGCAAGTTAGAAGCCAAAATATTATTTTTTAACTTTTCAATTTCACTTATATTTTTCGATTTTTTTAAATCAATAAATTTACTTTCATAGTACATTTTTTGATTTAAAATTTCTGTATAGTTAATTTTTATCCACCATTTTACAAATAGGCATTTAATGCCTCTCTAATTACTTCCCCACAAGTTTTATATTTTCCTTCATTTGTTCTAAATAATTCTTTCACAAAATTTGCAATCAAATCTATTACACTATCCATCGGCATTGTACTTATGGTTTCTATTAATATTTTATATTTTTTTGGTACCATTTCTGGAATATTTTTTAATAAATTTTTCAATTCGTTCTTAGAAATTTCACTATTTTTGTATTCTTCAGTCATTTTTAAAAACAAATCCTTATCTACTGACTTAAATAGTGCATAAAGAAATGAGCCTATATCGATTTCCACCTAATCACTTTTTATATCCAATTTTTTCTTCTATTTTATCTAGCCTACTACTTAACTCTTCGATAGTTTTGTATATTTTTTGTTCATTTATTTTTGGTTGATCAAGTAGACCTGCTTCTTTTAACCCGTTAATTAAATATTTTGCCATTTCTTGCGATCTTTTTTCGTTTACTTTATCTATATAGCGAGCTATATAGTCGGGTATTACTCTTGCTGCAATCGCACCAGCAGTAAACACAATTACATCCCGCTCAGTTATCACATTTTCACCTCCTCTTATTTTTTAAAGAATGATGTTATCATTTTTTTGATTTTATAACCGGTAAATTGCCCAGCAATAAATCCAGGCGCAATCACTTTTCCAGCCAAATCGCTACCATACGCAAGTGCAGATGAAAAACATGCGCCTTCAGAAATGCTATATATAGTTCCAATTACTTGTGTTATAGTTCCAGCAACACCTGCTATCAAAAACCCGCTAAGGGTTGGTATAATGCCAAAATATTCTTTTAAAAATTTTTTAGTGCGATTTTCCTTAAGATAATCTGCTGTCTCAAATAAATACTTTAATAATTTTTTATCTTGCATAAATGAAAAATAAAAAACGGAAAATAATTAAATTTGTAACTTTTTTGAGGTTGTATTTAATGTAAAATTTACTACACAAAGTAGTAAAAATTAAATTTTTAAATTAAACAAAAAGATAATTAGCTATAGCAGTGGAACACTCCAGGATAGCGGGGTAGAAGCTCAAAGCTCTCCAAAGCAGCCTGGAGTTATCACAGATTGCTCGTCGGGCTCATAACCCGAAGGTCGCTGGTTCAAATCCAGCCCCCGCTATTTTATCCTTTTTCTACAATAGTAAAAATTAAGAAAAAGGGTGGTTAAGATGAAAATTTTTCTTACTGGTTTGCCAGGTTGTGGAAAAACGACTGTTTTGCTTAAAGTAATTGAAATTCTTAAGCAAAGAGGGTTAAAAATTGGCGGAATAATAACACCAGAAAAAAGAATTGGGCAAAAAAGAATCGGATTTTTAGTTAAAGATATTTATTCAGGAAAAGAGAGGCTTTTAGCAAGCAGTGATTACAAATTTGGACCAAGATTAGGAAAATATAGGGTAAACCTAGATAATTTCGAAAAAATTGCTTTACCAGCCTTACAGTTTGCCTTTAAAAACTGTGATTTAATTGCAATAGATGAAATTGGAAAAATGGAATTTTTTAGCGAAAAATTCAAACAAAAAGTTTTTGAAATTTTAAATTCAGATAAGAGGGTTATTGCGGTTTTGCATAGAAGTTTTGTTTTTCAATTTAAAGATTATGGAAAAATTTTTGAGGTGACAATAGAAAATCGAGAAAATTTACCAAAAGAAATTGCACAATTATTTTTAAATGGGTCTGGGGAGAATCGAACTCCCTTCTCCACCTTGTAAGGGTGGCTTTAGTT
>CAZONC010000001.1:0-54474 GCA_964581305.1 uncultured archaeon | reverse complement strand
TAACCTTCCAATCATTAGGCAATCCATATAATACCGGCACAAAAGTCTATGTTATAACATATTCACCAGATAAAGTAGTAGAACTATCTCAACCATCCACCACAATTGAAATAGACAATCTAAATATTACAGACGGAAAATTCGCAAGAATAGTTTTTATGGGCACACCTGGATCCTACTCCGATGCTAGAATGTGGATTAACGGTGATACAAACGAATCAAACTATTATATGCAGGTACTAGTTGCAGCTGAATCGTATTTTGGAGCCGTGAGATTGAATGGCCCATTCGGTCCATTTCCATGTGAGGATTCGACAATTGCTTTCATGGATATGGCACTCGCTGGTGGCAGAGCAAGATTATTTACAATAAGTGCTCTGAGCAATATTCCTTCAAACTTCGAGACATATTTTGGCCAAACTGTCTATACACCAACTGTCAATAGAATCTCCAAAATAACATTTGAAGCATTAGATGAACCATATAATACCGGCACAAAAGTCTATGTTATAACATATTCACCAGATAAAGTAGTAGAACTATCTCAACCATCCACCACAATTGAAATAGACAATCTAAATATTACAGACGGAAAATTCGCAAGAATAGTTTTTATGGGCAATCCCACCGGACCTTATTCCAATGCCAGAGTATGGATTAATAATGATATGAATGAATCTAACTATTATACACAAGAATTACTAGGGGTAGAAGATAGTGTCTATGCGAGAAGGGTAAATTATCCAATAGGTCCGCCATCAGGAGATGATGTAACAATTGTTTTTAGTGATTTTGGACTTTCTGGCGGCCGAATAAGAGGATTTTCATTTGGCGACAACAATATACCAGAAAATGCTATAGCGTATCTTGCACAATCTATCTATACACCAACTGTCAATAAAATATCCAAAATAACCTTCCAATCATTAGGCAATCCATATAATACCGGCACAAAAGTCTATGTTATTTCATTTCCATATTAACAAATATTTTTTCCATACATTTTCATTAGATCTTCTTTCATGTATATTGGTGAATTTGTTCGTACAGCAAGAGCAATTCCATCACTTGGTCTACTATCTATGCTCAGAATGTTATTACCTTGTTTTAGTATAAGCCTTCCTATATATGTGTTGTTTCGCATATCCACAATTTTTACCATTAGTACTTGTATGCCTAAATTATCAAAAACAGTTTTCATTAGATCGTGGGTGTTCGGCCGTGTGCGAATTATTTTTGCCAAACCGTCAGCAATTGATTGTGCTTGAGTAGTTTCGGTATAAGCTGTAATTTGATAGCAGCCGCCAGTCAAATTAACAACACCCTTATCTTCCAATACCTCAACAGTCGGTTCAACTTGAATGTATCCTTCAGTTGAAAGTTCTGGTATTGTAAAATTTGATATTACAATTGGCTGAAAACGAAGCAGCAAAATCATTAGTATAAAAAGAATAACAGCTGCAACAGCTATAAATATGGAAATAAATTGCGGAAGCTTTTCTTTTTTCTTAGCCATACTATTAATTTGCTTTTTATAATATTAGGTTTTTTAGACCTATTTTTTTTGCATATTCGACTACATTTGCCCATTCTTCGTAACGAAGCGGTCTAGCAATTTCTCTATATTCGAATGCTTTCCAGCACGGTCTGTATTGCGAAAGAATATTTATTCTTGTATATTCTCCCAAATTTTCTTTTATCCATTTCAAAATTGGTTTTGCATCGCATTCGATGTGATTTGGCATTACTAAAATTCGTATTATAAGTTCTCCAGCCCTCTTTGCCATTAAATGATTTCTTTTTGCCGCTTCAACATAGTGGGGTGCACTGCTTAGTCGTACTGCACAATTGTTGGAAAAATATCGGAAATCGAGTAAATAAAGATCGATCACACCATTAATCAATTTAGCTGTTTTTTCTGAATAATATGAATTGGAGTTCCAAATTTGTGCTATATTTACATTTGTGTGCTTAAGTGCGCTAAGAATATTAAAAAGCCAACATGTTGGACTTCCGCCAACCCAATTTATATTAATAATTCCTTTTTCCTTTGCTTTTTCAATCCAACCTACAATCTCATTTACCTTCCATGTTTCACCTAAATCAGGATTTATACTTTCAGGTGCATTTTGGCAATAAACACAAGCCATGCTACAGGCAGCCTGAAAAATTGTACCAGAAGGAACCAACTCAGGCTCTTCGCCGTAATGTGCATGTGCACCGAAAATTTTCCATTCTAGTCCGGCCTTACAAAAACCAGTCTCACCTTTTAATCTATTTACACCACACCTCCTTTCACAAAACTCACATGATTGAAGAATTTTTTTTGCTAATTCAATCTTAAGGTCAAGAAGCGAGCACTTTTGTATAGGCAAATCCTCAATTGCAATCTCTCCTTTATCAATTTTCTCTCTAATCATCTCAAATTTTTTCATGAGATGGTCATGCAAATTCCATAGTTGCGAATTTAAAAATTTTTTAGAAAATTTAGCTTCTATGCGTTTAGCAATTAAAAATAATGCCGGCAATTTATCATTTACAACATTAACATAGCGTGGAAGTGCTAATTTAACTAGAGGATCATTAATAGCCCCAATCATTTTACTCTCTTTCTCAATTTATAGTATTTCCACCACCATTTTTGCACTATATCTTTTTGCCATCGCGGCTTAAACATTTTCAAATGCTGTTTCAAACCACGAAATCTTTTTTTTATACTTACCATTCAATCACTTATAATATACTTTTGTATTTTAACAATGATAAAGTCAGCACCACTAGGCAAAGAATAGAGAATTTCATATGAAATCAAAGTTGAATTTACATAAACTATTGCTTCTGCTTGTGGCAGATTATCGCCTATCTTTACCAACTTTGAATAGCCAGTTCCATACGAAGAAGAAGGCAGGTCATTGATTATTACCGAGGAATCTTCTGGATAAATAGTTGCATTATTATTTTTAAAAGTTATCGATCTTATGTTTGCACTCGTATTTATAGGCTGATGATTCGTTTCATTTCCTACCTTCTGAATTGAAATTTTTAGAACTTCATTTTCAAGTATTAGTTCGTTCTCGGTCTCGTATGCTTTTGCATTCGCTTCGCTGGAAATTAATAAATTGCCTTCCTTTATAACAGTTCCAGGCGAATAAGGTGGGTATAAAGCTGCAAAAGTAAAATCTATACTATTTGTTTGTTGATTGATTTTATATTCCCCACCGCTAACTTTGAGCTGTACAGTTCTTAGTGCACCCACACCCTCAGAAGCAACTTCTCTTATTAATGTATCAAAAGTTTGCATATTCTGCAAAGCCTCAGATATGATGCCATATTCACGCGATCTTTCAATAACAGGCTTGCCAATGGTTAGTACAAGCGAAACAGCACCAACAGTAATTAAAACTACAATTACTGTTCCTATTAACGGACTTACACCCTTTAACATTCTCTCACCCATATTATTGGTTTTTTATCCTCACTTAGGCCCTGATATTCTATGCAAATTCTAAAAGTTCCCTTTGCAAATCGGTCTGTGCCATTTATTTTTATCCGATCATTTTGTAATCTTATTTGGATAATTTGTCCTTTTGGCAAGCCATATTCCAGAGTTGCAAATGATCTTGGAATTTGTTGATTCTCAATCAAATACATTTTTTGATCTATAAGTTGGCAAGTGCCTTTAGTGAATGATAGCAATGACTTACTGTTTATTTGTTGTTTTAGTTCAATGGTATAATTATCATTTGTCTCAGTGGCAGAAAAATTGAGGAAAATCAAATTTTCTTTTTTGTAAAAATGAATTAGCGCCAGCAGTTGGCCATTTAAATATTCTGTATTATCGTATGTGCAGACGTACGCATGAATAAGATCAGACGGATAAAGTGTCCTTGTAACAGTTAAATTATCAACTGTTTCGCTGTAATTTCCAATCCTATAAATATCATTTACTTTTGTTGTACCCAATCTATAGGTCAATTTATATTTTACAAAAAAAAGCGATTCACAAGCAAAAGTTGTACTGTTGCTTGCATTAAGTAAATAGTTACCTGTCAAAGTTGAACAATTATAATAGCTAGTGGCATTTACCGTATATGTACCTCCAGGAAATGTTAATTTAAGGAAAAGCGTTGTGCTATATTGTCCGGATGAATTTGTACTCACATTTTCTTCATTTATTATTGTGCCATTTGGAAAGGCAAAGCGTATTGTTACATTATTATTTGGTATCGCCAGCCCGCCACCATCATGCAATAGACCACTCACCAGTACAGTTTGCCCTATTATGTAAATGCTTTGATTTGTGTTCACATCCAGTTTCAGTGCAAATTTATTGCTTAGTGGTAGATAGTCTGTATTGTTTGTAGTTAGCGTGTATGGAATATCGCAAAAACCATCTGTGTTGTTATCTGTACATGTATCTGAATAACCTGTGCCGGTTGGGTTAGTCCAGTAGTTTCCACCTATGCCTATACCAGGGGAATATATTCTTGTTCCGATCTTTTTTGTATCATTCCAACTATTCGTATATAACACACCTTCAAAATAAAAATTGTTCGTATTATTCAGTAGATTATTATAGATTCGAGCTGAACTAACGCTATTAAGTCGAATGCCATAGCTGTTTGAGATAATTATGCTGTTTGTAACAGTATTGTTATGCGATTTGCGAAAATATATTCCGTTATACCAATCTCTCACTACACAGTTCTTAATTACATTCTTCGCATCAATATCAGTAGCAGAGGAATGATAAATTCCATAACTATCAACAGCATCAATTCCATCTATTACATGACCTTGACAATCTAAAGTAACATTCGTTGCTGTTATTTCTATACATCTAGCTGCAGAACTGTCTATTATGTCATTTACTAAATAGTAAGTTACCCCGTTTGCATTTAATACTGTGCAATCTGTAATATTTTCTTCCGGGGACCAGTAGTTGACGACTATCCAGTATTCTGAACACTGAATTTTTTCACCTCCACCAAGAACGGAAGCTCTACTTCCAATCTCCAAAGAATTTATCTCATCCCATGTCCAAGCCAAACCTGTATATGGATTTGTAGTTCGAATTTCTGAATAATCAGCAAAAACATTTCTACCTATAATTAATGCCGCACTTTCATAATTTGTCCCGTAAGTTCGCCAAAGAATATTTGCCTTTTCTGGTGCAGCGCCTCCTATAGCTTTGCACCGCATATAAGCTGTAACTGAATTTATAGGATATGTTAGGTTGGAGTTTTGCAGATTCAGCGTTTCTCTAAATGTGGTCGAGCCTGTTACTTCTACGTAGGTTGCATCCGATTGATCAGACGTTGCATTCCAATGAGTAGAATCAACTAAGGTCCACTCTTGATATGTGCCAGCTGAGTTGGGTCGCAATATTATCGTTGCTGCATCTGCATTTTTACAATAAATTATAAAATATAAACAAAAAAACAATAAAAAAACTATTTTCTTTCCCATATTTTTTATTTAACATTGTTTATTTATAATGCAACTACTTTTGTTACACCATCCCTGCTTTTATCTCTCTCTAATCGATAGGCATTTCCCGTTACTGCCTCTTCTAAATTTGGATCATGTGTAATTATAAAGCACTGATCAATAAATTCCTGGATTCGTTCTCTAAGGGTTGTTGCAAGAACGGATACACTTGTGCTGTCAAGGTTTGCCGTTGGCTCGTCCAAAACTAAAATGCGGAGAGCAGGTGCCATAACAAGTGCAAATGCAATTCGAAGAGCAAGACATGCCAAGCTACGTTCACCACCACTTACCATCCCTTCCACATTTACAAATCTGCCAAATCGGTCTTGTAGCTGTAGTAAATAATCTCCACCCTCAACCTCCAGCTTTATGCCAACAAAATCCTGATACGGATAGAGCGTCAGCCATATTTTATTCATTGTATAATTTACTGCTTCGATAAATTCTTTTCTTAATTGAATTTGCGTAAGTTCAAGTGCTTTTTCAAAAATTTTAAGTTCCTGAATTAGCTTTTCCAGACGATGTGCCTCTTCCTTTTCCTTCATAATATTTCCAAGAATTCCTTCAAGTTCCTTCATTCTTACCATTTTTTCATTAACAATTGTGTCCAAACCTGTTATTTTTGTTGCTATTTCTTTTTCCTTAGCAATTAAATCCATTAGCATTTTCTCTTGTACATCAATTTTTCTTCCTCTCAATATCTCACTTAGTCGCTCAATTTCCCTTCTCACATTTTCTTTTTCAATTAACAGTTCACTTATTCTACTTTTTCTTTCTTCGTATTCCCTAAACTGGTATAAGAGCGTCTCCAGTTTTTGCTTATCATCGTGAGCAATTTTAAATTTTTCTTGTAAATTTTGCAGCTCTGACTCCATAGCAGCAAGTTCATTGCTTAATTTTTGGTTCGTTTCCTCTGCAATTGTAAGAATATTTTGCGAATTTTCAAGTTCAATGTTCAATTCATCCAAATCCTTAATTTCTAACAATAGCTGGTGAAGTCGATCAACCGCCTTTTCCAGATCTTCAAGTTCCTCTTGGGCCAATTTCTTTTTCTTTTCCATTTCCTCCAATTCTTTTTTCAGTTTTTTTATCACCGCTTTTCTCTGTTTTATGAGCGCCTCCTTTTTCAATTTTGTAAGTTTCGATTCGCAAATCGGACATTTGCCCTTAACGCTCGCTAATTGTGTGACCATTTCCTGTAATTCCACTATTTTCGATTTTGCTGCTTCTATCTGTCCAACAAACTTTTCTATAATCTTCTTCTTTTCCTCAATTTTTTTATTTTCATCCTTACCGACAATTGCTCTCAATTTTTCAACCATATCTTTGGCCCTTAGCTTGTTTTCAATCTCTTTCTTCAATTTTTCAATTTTTTCTTTCTTTAAAAATTCAGCTTCGGCCTTAGATCGAGATAACTTTTCCTGAATTTTCATATATTCCTTTTGTTTCTCACTAATTAGCTCCTCGAAAGTTTTTATAAAACGATTAACTTCCATCAATTTTTTTTCAACAAAGCCTTTATCCAAATTTTTCAAATTTCTTTCCAAGTTTTCTATAATAAGCATTGCTTCCTGAGCAGAACTAACAATCCCCTGTTCTTTTATTTTAAGTTCATCCAATGCCTCTTTAACTCTCTTTAATTCATTTAACTCATTCTCGAGTTCAACTTTTTTTATTGTTACCTTTTCCAGTTCCTCACGTAAAATTTCCCTTTCAGATAGTGATTTTGCCAAAAAAGCATTTAGCTCAGATATATTTTTTTGTAGCTCATCTACTTTGACCTGCTCTATAATGCTTTCCTTGGCAGCTTTTCTCTCAGCAATTCGATTCGTTAGAGTAACAATGCCAGATCTCGCCTTTTCAAATTTATCTATCATTAGAAGCTCATCGATTTTTCGCATTCTTTGTCCACGAGGTATAGTTAAAAAATAGTCCAATGCATTCTGTTCAGAATAAATAGCTTTGCTAAAAAGATCATAATTTACCTTAATTATGTTTTCCACAGTTTCAGTTACTCTTTGGGAATTTGGCGCTTCGATTATTTTTCCATTTTCTTTTATTTCCGAATAGCTCGTTCCTTTTTTTCTATCGATTATTCGCTTAACCGAATAGTTCTTTCCATTTACTACAAAATGAACTTCAACCTCTGCTCTATCCTTTTGCACAGGTTTGTTCATTATCACATCATCCAACTTTATTTTTTTTGATTGTAACATAGGAAAAGTACCAAATAGTCCAAAACAAATACTATCAAGAACACTCGTCTTTCCACTTCCTATATGTCCGACTAGTGCATTCGTGCCATTCGAGAAGTTGAATTCTGATTCTAAATGCGAACGCCAATTTTTTAATATAACTTTAGTTATCATCCTTTCACCTGTTCAGTTAAAAGTGCAAATGCACGTTCAATCTCACCATTGGCCAAATGCATAAAAATACTTTCATAATCAAGTTTGGGATCACAATTCAAATTTTCTAAATTTTTTCTTAGTAGTTGCAGTCCAATTTCTTCGAGTGATAGCTTTTGATCACGTAAATTTTTTAGAAATTCAACTTTTTGAGTTATTTCTGGCGATTCCAGCTCTTTAGTAAAAATCAAAATTGCTTTATCAGAATATTTTTTTTCTATAGTTCGTAGATCTTGGTCTTGAATTTCTATTTCTTTTGCCACAATTTTTATTTTAACAATGGGCGGCTTGGGCGATTTTATTTTTTCTAAAATTTGATTTATTTTTAATTCAATTTGTTCTTTAAATGGCAAATTCTTTTGAATAAGTATTTCATCATAAATGAATTTTCTATTTTGTTGTAATGGAATAAATTTAACATTTACATTTTTGTTGGAGTCTATTTCTATTTCAAAAAATCCTTTTTCTGTTTGGGCTTCCTTTAATTCAAATTGTGTGGTGATGGTGCTTCCTGGAAACAAAATTGGCGTTTTTCCAATTTTATCATAAAAAGATGTGTGAACGTGCCCATCAATTATTAGGTCAAAATTTTTGGGAAGATTTGATAGATTTAAGCTAGGTCGTTCAAGTGGCGAATATACGTATGGCTCTATACTTTGGTGAAGAAGCAGAATGTTAAAACAGTCTTTTATTGGTTGTGGATTCCACTGATATAGAATATCTTTAGCATACCTTTCCGGTACACCACTCATGCCATGTATTGCAACTTTCACACCGTTCTTTTCAAAAATAATGGTTTGACAATGCAAATGAATAAGAATTCCCGCATTTTCTAGTGCCTCAATTACATTTAAATCATCTTTACCCTTTCTTTCATGTGTACCATGTATTGCAATAACTGGTAAATGGGATAATGTTCTTTGTGAAATTTCTTTTAGGTCCTTTGTGCAGCTTACATAATGCACAGTTGAATTCTTTAGCAGAGGCTTAACGAGAATTTGTATAGCCTTAGCCCAAACATTAGTTTTTGGTACACGCGAGTCGAAAATGTCTCCTGCAAGTAAAATTAGATCTGTATTAAGTGCTTTCTCTATAGCTTCATTTGCATTATCAAAGCAATCATTTTCCAGTTCTGGATGTGGTGCAAATCCAAAATGGAAATCGGATAAAACAGCAATTCGCATACGTAGTATAATATTGCATTAAATTTATTTAAATTGTGAATAGAATCAAATAATAATTATGGCTGTAGAAGAAGGAATTACAGTTAAAAAGTCAGAGAATTTTTCGGAATGGTATACACAAGTTATACAAAAGGCCGAATTAGCTGATATTCGCTATAATGTAAAGGGCTTTTTAGTACACATGCCATGGGCTGTGCGAACAATGAAAAATATGTATAATTTTTTTGAAAATGAACTGGAAAAAAGAGGGCATGAACCGGTTTGGTTTCCATCAATAATTCCCGAGTCATTTTTGAAAAAAGAGCGCGAGCATGCAGAATTTTCAGCTGAGGTTTTTTGGGTAACAGAAGGCGGAAGCGATTATAAAAAATTAGAGGAAAAACTTGCACTTCGCCCAACATCAGAAACTGCAATGTACAGCATATTTTCGTTGTGGATTAGAAGTTGGCGTGATTTGCCTTTTAAAACATATCAAAGCTGTCAGGTATGGAGATATGAAAGTTATACAAGACCTTTTATTAGAGGGCGTGAATTTTACTGGATTGAAGCGCACGATGTTTTTGCAACTGAAAAAGAAGCGCTTCAACAAGTTAAAGAAGATATGGAAATTACAGAAGAAATAATGCATAAAAAATTTGGTATACCATTTCTATTTTTCGAAAGGCCACAACATGATAAATTTAAAGGCGCGGTAAGTACGTTTGCAGCAGATACCATAATGCCGGATGGTCGTGTGATACAATTACCATCAACACATTTTCTGGGTCAAAACTTTTCCCGCGCTTTTAATATTAAATTTACTGATAAGGATAATAAAGAAAAATATGTTTGGCAAACTTGCTATGGACCATGTATTTGGAGAATTTTTGGTGCAATGGTGGCATTACACGGCGACGATAAAGGCCTTATACTTCCACCTGCAGTTTCGCCGATTCAAATAATTATCATACCAATATTTTATACAAAAACCCAAGAAAAGAGAGTTGTAAATGAATGTAAAAAAATCAAAGAAGAACTTGAGAAAAATGGAATAAGAGCAGATGTTGATCTAAGAAAAGAATTTACACCTGGATGGAAATACAATTACTGGGAATTAAAAGGCGTTCCACTAAGAATAGAGGTTGGGCCGGATGATGTGAAAAAAAGACAAGTTATTTTTGTACGGCGTGATGAGAAAAACAAAATAAAAGTAGAGCGAAAGAATATTGTAAATAAAGCCAAAAAAACACTTGACGATATACAAAAAAAATTAGTAGAAAAAGCAGATGAATTTTTCAAATCGAACATTTATCAAGCAAAGACATTTGATGAAGTGAAAAAAATTCTGAATGAAAGAGGTGGGTTAATAAAAGTAAACTGGTGTGGCAGAAAAGAATGTGCTGATTATATTAAGTCTGAAACTGAAGGTGGGAAAATAAGGGGAACATTATTCGGGAAAAAAGAAAAAGTTTTTGGAAAGTGCATTTGGTGTGGCCAAAAAGCAAATCAAGTTGTTTATATAGCAAAGGAGTACTAACAAAAGATATTTAAACTAAATTGCATAAATTAAATTATCCTTCTGGTGATTATGACAAAAGGCGAACCAAAAATATTGAAAAGCGGAACAACAACTGTAGGAATAATTTGTAAAGATGGTGTTGTTTTAGCTGCAGAAAAAAAATCTACTATTGGGTATCTTGTTGCTAGCAAGGAATCTGAAAAAATATATCCACTTGAAGATCATATTGCAATGACAACAGCCGGTGCAGAAGGTGATGCACAGATACTGGCAAGATACATGAAAGCCGAGCTAAAGTTATTTTCAATTCAAAATAAGAGAAAAATTTCTGTACGAGGTGCAGCAACATTGCTTGCAAATATTTTGCAAGGAAGCAAAATATTTCCTTTTTATGTTCAATTAATTTTGGCTGGGTACGACGATTCTGGTCCATCAATATTTACACTAGACCCAATCGGTGGAACTGAAGAAGAGAAAAAATTCTTTTCCACAGGATCAGGTTCACCTATAGCTTTAGGTGTGTTAGAAAGTGATTATAAAGATGGGATATCAGTTGCAGAAGGAGTCAAACTTGCTATAAAGGCCATAAAGGCTGCAATTGAGCGAGATATAGCATCTGGAGGGAAAGCAATTGATGTTGCTACAATAACAAAAGAAGGAATTAAAATTACACGACACGAGCTATAAGTTAAATATTTTTTTAGTGAAAAAAATGGAAATTCTAGAAAAAGTAAAAAATCTTTTGCCAAGTGGAGTTGTAAGTAGGATAGAATTGGAAGGTTCGGAAATAATTGTTTATACAAAAGATAGAGAATTTTTCAGAACACATGAAGATGTGGTAAGGGGTGTTGTAGAGCAAATTAAGAAAAGAATTGAAATAAGGCCAGATATTGAGTTAATGCTTGATGAAGAAAAAACAAAAGAAAAAATTTTGGAGATAGTTCCCAAAGATGCAAATATAAAAGATATTTATTTTGAGCCTGAACGAAGCATAGTCATAATTGCAGCTGAAAAGCCAGGATTAGTAATAGGAAAAGGTGGGGAAACATTTAGAAAAATTCGTTCAGAAACGTTTTGGGTACCCAGAATAGAGCGAGTACCACCGATAAAGTCTGATATTATCGAGGGTATAAGAAAAGTTTTGCATACAGAGGTTAAATTTAGAAAGGAATTTTTAAATGAAATAGGTAAAAATATTTTTTCTGAACGCAAAACACCACGAGATTGGATACGCGTCATAGGGTTTGGTGCATGCAGAGAAGTTGGAAGAAGTTGTTTTTTGGTTGAAACGCCAAAATCGAAAATATTAATAGATTGTGGGGTGAATGTTGGTGGCAGCAACTCAGGTGTTTATCCCATACTTACTACAAAGGAATTTGATTATACGGAGTTAGATGCGATAGTTGTTTCCCATTCACATTTAGATCACTTGGGTTTCGTTCCAGCATTATATGAAAGAGGATTTAGTGGACCGCTCTATCTTACGACACCAACAATAGATCTCGCAACATTGTTATGGCTTGATTACATTGATGTTATGCAAAGAAGCGGGATAGAGCCATTTTTTACTGTTAAGGGCGTGAAAGAAGCTGTTAAGCGCTCAGTAGCATTGGAATATGGTGAAGTTTCGGATATTGCGCCAGATGTTCGACTAACTTTTCAAAATGCAGGACATATTTTGGGTTCTGCATTAATACATTTACATATAGGTGAGGGGCTACATAACATAGTATATGCATCTGATATAAAGTATGGTCGAACAACTTTGCTTGACCCCGCCTTTACAAATTTTCAGCGTGTGGAAACACTTATAATCGAGTCAACATATGGTGGTACGAACGATATAATGCCACCTCGACAGGAGGCAGAACAACAACTAGTGGATGTAATTAATAGAACTATGGAAAGGGGTGGAGCATGCCTAATTCCATCATTTGCAGTTGAGCGAGCACAGGATGTGATGGCAATTCTTGTAGAAAATAATTTTCAGTATCCAGTTTTTATAGATGGAATGATTTGGGATGCCACAGGAATATATACTGCCTACCCAGAATATCTTTCTCACTCTATGCAAAGAAAAATTTTTAGCGGACAGGACCCATTCAAAAGTGAAATATTTAAAAGGGTTGCATCGGCACCAGACAGGGAAAAGGTTATTGATCAAAAACCATGTGTTATAATTTCAACAAGTGGGATGTTAACTGGTGGGCCAGCAATGAATTATTTGCAATGGTTAGCTGAAGATCCAAAAAGTACTTTGATATTCGTTGGTTATCAGTCGGAAGGGACTTTTGGTCGTCGCATTCAAAAAGGGTGGAAAGAAATTCCTGTGAAATTAGAAAATGGAAAAATGACGACGGTAAATCTAAATATGGAAGTTGTAACCATTGATGGTCTATCGGGTCACAGCGATCGAAATCAATTATTAAGTTATATTAATCGACTTTCAACAAAACCAAGCAAAATAATTGTGGTTCATGGTGAAAATCAAAAAGCAATCGATCTTGCGAAAGCCATTCATAAATTTTTCAGAATAGAAACTGTGGCACCTAAAAATTTAGAGAGTATACGGCTAAGATAATTAAAATGGATAGCCAAGACCAAGCCTAAATTGATAAATTTCGAACATGTTTTTATTTTCAACATTTATATAGGAAGTTATATAACCGATTTTTAATTTTGCTATTTCTGGGGATAAAACGTAAAATTCTTTTTTGCTGGCTGCAAGAAGGAGAGAAACTGTTATATTATTATTATTTGATAAGCCAATAGGTGCATTTTTAAGTACATGTGTAGATGAGTTAAATTGTGAAATATTGTAAGTACCATTTAGAATTTTGTTATAAACTTTCCACGCCAAATACTTAACAGTTCCTGGGCTTGTATCTTCTTCTTCATTGCCAAATAATTCTTTAAATATGTTTAGATTAGATAAATTATCACTTATAATACCACCGCCACTTTTAATGTAATTTTTCAGGCTTTCGTTAATTTCATATGATGGCTCAACCGGATTACAGATAAAAAGTACATCTACCCATTCAGATATATTTATCAGCCCAAAATTATAGCCAAATTCGAGATTAATTGTTCTTCCATTTACGTTTATATTTTTTGTCAAATTTTTTAGATTTCGTGCATCAACCTCTTCTTTTGTACAATTGAAACCAACATAAATTTGTGAATTGAAAGTTCCACTTATCTCTGAAAAGTATATGAGATTCGTTATATTAACTTTTTCTAAAAAACCCCTTAGTTCTGCATCATTGAACGAATAGTTGTAAAGTTTATCAAGACGATAGATTGTCGAAACAATATCCCTGCCTTTTAGCATAATAAGCGCATCTGGCCATCTTGTTGAATAAGAGAAAACGGGAAATAAAATAGTAAGTGCAACTAGTAATGCCACAGCCGAAATTATCATTTCTATTATCCCCATTTGTCCTTTCATTTTATCACCATATTTTGAGTGAAAGCATTCCGTATGTGCGGTCATCGAAATAAACGATTCGAACAATTTCAGCCGCTAAAGCTTTTGGTGCGTTTGGAGATGTGCAATTAACTAAAACCGTCGTTTCATTTCTTATTATAAGAGCAAAATCGTTTTCTGTGGCAATTAATGATGTAGCATTAGCATATCCATTAAAGCCTTTACAAATGGTGTTGAATTTTCTTATTTTTGCCATTGATAAATTATTTAATTGATAACTGTTGGAAGCAAAACCAATTCTCTTTACATCCTGGCTACTTTCCCAATTAGATGGTTCACCCTGATCATTAATTAACATTTCAGATATTTGATAGGCCTCGGCCCGCAATTTTTGCAATCTTAATTCTCGGAGATAAGTCGGTGTATAAGTTCTTGATTGAATAAAAATAAATCCGATAAACATAATAAATAGTAATAAAGCAATTACATAATCTAGCGGAAGTTGACCTTTCATTATACACCAACCAGCTTTAGTTGAACAAAAATACTAAATGCACCAAAAACTATAACAACCAATATCATGCTATGTTTTAATCCTGCAGTTAAAGAGCCTTCTGCTATTTGGCCAGCAATTAATCCACCGAAAAATGATTGAACGAGCGCGATAAAGAAAAATAGTGATAAATAATAGGCACCAATTGAATGTGGATCGACTCCAAATATATTATGTGCAACGGCTTCATTCAATCCACAAAAAGAACATGCTATACCAAAGCAACTCGCACACGGATTTGTTAAACCCATACTAGCCTCACCAATTGGCATTCTGAAAATTGGTATAAGAAATCTATTTAACGCAGCAATGATTATGAGGAAGATTATGGACACAGCATATATTATTACTGTATATTGATTTAAAATCATTTTTCTTTCTTTTTGTGATTCTTGAAGTAGCACACACGAATCCGCAACCGAATCAAGAATAGAAACAATATCTCCCCCGGAAGTATAACACTCTCTTATTATTCGTGTAGCTGTAAAAAGCCGATTACTTTTTTTAACTCTTTCAGCAAATTGATCTAGCACCTTTTCTGTACTCATCCCCCAACTTATCTGGTTCGCCATTTTCTTTATTTCTTTTGAAAGCGCACCATATCTAATTTTACTTGCAACTGTGATTGCTTTGGAAAGTGGCATGCCGGATGCAATATTTTCTGTTAGGTCTCTTAGGAAATGGGGGAATTGTTCTTCCATTTCGCGTATATCCCTATATCGCATATATACCATGAAAAATTGGGGAATTGTAATAATAAGAACAGAAAGAATTATCATATTTCCTAGCACACCAATTTGACCACTTAATTTTCCAATTGCAATTAAGACTGCAGATATGGCTAATGTTGTCAGAAGAGTTTTCATTTCTTTCGATACTTCAATTTGCATTATTCACCACCTGGTGCTGATGCCTTTACCATAATTATAAACAATATGGAAATAAGGGGGATGAATACAAAAGTTAGAAAATATTGGAGGAAAATTATGTTGACTGGTGCCCCTCCCATCCCAGAAACAATTGCTGTTAGTATTATGAAGAACAGGGCACCTAAAATTATTGCAGTCAAATAAACTTCTATATAAATAGTTAAAGTGTGTGAAAATTCGTACAATTTTCTCCTGTAGTCTTCAATGAAATTCTTTGATTTTTCTTTAAGGTATGTAGCTAGATTACCACCTGTTCTTGTTGTGGCGAGCAGGCCCCATAACAATTCAGTAAATTTTTTAGAAGGAGATCTTTCACTTGCTCTTTCCAACGCAGAAATTATATCAAATCCAAAAACATTTATATCTTGATTGATTAAATTAATTTCTTCCACCGTTTCTTTATACCCGCTGAATCGTGAAAAAATTTCAAAAATTTTATGAAGTGGCAATTTTGATCCTGCTGTTGTTGAAAGATACAAAGTAGTGAACGGAAGCTCTGCTTCTAATCTTTTACTTCTATCTCTAATTATTGCTTTTGGATAATTGAGGAAAAAATAGAAAAATGCAATTGATAGAAAAATCGATAGTGTAATGGCTGTGGAAAACGCCAGCAGAAAATTTTTTAGCAATATAGAAAAAATAAAGGTTAGTAAGGGAGTTTCAACTAAAAAA
This sequence comes from uncultured archaeon, assembly GCA_964581305.1. Taxonomy (GTDB): domain Archaea; phylum Aenigmatarchaeota; class Aenigmatarchaeia; order CG10238-14; family SCSR01; genus CAZONC01. The sequence goes on along the minus strand of CAZONC010000001.1, from coordinate 38,310 downwards.
ATTATGAATGATGTGAGAAGTGATACGCATATATATTCTTGGAGAGAAGTTTTCATTCTCGCTTTTCTTAAATCGTTTTTTATATCTACAAAAAAAGGGACAAGTCTTTCACTCACCGGACCAAGCAATCGAAAGGCTAGTTTTGTATAAAAACCCACTACATTTCCCCCATTATTGCAGCAAGAAGTCTTTGTGGATAATGATAATATGTATTAATTATTTTATAAACATCCTGATAATTTAGGATGTTTTTTTCTCTCATCCAATTTAATATCATTGTTCTTTTTCTCATTTCTTCAGCAAGATCGTTTACTGATATACCGGTTGCTTCTGAAATTCTCTTAAGCACAATGCTTTTATCAACAACCTCTATTTTATCATTTACAGGATTCCATCGAAAAACTGTGTTAACTATCGGTAATTTTGTTTTTGGATCATAATCCACTATTTCAAGTACTTCGCTAACTCTTCGGACAAATCTGTCTTTATATCGTCCTCTCATTAGGAAAACTATAACATCCACAGATGTAATTAAGCTAGGTGGAAGTGATATTGGAGGTGTAATTAACCTATCTAGTAGTTTTGACATATTTTCGGCATGTATAGTTGCTAAGCCTGCATGACCAGTTGCCATTTGCTGAAATAGAATAAATGCTTCCCTTCCCCTTACCTCACCAACTATTAGATGTTCAGGTCTTTGCCTAAAGCTTTCTCGCAGAAGATCAAACATATCTACCTCACCAATTTTCCCTTCTACAGAAATTGGTGCTCGTGCAACCATTGGTACCCAATGCGGATGTGGAAGGCGAAGTTCTGCTGTATCTTCAATTGAGATTATTTTCTTTTCAGGTCGGATGAAAAGCGAAAGAACATTAAGTAGAGTCGTTTTACCACTTGCAGTTCCACCTGAAACCAAAATATTGCGGCCATAATCTACACAAAGCCAAAGATATGCAAGTGTTTTTGCATCAATAGTACCATATTTCATAAGGTGAGTTTGTGTAAGTGGTTCCTCTGTAAACTTTCTTATAGTGAAATTACTTCCGCGTCGCGCTATATCCGTTCCCAAGGTTGCTTGCAATCTTGAACCATCCGGAAGTGTAGCATCAAGTAGCGGTTGTGCAACAGAAATTGACTTTCCACAAATTTGGGCCAATCGCGTTATGAAAGAATCAAGCTCATCTGCATCATCAAAACTTACATTTGTTATTATGGATGCCAATCTAGGATCTCTATGATAAACGAAAATTGGTATTTTTACACCATCGCAATTTATATCTTCGATTTGTGGATCTTGCATAAGTGGTTCTATTTTTCCTAGACCGATGAAATCTCTTTCAATATAATATCTAATTATTTTTTGCTCTGTTTCTGTAAGCTTAAAACCAAAATAACTAATTATTTCTGATATCTGTTTGTTTAGATATTCGGTCGCCTCAACTTTTTTCATTTTTGAAATGTCAATATCCAATCTCTGTTCGAGTAGATCTTTTATTTTTTGTAAGATGCTTCTAATATAAGGTGTTAATTCAGGTTCAACCACTTCATATATAAATCGACTAGCTCTTGGGTCCCATGATATTCTTGCATAAGCAAAAATTGGCTCTCCTTTTGCCGGTTTTCTAGGTATGAGAGGATATGTTATAAGAAATTGTGGTTTTTCCTCAGCTTCCATTTCTGGCATTATTTTTATTTTTCTTACTTCTACTTCAGGAATTTCCACACCTTCAAGTGCCTTTATTTCTTTTATCTTTCTTTCAATCTTTTCTTTTGGCTCCTCAGGGACCTTTAGAGGTGGTTTTATTTTTTCAATTTCCACAGGAATTGGCGATATTTTTTTCTCTGGCGGGGTTGATAAAATTTTATATCCTTTTACGAATTTTTTAAATATTTTTTTTGCCGCTTCCATAATTTCACATTATTTTTTTGGCTCAAGCCAGCTTATATTCAATAATTTATTTTTATTTTCTATTGTTAAAACTATTATCTTTGCTGATGGTGCACCACCAGATAGGTTTATGGTCCAATTTAAATTATGAAGTGATGTGGTAATAGCATTTTCGCCAGGACGGCTTGTAACTTTTAGGGTATTATTCACTACTTCAAAATCGTGGAAATAGTCGGCTGCCATAGTAGGAATTTTTACGCTTATATTTACATTATCGCACATTTTACACGTGTCAAACAAAGTTATTGCTATCGCTGATATATAACTATTCGATAATTTTCTAAAATCGTTGGCTACATCTTCCCTAAAAATGTCTGTTTGAAATTTAAAAAAACTGCCTATAATTGTAAAAAGCGACAGTCCAACTAAGAAAAAAATTATAAACTGAACAATTAATGTCTGCCCTTTGCTCATTGCTATCTAAAAACAATTTCTACTTCTATAGTAATATTTGTTCCTATGGATTTGATGGCACCACGTCTTATTTGAAGTGTTTTTGTGGTAGAGCTTAACATATTATATTGTGGCACAAGTTCAATTTTATTTATCCTTCCAGTAGTATTATCGATAAGTTCTCTATAAACCACTTTATAGGTTATATTGAAACCATCGCCAAGTTTGTCAGCTTTGGCACAAACAACAGACGCTTTATCTATTCCAATTTGGCCGATTTTATTAATAACCTCGCCTGTTGTGGAATTGCATTCAGTTGATATCCAACCTACATCATAGCCAATTGGTGTTGCTTTACTATAAAATGTAAAATAAATGGAATTTTCTGTAGTATTAATAGTCCATATACCATTTGCATCTATGGTAAAAATTTCTGTGCCACCAAATCGTGCTATATATTCTATTCGGCTTGGTAAAGAGTTTACATTTTCTTGATCAAAATAGCTCACAACCCTTTTAGCTACAGCTTCATGTTGTCTTTTTTCAATTAAAGGAAAGCCCCATAAATATGCTGCACCAACTAGGCTTAAAGCAATAAGGATTATAATAATTGCTGAAATTATCTCAGCCTGTCCTTTCATATCAATCATTATTATTTTTGTATAGGCTTTTGCATTGGTGGAGAAGTTTTAAAAGTTAGTGGAAGTGGTGGTTTCTTTAATCTTTTTTCTAGTTCTTCAAGTGTTGAAAGAACTATTTCATTACTTTCTGCAATTTTCTTATTTGTTTCTATTAATTGTTCCATTTTTTCTATTAGTGATTTAAATGTTTCTGGACCAATAACTTCTTCCTTTGCTGCAGCTTTAATTAATTCCAATAATTCATCAATTTTAGATGTCAGATTTTCTATTCTTGCTGGCAGTCTTGATAACTCCACTCTTAGTGCATCATTAGCTTTTACCAATTGATCTACCAATTGCTGATTCAATTTTATTATGTCAATTATCTCTTGTAAAAATTCTTTTACTGCAACAGTTGGTGTAGAGGCTTCTAGTTTTTCTACTCTTTTTTCCAGTCTTCTTATCGGTGATAAAGAAACCATTTCGAATTCTTCATCTACCATAATATCATTTATGGTTTATAAAATAATATAGTTTAAAGTTTAGACTTCACTTTCGCTTGGAGGTGGAGAAGGAGTTTTTTCCAATTTACTTGCTGCTATTACATCATCAATTCGTAGAATTAGTTCAGCTGCCTCGGTTGCAGATTTAATCGCTTGGCTTTTTACTTTTAATGGCTCAATAATTCCAGACATTTCCACATCCATAACCTTTCCACAATTTATGTCAATGCCATAATTTTGCCCTTTTTCATGTACTGCACGAAGCTCTGTAAGTATTTCTATAGGATCTAAACCAGCATTCTCTGCTAAACTTCTTGGTACAATTTCCAATGCATCTGCAAATGCTTTTATTGCAAGTTGCTCGCGACCAGAGAATTTTTCTGCAAATTTTCTCAATCTTCGTGCAATTTCTATTTCAGGAGCACCTCCGCCCGGAACTATTTTTCCAACTTCCAATGCCGACGCAACAGCACCTATAGCATCTTCGATACTTCTATCAATTTCATCAACAACATGTTCAGTACTACCACGTACCAAAATAGTAACGGATTTAGGATCTTTACACTCCCTAACAAATATCATTGCTTCGCCAGCAACTTTCTTTTCTTCAACCAATTTGGCAAATCCAAGATCCTCTTTTTCCAAATCCTCCAGGTTTGAGACTATTCGTCCACCGGTTGCTTTCGCTAGTTTTTCCATATCACTACTTTTAACTCTGCGTGCAGCCATTATCCCTTTTTTAGCAAGATAGTGCTGGACTAAATCATCAATTCCTTTTTGGCAGAAAACGACATTTGCACCGCTTTGGGCAATTTTTTCAGCCATTTCTTTAAGCATTCTTTGTTCTTGTTCAATAAATGCCTGCATCTGTTCTGGTGAGGTTATCCTTATTTCGGCATCAGTCTCTGTTTCCTTCACTTCCAGTGCAACATCAAGCAAAGCAATTTTTGCATTTTCTATTTTTTTCGGCATTCCAGGGTGAACAACTTCCTTGTCAATTACTATACCTTTAATAAGTTCTGTATCTTCAGCAACACCACCATGTCTTTTCTCTCTTTTTATGTCATCTGTGTTAATTTCAATCTTTCCTTTCTCTTTTTTTGCAACACCCTTTACAGCTTCCACTACTAAATTAGCTAGATGTGGTGATGCTCTTTCTGCTCCCTTTCCAGCCATTGCTGTCATAGCTATTTTCTTCAAAGTTTCCGTATCATCAATTGTTATTGGTTTTGATATTTCATCCAAAATTTTTAACGACTCCTCCATAGCCAATTTATATCCTTTTGTTATAATTGTTGGATGAATTTCTTGATCTAGAAGTTCTTCGGCTTTTTTCAGCAACTCACCTGCAATTATTACAGCTGTAGTGGTACCATCACCTACTTCTTCATTTTGTGTTTTTGCAACCTCAACCATCATCTTGGCTGCAGGATGTTCAATTTCCATTTCCTCTAGAATAGTTACGCCATCATTGGTAATTACTATATCACCAACAGAATCAACCAACATTTTATCCATTCCCTTTGGGCCAAGAGTTGTTCTTATAGCATCAGCAACTGCCTTTGCAGCAGCAATGTTATTTCTTTGAGCATCCCTTCCAGTAGCACGTAAAGTACCTTCAGGTAAAATTAGTACAGGTTGTCCACCAAGATTTCCAATTAGTGCTTTTCCGTTGGCCATTTTATCACTGGTCTAAAATAATTAATGTGTATATGGGTATATAAATATTACTTAGTTTAATTCAGTTTTGTGCTTCTTTCTCTTTTATAATTCTTATAAAATCATCCGTCGAATCTATTTCTGACAGTTCCGATTCACTTATAACCGGTACACCATCTATATTATCTTTTTCCAGATTTTTAGTAACGAATAGTGCTCTTGAGGAAAGTAACGAAGATGTTTTTTTAATCATATCAACTTTTTTTATTTGTGCAGTATTTTTAGATAAATATACAGTTATGCAAAAATCTTTTTTTCCCACAATTTTGAATGGTGCAGAGCTAATAGGTGAATTTTCTATTCCAATTCTTAAAAACTCGTTACTGATTTTTTCTTGAAAAGAATCTTTTGGCTTTAAATAAATCGGTTCATAGCTTTTCATTTTATATGGTGCTCTTAAATTAACATTTAACACAGTTTCCAATTTACGCACAGTAGTAAACATCGGATCAACTCTTTTATTTTCAATTTCATATAGAGCCTTTTTCGAGATACCAACAATTTTTGACAGTTTTTCTAAAGTTAAATTTAATTCCTTCCTCCTTTTTCTTAGAATTTCTGTATTTATAGGAACTGTATATTTTCCTTTTGATGATTGGATTGCAAACATCTCTCCGGCTAGTATATTTTCAAAAAATTTTTGAGTAATAATGGGCAGTCCAAACCGTGAATAAACAACCCCATCTTTTAGGAATTCTCTATTTGTTTTAAGCGAAATGATAAATGGCTGGGCAGATAGAAAATAGGATGCCACCTTTAGACTTTGTGCTTGTTCAGCATTTAATCCATCAATGTTTAAAAGAATTTTTAGTAAAAATAACTTTTCTCTTCTTGCTACAATATCAAAACAGCCTCTTGTAAATAAAAAATCGAACTGATTTTTTTCTAAGCTGTTAACTACTTTTTCAACCAAAAAATATTTATTGAGCACATTATCGTATATATTTTGGAAAGTAAAATATAAATGCTGTGTTTATAAGTATATATGGGCCAGTAGCTTAGCCTGGTGGAGCGCAATTGTGCTTAATCGCCTTATAAGGCGGCTAAGCAAGCGAGAGGTCGAGAGTTCAAATCTCTCCTGGCCCACTCACCTTCTTTAAATTTGAAATTAAATTATTAGTTATGCAAGAATATGAATTCTGGCCAGATAAAATAGCTAAGGAATTGGTAAAAAAATGGAAAGTTAAGAAGCAAGTTATTACAACCGGTACATCAATGTCCGGCGAACCGCACATAGGAAGTGCCAATGATGTTGTGAGGGCTGATGCAATAAGACTGGCTCTTGTTAATATAGGTGCAAAGGTCGATTTAATCTGGATTTCAGATAATATGGATCCTTTTAGATCTGTACCTGCTGATATGCCAAAGGAACTGATAAATTATTTAGGCATCCCTGCTTGCAACATTCCAGATTTCTGGGGTTGTCATAAAAGTTTTACTGCGCATTTTGAGGATAAATTTATTGAAGAGCTAAAGATACTTTTGACTAAGCCAAAAATACTTCTAGGAAATGAAATGTATAAAAAAGGAATGTATAATGAAATGATATTGCTTGCAATGGAAAAAAGACAAGAAATAGCAAAAATTCTAAATAAATATCGAACTCAGCCACTACCCAAAGAATGGTACCCAGTCAATATTATTTGTGAAAATTGTGGGAAAATTTCTACAACAAAAATTTTATCATATGAAAACGGAGAGGCAGAATATGTTTGTAGTGAAAGTGAAAAGATTTTGCATAAAAAATATGCAATTTCTGGCTGTGGTTATGTAGGTAAGGTATCTATTTTAAATGGTCATGCAAAACTTACTTGGCGCGTGGAATGGCCTGCTCGTTGGGTTTTTCTTAAAACAACATGTGAACCATTTGGAAAGGAGCATGCAGCTGCTGGTGGAAGTTGGGATACTGGGAAAAAAATTGTTAAGCTTCTTGGTTGGAAACCGCCATATCCGGTTGTTTATGAGCATTTTTTAGTTAATGGACAGAAAATGTCTAAATCACTTGGAAATGTGATAACAGTTTCAGATATGCTGAAATATATGACACCACAACAATTAAGATACTGGCTATTTCAAGGAAGACTTACTATAGCAAAAAACATAGTTTTGTCAAAACTAGTTCCCCAAACTTTCAAAGAGTTTGATAAGGCAGAAAGAATATTTTTCGGGATAGAAAGTACGAAAAATAAAAGGAAGGATCAAAATTACAAGCGCGCATATTTACTAGCAGTTGTAAAACCAAAAAGATCTATACAAATACCATTTAATGTTTTGCTTGAAATTGTGAAAATTCTTCCAGAGAGCGGTCAGTTAGAATTTGCAATTAAAAAATTGAAAGAAATGGGATATGTAGAAGCTGGAGAAAAAGCACAAACCGAAATTGAAAGAAAATTAGCACTTGTGAAAAAATATTATGAAGATTTTCTAAAACCGAAAGCCGTTGAGATTAAATTAACTGAAAATGAAAGAAAAGCAATTGCCGATCTCGTGAAAGAGATTGAAAAGGAAACTGAAGGAGAGATTTTACAAACAAAAATATTCAAAATAGCACAGTCGTATGGTTTAATTCCAGCCGAATTTTTTAAAATTTTGTACAAAATAATTTTTGGGATTGAAAAAGGACCACGACTTGGGCCATATTTAATTGCTGCAAAATCTGATGTTATTAAAAAATTAAAAAACGCAATTAAGTGATTATGGAAATCTCAAAAATTTTTAAAAATGAAGAAATTCTTTATCCAGAGTATTTACCACCTTTACTTCCACATCGTGAGGAACAAATTAAACAGATCGCTCGTAATTGTTATCCAGCAGCTGAAGGCCGAAGACCACAGAACACATTCATTTATGGTCCGCCAGGTGTGGGAAAAACTGCATGTGTGAAATTTATTTTTCGCGAGATGGATGAAAAATTTGGAAATGTAAAAAACATTTATATAAATTGTTGGGATCTGAATACACCTTCAGCAGTATTATCCAAAATTATCATTGAACTTGGATGGCCAATTCCAAGGCGTGGACTTGCAAAAGATGAAATGCTTGGAAAATTGATTGAGCTTGTGAAAAAATCTGACAAAGGGGTAATAATTTGTTTAGATGAGGTTGATCAATTGATTTTTAAAAATCAAGAAATACTATATGACTTTTTACGCATAAATCAATATCTGAAAAATCCTTTTGGAATAATTTTTATTTCTAATAACCCTTACATTTTTTCAAAAGTCGATCCAAGAATAAAAAGTAGTTTAAACATAGAAGAAATAGAATTTAAGCCGTATAGCTTGCAGGAAATGAAAGATATTTTGAATGAAAGAGTCAAAGAAGCTTTTCATACTGGTGTTATCACACCAGGGGTATTGATACTTATAGCCAATCATGCTATCAAAAATGGTGGTGATGTAAGGATTGGTCTAGAATGTTTTCTTAAGGCTGGCAGGTTGGCTGAACAAGAAAGAGCAAAAAAAATTGAGGTTGAACATGTAAAAAAGGTTTTACATGAAGTAAAAGCAATTAAACCAAAAATCATAAAAGAAAAAATTAACGATACGGAAAAAATTATACTTGAAATTTTAGATAGAGAAAAAAAATTATCATTCGGAAAATTGTATGAAGAGTATAGTAAAAAAGTTTCTAAAGCTTTAACAGAAAGAGCATTTCGTGAACACTTATTACATTTATCAGATGTTAAAATGGTAAAGATAAAAAAGAAAGGTAAGTACACAGTGATATGTAAAATTAAATATTAATTAGGTAAATATTAATTAGGTAAAATGACTAGAACAATCGCTATAATTGGTGGAAAAGGTGGTATAGGGAAAAGCACTTTAGCATCAAACCTTTCATGTGCTTTAGCGCAGCTTGGTGCATCGGTAATTGCCATAGATGCTAATTTAACAACGCCAAATCTTGGCATACATTTAGGAATTCATTTAACACCAAATAGTTTGCACAGCCTATTAAAAGGTGAAAGCACAATTAATAATTCAATTTATCCGTATGTTGCAGGGTTTAAAGTTATACCAGGAAGCATGAACATTTACGATTTAAAAGATGTGGATGCGGGAAGGCTACCAGAGGTTGCTTTGGCACTTACAGGAAAATCGGATTTTATACTTATTGATTCTGCCGCCGGTCTCGGGCGTGAAGCACTTTCAGCTATAAATGCAGCAGATGAGATTTTGATAATAACAAATCCGGAATTGCCTAGTGTAGTCGATGCTTTACGAACTATAAAAATAGCTGAAAATTTGAATAAGAAAATATTGGGGGTTGTGGTAAATCGAGTTACTGGAAAATGGCATGAACTCAAAAAAAGAGAAATAGAGGAAATGTTAGGTCTACCAGTTCTAGTTGAAATACCAGAAGATGAAAACATGGCTAAAAGTGTAACATTAAAAATACCACTTGTTATGTTTAATCCGATTTCGCCTGCTTCCATAGAAATAAGAAGACTTGCACACTTGTTAATTGGAAAAGAATTCAAGGAAGAAATACAAAAACCACAGGGTCTTTTAGAAAGGATAGTTAAATGGATTCTAGGCAAATAATTGGTCTAAATCAATTTCGAACGCCGCTACAGGCATATCTAAGTTCCAATTGTCAAGAACTAGAGGGTGAATTTCACCAATTATACCAACTAGTTTTTTATTCACAAAAATCCCAGCAGTTCGTCCTTCAATGAAACTTGGATGTCTCATTCTTTTTAATTTGTATTTTATTTTAAGTTCTGAAAGGAGTGCATCCAAAACTGCAGCTATGTCTGCATAACCAACTTCCGAATCGGAAATAGCAACTGCCAATTTTCTCGGATTTTTAGTCTTTGTTTCCATGTTTTTATCGAAAAGAACAACATCACCAATTTCGAAAATCTTTTGCGGATATTTTACATGTTTATTGTGACAGTAAAAGTCTATTAAACTTGGAAGTAACCAATTACGAAAAACACTCCAGCTTGAGGATATGGGGTTTGCTATTTCAATCACTTTTCCTTCCTTTAAATTCATTTTTCTAAAAAGATTTTCTCTATTTGTTAATATATAAGATAAAATTTCTTGAAAACCTAGACTGATCATTATTTGTGCAACCTTTCTTGAAAAGATTTCTTTTTTATCAGCAGCACCTTTTGTTTTTATTCTAGGATAGATTGGTCTAATTTTGTTATATCCATAAGATATGAGAACATCCTCAACAACATCTCTTTGATGCATTATATCTTGGCGATAGGCAGGATAAAACAATTCAATTTTTTTCCCTTTCAAATAAGCATCATACCTTGCCTGTGTAAGTAGGCTACAAATTTCTCTTCCACTCAATTTCAAACCAGAAATCTTTCTTATATAATCGATATTAACAACAATTTTTTTCGGTTTCAGATCTGGTGTGATAATTGTTTTGTTTGGATAAATTATCTTTACATTTTCGATTTTTCCACCTCTATCAGCAAGTGCACAAACTATTACATTAAGAGCAGGAAGCAAGAATTTAAAATTAAACCCTGTGCATTCAATAAAAACATTTTTTGTCATTTCTGTAACCTTTCCTGTATAATTGGAATTTATAATTGGCGGTAGAGAAAGAACATTGCCTTTAGCATCAATAAGAATTGGATATTCTTTGCAATTTTTAAGTAGATGGCCAAACTCCTTTCCTTTTGGGTGTTTTTCTAAAATTTCTTTTGGTGTCAACTCTTCTGAAAAATCAAGAGGTACAAATTTTATTCCATTAGGTGGAACAGTTGTATATTTTATCGGTGGTTGAATTTTCTCCAAATCGTAAATACCAATTGCAACCTCTTTTCTGTTTCTACCAAAAGTTCCTGCAACTTTTTCTTGTAACTGAATAATTTGAGATAAAATATTTTGATCAATTGTTAAATTTTTAACCACTGCACATGCTATTAATGGTCTAATCTTTCGAATTTTTTTATCTACATTGACTGTAATATTTGATTGTTCAACCTCATATTTTGGCAAACCAGTATCTTTCATTAACCTGCCTTTTATTTCTCTCGCTATACCTTCAACTGACCATAAATCTGGTCTATTTGTATCTTCTGCCTTAACTTTTATCACATCGCCATCTATTTCTTCAACACTACATTTTGCATATCCAAGTAAATTCTCTAATTCTCTATTTTCAATTTCTTTACCAACCATATTGCAAAGATCTTTATACGAGATTTCTATTGTTGGCATACTACCCCCTTTAACCACATCAGATCGCGCGTAAAAAGTGTTCTTATATCATTAATGCCTAATTTAAGCATAGCAAGACGGTCTATACCTATTCCCCATGCTAATACTGGCACATTTATACCAAGCGGCACAGTTAATTCCTCCCTAAAGATTCCTGCACCCGCAACCTCTATCCAACCAAATTTTGGATGTTTTACATGCAATTCGCATGATGGTTCTGTGAATGGAAAGAATCCAGGCACAAACTTTACCTCTCTCACTCCCACAAATTCTTTTGCAAACAATTTTAATATTCCTAAAAGATTTTTGAAATTCATATTTTTTCCAATAACAATTCCTTCTACTTGGTTGAACTCCACACTATGTGTGGGATCGATAATATCTGGGCGAAAACATCGCACTATAGCAAAATATTTTCCAGGAATTTGTGGCTTGGATGCAAGGGTCCGACCAGAAAGGCATGTTGCATGTGCTCTTGGCATAAGTTGTGAAGCCTTTTTTCGATCCCATTTATATTGCCATCCGCAACTTCCTGCAATACCCTTTTCATGCGCGCGTTGCACATTCTTTACAATTTTTTGGCTCGGAAGATTGCCATATTTCGGCCATTTTAGTTGGTAAGTTTGTGTCCAATCGCGTGCAGGATGATTTTGTGGCTGAAATAATGCGTCAAAGTTCCAAAATTCAGTCTCAATAATTGGTCCGTTCATTTCCTTAAAACCCAATTTAACAAGTTTTTGTCGCACTTCCCATAGAAATTGACTATATGGCTGTAATTTTCCATATACTTTTTTTTCTATTTTACTCACATTTTCAATATTCACGGGATCAAATTTTTTACCTTTCCACAACCCAGTTAATAGTATATCATGAGTTATTCTACCAATAACATTACCTCTTTTTTTCAATTCCTCCTCTGTTTTTTTATAAACTTCAGTTATTTTTCGAACAAGCTTTCTCTGAATTAAAATTTTAAGAATGCTTTCGTCAACTTCCTCCCCTCTATCAATTTTTCTAAGTGCTTCCTCTTCAGGAATTTCTTTTGGATATTCGATTAGAATCAAGTTATTATTCTTAATTTTTATCCAATTTTTCTTTTTTGCCCACTGAATAGCTATCGCTAAATTTTCCACTTCCTTTTGCGCTTTTTCAATCGAAAGCGGACCCCTAAGTAAAGCATTTACTAGATTTTTTTCTGGCAGTCCTTTTTCCAAATACATTTTTCCTTCATCTGTAAGTCGATACATAAAAATCAATTTGGCTTAATCTCTTAACATAAAATCTTCTAAAACATCCTTTGCAGCAGATCTTTTTTCTTGGTGCTCGATTAAAAACTTTTTAACTCTTTCAGCAAGTATTTGCTTACATTCTCCACAAATTCTTTTTCCATTTTTGCATTCTTGTGCTATTTGATTTAACTTTTCATCATCTTGTTCGAATAAAAATAAATAGTATTGATATACTGAACATATATCTGGATTCCCTCCTTTTTCTCTTTGCTCCTTCTCTGTAGCACCACCTCCAGTAAATGCATTCATGACTTTTTTTGCTGCTAAGTTGGGATCTTCTATGGTAAATATACACGTTTCTGGTTCACTCGTGCTCATTTTGCCTTCAGGACCAAGTCCTGGTAAAAATTTTGTATGAAGTATTGCTGGTTTGTAATACCCAAGTTTTGGTAGAACATCTCTTGCTATGCGAAAATGCGGATCTTGGTCGGCTGCCAATGGAATTAAACAAGGTACATTTCTCCCCATTTTTTTCGATTCAAGAAATGCAGGCACTGCTTGCATTGATGTGAAAAATATTTTTCCTATGTTGGAATCATTTTTAAAACCAAATACAGCTTTAGCAGTAGAAATAGTTATATGGCGTGCAACTTTTATTGCTTCTGGATATAATGTTTTTGCATATTCTGTATTCAAAAATATTCTTGTTTTTTTTGGATCAAAACCAAGAGCTATTATATCTAATATATTATCATATGCAAACTCCTTAATTTTTTCTAGAGAAATGCTTTCTTTAAAAAGAAATTTTTCATCATCCGTTATTTGGAAATACAATTTAGCGTTGAATTTATCTTGCAACCATTTTGTTATAATCCATGGTATAAGGTGGCCCAAATGAGTATAGCCAGATGGACCGCGACCCGTATAAAGATAAAATTGATTCTTTTTTTCATATTCACTTAAAATCCAATCTATATCGCGATGTGCAAATACTATTTTTCTCCTAAAAAAGTAATGAAGATCATGTGTAAATTTTTTTATTTTTTCTAATAACTCATCAGTTATTGGTACAAGTCCAAACTGCTTAATTAGCCTGTTATAATTTACCCTTCCTCGTACTTCCCACGGTGTTACAATGAATTTTTCTACCATAATCTATATTTATTTTTAAAATGTTTTCAAATATATACAGTGGTATTATGGCAGTATTTAAATTTAATATTTCAGATCCAGAAACAAGAAAATCGTATCAATTGGAGATTGAGCAAAGCAAAGCCATTGGAATAATAGGGAAAAAAATTGGTGATGAATTTAATGGGGAAATAATAGGATTGCCAAAATACACTTTAAAAATAACTGGCGGAACTGATAAAGACGGCTTTCCTATGCATCCATCTGTAGAAGGAATCGGACGAAAAAAAGTTTTACTTTCAGGAAAACCATGTTTCCATCCAAAGATAAAAGGACAGAGAAAAAGAAAAACAGTTCGTGGTAATACAATTAGCGAGGACATAATGCAAATTAACTGTAAAATTGTGGTAAAAGGCGAAAAACCAATTGAAGAATTAATTCCTGTGAAGAGTAAAAAAGAGGAGAAGGAAAAAGTAGAAAGTAAAAGTGGGGGTGAGAAAACTAGTTCATGAAAAATTAATTCCAGAATGCAACATAGGAACAGTTGGACATGTTGCACATGGAAAGACAACGTTAGTTGAAGCAATAACAGGCAAATCTACTCTTACACATTCTGAGGAATTAAAAAGAGGAATTACAATAAGGCTTGGTTATGCTGATTGCACAATTTATAAATGTAAAAATTGTGGAAGATATAACACAAATAAAAAATGTCCTTACTGTTTTTCTGATTGTGAAATTGTGCGAACAGTTAGTTTTGTCGATGCACCAGGCCATGAAACGCTAATGGCAACAGTTTTGACTGGTGCGTCAATAATAGATGGAGCAATTCTGGTCATAGCTGCGAATGAAAAATGTCCGCAACCGCAAACACGCGAACATTTAATAGCACTCGAGATTGTGGGAATAAAAAATGTAATAATTGTACAAAATAAAATTGACTTGGTAACGGAGGAAGAGGCAATTAGAAATTATGAAGAAATAAAAAAATTTATCCAAGGAACATCGTTTGAAAATGCGCCAATCATCCCAGTTTCTGCTCAGCAAAGAGCAAATATAGATGCCGTTATTGAAGCTATAGAAAAATATATACCAACTCCAAAAAGAGATTTGGAAAAAAATCCAAAAATGTTGGTTGCACGTAGTTTTGATATAAATAAACCAGGAATAAGTCCAAGTAAAATGGTTGGTGGTGTTCTGGGTGGTGCTATAGTGGAAGGCAAACTTCGTGTTGGAGATGAAATAGAAATACGGCCAGGAGTAAAAATTGGAGAAAAATACACACCATTATTTACCCGGATTGTTGGGCTAAAAAAAGGTGGAATAGATGTGGAGGAGGCATCGGCAGGTGGGTTACTTGGAGTACTCACTTTGCTAGATCCATCTTTGACTAAATCTGATGCATTAGTTGGAAATTTAGTTGGTTTACCCGGAAAGTTGCCTAACGTAAAAGAATTTTTAACATTTGAAATAAACTTCTTAGAGCGGTTAGTTAACACAGAAGAAAAAACAACATCGTTAAAAGTTGGTGAGAATATACTTGTTAATGTGGGTACAGCACGTTCCATCGGTGTGATAACGTCAATAAAAAATAGAATGATAGAAGTGAAATTGAAAATACCTGTTTGTGCAGAAGAAAATGATAGGATCGTTATATCACGGCAAATTCATGGAAAATGGCAACTTATTGGATATGGAAAAATAATTTAGGTACACCCAACTGTAACCGGAACTGGTTTTCCGATATTTGGAACTAATCTATATTGACAATATCTCGATCCACTACCTGTGCAGGTATCTAATTGAAGGTAACCTGTGCTAGTTCCTGGTGCAATAGGCGATGCTAAGCCAGTAAAACTGCATGTATCACCAGTTGGTGTTGTTTGTAAACATGTAATATTCGAAACTGAATCTGTTCCTATATTTTTAATAGCAATATAAACTATGTTATTGCTACAATAAATATCCAATACTTCTATACCCTGTGTTTGGACTTTAACCGTACCCATCAAAAAAGTGTAAAGAAATCCTGCTAAAGCAAGTGTTATTAAAAGCATAAGAATAGTTGCAATTATAGTTGATACTCCCTTTCTCATATTTTTTACTTATTTTTTAAATATAAAATGCTATGGACAGGCAATGCTACCAGTTATTATATTTGCCGGACCAACTATTCGCAATGCATAGATACCGGGTGATATGTTTTCTTGAATTGTGCAGGTGGTTGTTCCTCCAGGCGATAAAGTTGTATTTGTCCATGTACATGTTTTTAAATAGGCAGATCCTGTACCACCAATAAAAATTGACAGCTCATTTACATTAATTACTTCTGAACCTGCATTTTTAATAGAAATAGTATAGGTTCCTGGAGTTCCACTTCTACATACTATATCACCAAAGAGTTCAATAAATTTTCCAGTGTGAGTAGTTAATAGTCCTGTTATTATCATATAAGCTAAACCTGCTAAAGCAATTGTTATCAAAAGCATAATAATTACAGCAATTATAGTTGATACTCCCTTTCCCATATTTTTTACTTATTTTTTTAATATTAAAAGAATTATTTGATGGCTTTTTTGAACTGTTGTCCAAATTCATCTATTTGTGTAGCAATTCTCTCTGCTGCCTTTTGAAGTGCTGTCAGAGGATCACCTTTAGATACCTTTACAAAAACCTTTGGTTCGGCCAAATACGGGTGTTCTTTTATACAAGCAGCTTCGGTAACAGAGGAATCCTGCCATAGCGTTTCTTTAATTAAATTTGCAAATGTTATGCTCTCCTCTTTTATTTCCACTGTAATATTTTTTTCTCCCTCTTGCACTATCTTCAGTTCCATCTAATCACTAATAAAATTAATATTTATTATTGGTACTTTATATCTTTTTAAATCATCTATTCCGATTCTGGGACAAGCACAATTTATTAGCGCATCAAGTTTTAAACCTTCAATTTTTTCTGGAGTTATTTCATCCATTGCAAGTATAAAAACCTCTTTACCACTTTTTTCCAATTTTTTCTTTAAATCAAAATAATTATGATATATCTGTCCTTTTTTCCAGCTTATCAAAATACCAACTCTTTTCGCATCCTCCAAATTTGATAAATTCCATATAATTGTTTTTTCAACCCTTTTTCTCAGATCTTCAAGATTGTAAATTTCTCTTTTTTCCATATCTAAGTTTAGAACAGGTTTTTTAGTTATCATAACAATACCATTTGCATAAAATTCCCCAGCAGAAATACAAAGAAAGCAGTCTACACTATCCTCTATTGCTTTAGCTGCCTCTAGGTTGCAACCCAAAACTTGTCCTGGATAATGAAGTGATTTATGAACATATACTTTTTTTCCATTTTTTTCTAAAAACTTCTTTACCACAGGTATTGTTTTCACAAATTGTATGCTTGTTATTAAACCTATTTTTTCCATTTTTTCCAATTTTCCAATTTCTTTTTTAAGAATAGGAATAGGATCAGCATCAATAAAATATTCCCAATAAACCACTGGAATATCAGTACTTTCTACAAATTTTTCATGGCCAATGTGTAAAATAACATCACATCCTATTCTTTTAGCTTCCACGTCTCGTACATCACATGCTCCGAATGTTTTTTCCATGCATATAACAGTTTCAAAACCGTTTTTCTCCAATTTTTTTGCTATTTCCTGTATTTTAAGTGTTAAACCTTCAGGAAACTGAATTAAAACACGCTTTGCATTTATTTTTTTAAGTTCCTCGATAATTTTTTTATCAATCATATTAAAAGAATTTTTCTTTTAAATTTAAAAATCAGATCCATGTAATTAGTTCTTTTTTAGCTAATTTTTCCAAAATACCAATAATTGCGGCTTTAACTATATCTCTATTTCCATTTACAGAAAAAACATCTACTATTTGTTCCACATCTGTTTTTCCATCACACTGAATCCAAACAAGAAATGATACAGCATCTATAGTATACGTTTTACCTTCATTTGTTAATAAATAGACATCTCCAATTTTACTCCACTTCAACTCTTTTTTTAGAGGCTTTTTACCTTCCATTACGATTTTTCCTCTCCTTCTTTTATTTCTGATTTTTCTGGCAATCCTTGTGTTACCACATGTTTTATTATTACTATGTCATCAATCGCCTGAACAGCCTGATAAGGTACAATCACACCTTTTTTACTGCCAATTAATTTTCCAAATATACCTTCACGTGTCGCTTCAACAACTAAAGAGCGTATTTTAAATCTGGAGAGGTCAAAATCTAAATCAGATACTTTTCCACAATAGGATCCTTTGCTTGTAAAAACGTCTTTACCAAACATATCTGCTATATCTTTTACTGTTATTGCCATGTTTCTTCCCTTAAATATAATAAAAGTTTTTATTATATAAATTATCTTTTAATTATTGCTGGAGTGGCAATTACGCTGGAGTGGCCGAACCAGGTTAAGGCGCCAGATAAAGGACGAATCTGCTAACCTGGATTAAAATGTGGATAGCTGGTGGTCGTAAGACCGTCGGGGTTCAAATCCCCGCTCCAGCGTGGGTCCGTGGTCTAGCTGGTATGACGTCGCCTTGACGTGCGAAGCAAAATGGCGAAGGTCGCCGGTTCGAATCCGGCCGGACCCATTTTTTTAAATTATTGTAATAGAATAGGCGATGGTTCTGGAAAATCCACTCAAGCAGCATTACTTTTCAATTGGCTTAAATCAAATGGCTATCCAAAAGACAGATGCTCTTCTTTTCGCAAAGAACATTTGAAAAATGTAATTCTTCCTTATTTGGAACAAGGAAAAATAGTTATTTCAGATAGATACTTATCATTCCTCATTAGCATATCAAAATGCTTATGGCCTAGAGTTGAGTTGGTTATTAGAATTAAACAAATATTTTCCTAAACCAGACTTAACAATAATAATTAGCACCTCACCCAACGAATGTATTAAAAGGTTGAAAAAGCAAAGCCAAAAAAGTTAAGTTTGAAGATGTGGAATTTCTTAGTAAAGTTAGAAAAAATTTCTTGGTCCTTCCGAAAATATTGCGAGATGAGAAAATAGTTATTGTGGACGGAAATCAAACGACTGAGAAAGCTTTTAATGAAGTAAAAAAAATTGCTAAAATAAAATATAATCCTAAAACAAATTAATTTTATGCATGAACTATCATTTTTTTTTGAAATGCTACTAGCTTTAGCGCTAGGCGCACTTGTTGGGTTAGAGAGAGAGCGAAGATTGAAGGGCGAACTTTTTGCAGGAATAAGAACTTTTATGTTAATTTCTTTATTCGGTTTTTTAGTTGGATATTTTTCACAAATTTTGGCAAGCTTTGCACCAATTTATATTGGATTAGCAACAGTTAGTGCACTAACTATATCCAGTTATATTATTCGATATTATAAAACAAAATCTGTTGGATTGACAACAGAGATTGCATTTATAATAACCTATGTTATAGGCATTTTAGTATTTTTCGAATCTTTTCCATATCTTCTTCCTGTTTCGTTAACAATTTTATTAACACTCATATTACTGTCAAAAGAATCTTTACACAAATTTGCTAAACATCTTTCCAAAAAAGAAATAAAAAGCGCGGTAATATTTTTTCTTTTAGCATTTGTTATTCTACCGATTTTACCAAATTATCCTATCGACCCATGGAATGTTCTTAATCCACAATTAATATGGAAAGTAATGATTTTTATTTTAGGGATAAGTTTTATTAGCTATATAGCAATGAAAATTTTTGGTAGCAAAAAAGGTCTGGCGCTAACTGGTTTTTTTGGTGGGTTATTTAGTTCAATGGCAGTAACAGCTGTGATGGTAAAAAAATCAAAAGAAAAAAATATTATTTATTCTGCTATTTTTGCTATAGTTATTGCATCCTCAACCATGTTTTTGCGTCAGCTAATCATTGCATCAATTTTTAATTTTAATTTATTACCAACCTTATCTTCTCTTCTTATTTTAGCTGCAATTGGTTTCATTTATAGTTATTCTATTTGGAAAAAAACAAAAAAGGAGCATGCTGTGGTTAAGGTAACCTCACCGCTAACATTTGATGTGGCGATCAAATTTACAGCAATTTTTGTTGCAGTTCTTCTAATTACGAATTTTATTAAAGCACATTTCGAGGCAATTTATCTATTTTCATTTTTTGCTGGGCTTATAGAGGTCGATGCTATAACAGCTTCTCTAGCTTTAAGTGCGTCACCATTTGCAGCTAGTGGAATATTATTAGCTGGCATTGCAAATACAGTTACAAAATTATTAGTATGTTGGTTTGGAAATAAGAAAATTAGAAAAGAAACCGGAAAAATATTTTCAATAATTTTATTAGCCGGTTTAGTTTTATTTATTTGGATGGTGAGATTTTTATGAAATACATTTTAGTAGGATCAATTATAGTGCTGTTATGTTTAGGTATAACTGTTAGTGCATCTTCTATTTCTGGTTATGTTATTAGCAGATCAGGCGAAATTATACCAAGCGGAAATATAGTAGCTATAGTTAAAGAAACAGGAAACTCAACGAGTAGTAATATAACTAATGGGTTTTTTACAATTAATTTACCCGAATTGAATTTAAAAAATAAATATACTATTGGTATTTTTGCTAAAGCAAACAACAAAACAGGTTATACACAATTAATGATTGGTTTTGGCGATTTTGCAAAACAAATGCAGAGCTGTGTGAGAAAAACATGGTATTTTTCAGGCAGTGCAATTAATATCAATGGAACACCAGCTAATGGCAAAATTTATGTCAATGTTGCAAATGAAACTAACTCAACAAATTTCTTTAACGGTGAATGGTATATTAGCATTTCACCTTGCCTCATTCCCGGCGAACTTTATATTTTTAAATTTACTGTAATTGATCAAACAGAAAATGTACTATACATAAAACAAATTGCCAAATAGCTATATTTGCCAATAACGTCGTGTTTTTATATACTGTTTCTCAGCCTCAAAAATGTCTTTAAGTAACTCTTCATCATTTCTATGATATTTTGAAAGAATTCTTATGGCGCTTTCTGGCCCAACACCATGAGCAGCCAGACAAAGTACTGCTTTATATTTGTAAGTAAGATAAAGGTCAGCTGTTCGACTTACTTTTTCATATTTTTTCTTTTCCTCATTACTCAACGGCTGTCCTCTTATTTTTTTCTTAATCAATCGTATAATTTCATAATTTTTTGGCCTAACAATACCAAGCAATCGTGCATCACATTTTTTACATTTAACATCTTTTGGTAGGCTTTTTACTTTAAAAATTTTGTCCCACTGCCCACAATTAATGCACACAAGACGCACATCAGTGTTAAGTAAACGTTTCTTAAATAATTGGAATATTTCCTTTTCTGCTCTTTCTGGCCCTATTATTTCAGCATATTTGTGTTTTACACCTATTTTTCCGAGTGGAGAAAGACCATTTTTAAAAATTATTTTAATTTCGCCATTTTGAATCCGTTTCAGTATCTCTCTTGTTTTTTCTATATCAAGTTTTTCAGTTTCCAATTCGTTCAATGTTTCTTTATAAACAGGTGAACCAGCATAATCTTCTATTATTCTTCTTATTTGTATTTTACCATATTCTGCATCTGGTGCAATTATACCAAAACGTTTTGCCACGTGAATAAATCGCCATTCGAAAAGCTCATTTTTTGCTAAACTCAATTCAATATAATTTTTCAAATATTCAGGATCTGTATTTAGCAAAATATCTTTTACTATTTCCATATTTTTTTCCTGAAGTTGAATTATAATCCGGTATGGGTCTGTTTTTAAGCCAACCGAATGGCCAAGCCTAGCTGTTAATAATGAAGAAATAAATCTTCCAAGCGTTTCATTAACCAGTGTTCCAAAACATGCATGCAATATTATCAGATTATCATAATCTTCTACCAAAATTTTTTCATGATCAGGAACTACACCGAATTTTATCTGTCTTTTAATCAGATTTACCATTTTTTTCGCTGAATTTTCATCCAAAGGATAGTTTTTTTGTATCTCTTTTATAACATCTGATTCGTTACTCTTTTTAAGCAAATTACTAATGAAAAATCTAAGTTTACCAACCTCCTGTGCAACTTCATATGGTACTGGTATTAGTTCACCCTCCCAGGCAGGTACAGCAGCTTCTATATCTACTACAGGTTCAACGAAAATTTTGTTTTCTTTTATATCCAGTATTCGCCATGCTTCAGCCTTCACTATAAAAGTTGTTCCTATTTCGCCATGAAGTGCAACGAATTCCTCGTCTAAAGTACCAACAAACGAATTGTCAACTACATTTATAACTTTGTACTGTTTAAGAGAGGGAATTGTACTAAGTTGCGAAAAATAATATTCAAATCCTCTTCGTCTTTTTCTTATAGTTGTATCAAAAAAGATTAGTCCTGCATCTTGTAGTTGTTCACACACACCCAGAAAGGTCTTATAGTTTAAATTTCTATAAGGATATGCTCTTTTAACAATTTCGTAGGCTCTTTCTAAATTTAAATTCCAATAATCAAGACTCAGTCCCACAATTTGATGAGCAAGAACATCCAAAGAATTTTCATGAAATTTTATTTTTTCCAATTCGCCAGCCATTGCACGCCGAGCAATAACTGCAGATTCGAATATATCATCCTCGTCGGTTGTGATAATAACACCTCTGCTAACTTTTCCGAGTGCATGACCGCTTCGCCCAACCCTTTGTATAAGATGAGTTATTTGGCGTGGGCTCATATATTGAATAACTAAATCAACCGATCCGATATCTATTCCTAGTTGTAAAGAACTTGTTGCTATTATCGATTTTATTTTTTCTTCCTTCAATTCCCTTTCAGTTTTTTCTCTAATTTCTTTGCTTAAGCTTGAATGATGAACACCAATTGGTAAATCTTTATCCAAAGTTTTAATTCGACTTGCAAGTATTTCGGCGAATTCTCTTGTATTAGTAAAAGTTATGGTAGAATGTGAATTTTTTATGAGTTCAATTATTGTTCGAAGTCGTGCTGCCGTTTCTGGTGAAGAAAATATTTTTTCTGCAATTTTTCTATCTTTAATTTCTGGTTTTGGATTAATTACTTTTATATCCATCTGTTTTGCAAAACTTGCTTGTATAATTTCAACCGGCCGATTGCCAGAAAAAAATTTTGCTATATTTTCTGGATCACCAACTGTTGCAGATAACATTATTAGCTGAAAATTTCCACACAGTTCTCTCAGTCTTTCTAAAGCCAGTGTTAATTGTACACCTCGTTTTGAATTAACAATCTCATGTATCTCATCAACTATAACATATTTTACATTTTTAAGATGTTCTTTGAATTTTTTTGCCGTAAGAATTGGTTGGAGGGTTTCTAATGTTAAAATTAAAAGATCAGGTGGAAATTCTAATTGCAATTTTCTTTCATACTGTGTTGTATCACCATGTCGAATAGTTGCTTCAATACCAGCCTCATTACTCCACCACATTAATCGCTCAAGGAGATCTCTATTGAGCGATTTTAGCGGAGAAATGTATAATATGCTTATTGGTGGATTTTTTTCAACCAATAATTTGCTTAGTAAAGGGAGTAATGCCGCTTCTGTTTTTCCTGAAGCAACAGGTGCAATAATAAGAACATTTTTTCCTTCCAAAATTTTTGGTATTGCAAGGATTTGAGGTAGTGTTGGTTCTGAAAATCTTTTTTTTATAATTTTTTGTAATTTTTGATCGAGTAATTCAAAAACCATTCTATCACTATAATTAAACTACCTTTGGTTGTAATTTTTTTTCAAATCAACAACTATATTAAGTTTTTTAGAATTATATCGTTTTTTTCTAATTTAAAATTTATGAAAAATCTGATAGCGCTTTTAACTACTATAATTTTTATAGCATTAGTTGCCACACTTACACTTGCAACGAATAGTTCTTTTTACAAGGCCTTTACAAAAACAGTGATTGTTAATACAACATATGAACAAAATATAACAATAAGAAAGTTTTACAATCTTACAGTGCGATTTAGATATAGCTATGATGGAAATGATCTAACTTTTAATGATACAGATGTCATCATTACTTTGAAAGATCAAAATAAAAACGAAATAAGCATTATAAATCAAGTTACAAATGGCAAAGCTTACTTAGTACTTGATAGAAAAATTATTGACTCAATAGCATTTGTGGATGTGATTAATTTGGATAAATATGAAGATGTGAGAGATCAAATTGTAAATATAACATACTATGGCACAAAAGCGTATCTAACAGTTATTGTTCAGAAAAAAGAAGGAAACGCAACAATATCTGGATACGTTTTTGATGCATTAACATCAGAACCACTTGATGATATAGAAATTTATGTATATGCAAAAGGCGCAGATCCGTATACAAGCAATCCACTTGCACAATCTGTTACAGAAAATGGCCGATATTTTTTGACACTATTTGCTAATTCGGATGGTATAACTTATGATATATATGTGAAGGACTATCCTATCAACTAGTACCTAGAATTTCTTTTGCCGTATGTACAATTTTTTCTAATCTACCTATACCAATTTTTGTTTTTTTTGCCAACTCATTCAAATCTGCTTTTACTAATTGTTTTAAAAGAATAATTCCACTATCTACTAACCGCCCTCTCACTATACCATCAAATACTTCCGACTCCTTTATGAGCGTTATAGGATAGAATTTTTTTTCTTCAATTATTTTTTCTATCCCTCTATTTTCAGGACATCGCCAGCCAAGTAGTTCTATTTTTTTATATGCTGCATACTGTTTTGCATGTTCGGAAAATTTTGTATTGCAAACAATTAATGCATGGTCAAAATTTATTTCTGTTTTACCCATTTTATATCCTTCTTTTAGATCCTCCAGTCTTGCCTGAGTTTCTAAGCAAACATCGACACCTGTGTATGTATGAGGCTGAATATGATGTTTAATTTCCACAAAAATATTTTTTCCATTTTTTTTAGCAATCGCATCAACTTCATGTTCTATACATGCACCACGTACAATTTGGTTTGGTATAACATCATATCCAATTTCTCTTAGAAGCATTTGAACAAAAAGTTCAAAATCTGGTTTTGGCCTCAATAAACTTATTGCATCTCTTAAGTCGATAATATGTGCAATTTCAGGTTTATATTCCTTTACATAATTAAAAATCAGTTGCAAAATTTTTTTTGTAGAAATTCCATCATACAATTCGCTTTCAACTTTATCAGCGATTTGCTTGGCTTCAGACTGGCTCAAACCTAAATTTACACATGTGCGCACAACTTTTGTTTTTTCAAATGGTTGCCTACTACCATCAAATTTTATTACATATATCATATCAATTCACAAATCCTCGTTTTCCATATTTCTGCCAAACTTTTTTCCAAATTTTCTCTATTTGCTTCTCTTATAACAATATTTTTTTTAAGTGTTTTCTCCATAATTTTTTTCATAAAATGATTCCTTTGCTGAAACTTCTTAATAGTTAATTTTGGCCCACCAAATATAATATAGTTTATTTTATCTATATGCGGACCGAACTTTTCTTTTACTACATCATAAACTTCATTAAAAAAACTTTCTATTTGCTTTTCTCTTATTCTTTGAAATCTTCTAGCACTTGAACCGCCCTTTTTCTGTCTTCTCAGCACAAAATGTTTGCCACATTTCGAACTTATTAATTTTTCATTTTCAAAAATTCCAACAGCATATTGTCCTATGTGTAATAATATTACACCAATTACATGTTTTTTCGTTAGAATTTCTCTTATCTGCTCCGTAACAAATGTGTTTCTATAAAAAATCTCTTCTCTTAAAAGTGGAAATGGTGGAAATATTATTATTTTTTTTCCTCCTCTTTCCCAGTAAAAAAGTACTATTCCAAATGCGCTTTTTTTAAATTGTTCAATTATTTTTTCCTTAACCTCTGTTTCTACATTCAGTTTATCAATTGTAGATAGGTTTGTAATATACGCAGAGATCATATCATATGCATCACTTCTTTCTTTTTCTAATTCTAAAATAAAATTCACAAAAGATCTTTTTCCCAATATTTTTTCCATATCTACACTTTTTTCTCCAAACTTTTTTCTAAATATTTTTTTATTTCATCAGCACTTTTTCCAAAATATTTTTCGAATTCTGGCGTTGTTGTACAAATCTTTGTTTTACCTGCTTTTTCTGTTTTTATCAACCCACGCTCCTCTAGATTTTTTATATACCCATAGGCTTTATTCCCTTGATATTTAACAATTAGTGATTGTTTAACTGGTTGTTTCATAACTATAATACCAAGAGTTCGCATTACCCCATCACTTAGATCGGCTAAAGGAGCAATTTTTGCTACCTTATCTCTATACTTTGATTTAATTCTTAGCTCAAATCCATTTGGCGTTTGGGCTAATTCAATTCCACGATCATCTTTTTCCAACTCTAACTTTAAGTCTTTAAGCAACGATTCAACCTCATCTAAAGGTGCATCAACAATACTTGAAAGCATTTCTAAACTTAGTGGTTTATCAGAAACAAATAGTGCAGCTTCAAGTAAAGCCTTTTTGTTCATAAAAATAATTTGTTTTCCTTCTTTATTTTTTTCACTTAATTTTAAATATTTTTACTTTTTTTTCTTTATATAATGGAAGAAATGAAAAGACCGTCAAAAAATGAATATTATCTTGATATAGCAAAAGCGGTTTCAGAAAGATCAACGTGTCTTAGAAGACGCTATGGCGCAGTAGTTGTGAAAGATGATGTTATTGTATCTACAGGCTATAATGGCGCACCGCGAGGCGTTGTCAATTGTTCAGAAATAGGCTGTCTAAAAGATTTGGTTGGTGCACCACATTTTAGCGGATATGATTATTGTATAGGTGTTCATGCAGAAGAAAATGCAATAATAAATGCTGCGCGATATGGTGCAAAGGTGCTGGGTGGAATTTTATATTTATACGGTGAAGATGCAAAAACAAATGAGGTTTGTGAGGGGTTACCTTGCCCAAGATGTCGGCGTGTATTAATCAACGCAGGAATAACAAATGTTATTACAAAACGTGCAGACGGCTATATTATAAATTTTAATGTTCAAACATGGATTGATGAAGAAAGCAAAAATTATAAACAAAAGGTTGCGGAAGCAAAATGTAATAAGCAACTTACATCTTGCTTATAAAAATTTCTTTGAAGTAATCTTCCTGCTCTGTTCTAATTTTTTGGTCCTGCTCTAAATGTAGAAGTGGAATAAAGATTTCAATTATATGTTTTCTTTCCCATTTTTTAACTATTCGACTAAACTCTATTTTATCTTTTTTAAGTTTAGCCATTAGTTTTTCAATTTCAATCATAACTTTATTAATCCGTTCACTTATATCCTCTTCAGAGATTACTGATTGTAAATTTCTTTCCCATATTTTTTTCCTTTCCCATTTTTTTTCTTTAACAGCCAGCGCTTTTTTTAATGAATGAATTAATTCATCGAGTGTAACTTGTCGCTTAGGTATTCTCTTTATTGGATGACCAAGTTGAATTAAATTCGGATCTATATCTAAACTTTCAAATACTTTTTCTTCCTTTTCTGTCTCCTCCTTTTCACTAAAAAATGATAGATACTCTGACTTAAGTCTTAATAAAATTGCTGCAACAAAAACAATTTTTGCTGGTATACGAAAATCAAGTTCTTTTGCATTTTTTATAAATTGTAAAAAGCCATCTGTCAATTTTACTAAATCAATGTCCCATGGGTCTAAATGTTCAAGGCTGACAATATGGTAAATTATCTCCTCCCAACTTTCTTTTTCAATTATAGTTTGCAAAATATTTTCTTCTTGGCTTTTCATGCTGGCAACCTCAATCCTAATATTTTTGTTTCGCCATCAACCATTGTACACCCATAAACAACATCACCATATTTTATTGTTTGATCATTGTGAGTTATAACAATGAATTGTGCATCTTTTGAATGTCTTTTAATTAATTCAGCCATTATTTTTGTATTTTCTTTATCTAGTGCCGCATCAATTTCGTCTAAAATATAAAATGGTGCTGGTTTATAGCTTTGTATAGCAAACAAAAATGCTAGCGCAGTTAATGTTTTTTCCCCACCAGACATTGTATCAATGTTTAGTAGCATTTTTCCTCTTGGATTTGCTTGTATAAGTAATCCACTTTCAATATCCATCGGATTTTCAAGTTCCAAATTAGCATTACCTTTCAGCATTTCATAAAATATTTTTTTAAATTCTTCATTAACACGCTCGAGACATTTATAAAATGTTTCTTTTCTTTTTGCCTCAATTTCTTCGATCATTCTAAGAACAGCCTTCTTTTCTTCTAAAATTTTCTCATATTTTTTCTTATACTCATCGAATTCTTGAGCAAATTTTTCATATTCCTCTATCGCACGCAAATTTACAGGTCCAATCGCGTTCAATTCTTTTATAACTTTTTGAATTAGATTTCCAAGAACAGTTAACTTTTCATCAATATATTTTACTTCACCATATTGCTGAACTTCAGACATAGCTATATTATGCTCTGCTTCGAGTCGTGCTTTTTCCATTCTTATTTTATCAATCTCACTTTGCAATTTTATTCTTTTTTCATATGCAATTCTTCTTCTTTGTTTTAATTCTTCGATTTCCTTTTCAGAAACAATCCTTATTTTTTCCAGATCTATTATTTCTTTTGTTTCTGGCAGAAGCTCAAAATCTGCTATTCTTTTTTCCAATTCAGCCACTTCGGCCCTAAGCTTTTCCGTTTCAATCTGCAAATTTTTTCTTATCTTTATATAATTTTCTATCTCCTTTTTTACATTTTCAATAGTCGCAGAGTGAACCTTTGCATAGTATCCACCAATAATTGCACCAGATTTCTCAATTAATTCACCATCTAGTGTAACAACACGTGCTTTGCCAATAAGCTCTTTAGCCACATCAAGATTTTCAACAACTAGTGTATTTCCAAACACAAATTCTATTGCATTCATAAATTTCGTAGGATATTTAATAAGCCCTGATGCAATTCCAATTACACCCTTTTTATTTAATAGCTCATTATCTTTAAAAAGAATAGGTTTTATTTTATTTAGCGGCAAAAATACAGCTCGTCCTATTTTTTCTTTTTTTAAATATTCTATACAATATGTTGCAACATCCTCATTTTCAACAATAATATCATATAAATGTGGGCCTGCTGCAACTTCAATTGCTACTTTATACTTTTCAGGAACATTAATTAAATCTCTTACAATTCCATAAACCCCTTTTAGATTTAAATCAAGAATAGCCGCAACTGCTCGTGGCAATTCGTAAAATTCTGTTTTTTGTGCTATCAGTGCTTCGAGTTTTTCTATTAAACTATCAATTCGCTCAATTTCACGTAAATTCGATGAAATTCGCTCTTTTTTAAGTAAAATTTGCGATCGCAATTCAGAAAGTTTTTTTTCAATTTTTATCTTTTTTGAAATTTCAACAACACGATTAGCAATCGCTCTTATTTCATTTTCTTTTTTTTCCAATTCTTCCTCTATTTTTCTTATATCTTCATCATTTCGTTTAATTTGTTCTTCCTTTGTAAATAACCCAACTTCTAATTTTTCAAGTTCTGCTTCACAATTTTTCATTTTTTTATAAGCATAAGATGCTTTAAGAATTAGCAACTTCTTTTGTAAATCCTGATATTTAATAGCTGCATTTCTTTCTTCCTCTAATTTTTTAAATATGTCATATTTTTGCGAAATTATTATTTCTGCTTCTTTCAACTTTTGCTCTACAAATTCCAAATCTCTTTTCGCCTTTTCTTTTTTATCATTATATTCAGCTATACCCGATATTTCATCTATTATTTGCCTTCTCTCTATAGGATTCATTTCAATTATATTAGTTACATCACCCTGCAAAATTATATTGTGACCATCTGGATAGATTCGTGCAGAAGATAATAACTCTAAAATTTTTTCACGTGTTGTTGTTTTTCCATTTATTTTAAAAACCGAAACACCTTTTCTATTAACTTTTCGTGTTATAGAAATTTCTGGGTCATCAAACGGAAAAGTTTTTTTCGAATTATCAAGATAAAGCGTTACAGACGCGTAATCAGCCGGCTTTTTTATACCCGCACCATGAAATATTAGTTCATGCAAACGATCGGCACGTAAAGATTTTGCAGATGTTCGACCAAGAACAAAGCAAATGCTATCTACAATATTACTTTTTCCTGATCCATTTGGCCCACAAATTATATTGACACCAGGAACAAAAGGTATGGAAATCTTTTTATTAAAACTTTTAAATCCTTGCAAAGTGATTTTTGTAATTCGTGTCATTTCTTCACCCTTTTAGATTTTATATTTGAATTTACTTTCAAATTAAAGAATTGTCTTAGTGCATCTGTAACCACTTCTGTATAATCCCTATATATACCTTCTTCAACAGCCCTTTCTATTTCTCGCCTTATTTGCTCAGGCAACCTGAATGCCATTATTTTCTTGTTTTTCATGTTATACATTCCTTAATTAATGTTATACATATAAAAGCATAAAGTTTATCAACTTTTCTAGAAAGAGCAAATGTGGGCCTGGAGGGATTTGAACCCTCGACCAACGGGTCTCTTCATCGATCAGAGCTTTTTCGCAAATGCTAAAAGCCCGCTGCTCTACCATGCTGAGCTACAGGCCCATACTAATATTCAGAAATCCAATTTATTTTAATATTTTCTATTTCGCCTTAAATCACGTGTCTGCCATGCATATTTTCTTATTTTTGCTGAACGGCCATATCCACAGGCTGCACAATATCCTTTAGAAACATGATAACTCCTTCTACCACATCTTCGACAACGGATATGTTTTGTGCCAATTTTTTTCCCAAAAGCAGGAGTACCTTTTACCATATAATTCCTTTATTAAACAACCGGAGAAGCATAAACTATTGTATCCCCTCTAACTAAAACCGTACCGAGTCTTATTTTTGTTTCACTTCTCTGCACTTCTGCCTCATCCAACCAGAGGTTTAAATGCAAATCAAGTGCTTTGAGTATTCCAACTATTTCTTCTCCATTTTTTAACTTTATTAATATTTTTTTCCCTTTTGCATTATCTAGTGCATCAATTGGTCTGTCGCTCATTCACTCACTTGATTATTAACTGAATTTTGTATTTATATATTTAACTTTTTACTGCAAAAAAGTCTAAAATTTCACGAATTTTTGTACCAAAATTGATTCCCTCTCGCAAAAGTACAGCCTCTAGGTATCGAGAAAAAATACTCTTAATGACCAATTAATAAATTAGCATCACTATCAGTTTTAATAAAAATTAGGTCGCCCTCCTTCTGATTTTTTAATTTCCTTAATTTTGTAACTTATATTTGTGTTTATAAATTTAATCACATTTTAAATATTAAATATGGCAATTTGGCATGGCGAACGTGGAAGAAAGGCAACAGGGGGAATTATAAAATTAGCAAGAAAGAAAAGAAAATATGAGTTGGGTTCATTACCCCTCCATACAAAGTTGGGAAAGGAGAAAAGAATAATTAAAAGAACAAAAGGTGGAGGTACAAAAGTTAAGCTTTCTTTTGCGGAATGGGCAAATGTGCTAGATCCAAAAACTAAACAAACAAAAAAAGTTAAAATCATAACAGTAGTTTCAACCCCATCGCATCCATTTTTAGCACGGCAAAATGTAATAACAAAAGGGTGTATAATAAAAACTGAAATAGGAAACGCAAAAGTAACATCTAGACCTTCTCAACACGGTATAGTGAATGCTGTTTTGATCGAGTAGTTATCCTGCAGATGTAAATTCATATGGAATTTTATATTTTTTTAAAACATTTGTTATCTCTCTATCTATTTCATGCCTTTCTCTAATTAACAAATTCCCAACATCAAAATAGATTGCTGGCTCGTTGGTTAATTTAATGTCACCATTCCAGTGTTTATATTTTTTCAAATTTCTCTCTTTTACTACTTTTAGTTCTTTTTCCAGCTCAGGTACTGTATATGAAAGCATATAGATATAATAGTCAACCATAAATAGAAAATGAGCCAAAAAGCTTAAATAAATTACATTTAGAAATTAAATTCCTAAAATTATGAATAAGAAAAAGGTATAGAATAAAATTAGTAAAATTCCATCAACACGAGTAACTTTTCTTTTTCTTAATAAAAACCATGTTAAAGTTGCTGATCCCATCATGGATGCGGCCAAAACCAAATATATTGGAAAATTGAGTTGCATAGTCGAGAATAAAAGAAAAAGACCTAAAACAAAGGTTGTTTTTGATACGAATGCACCTAGAATGCCTCCCAAAGCCAAGCTAACATAGCCTTTTTTAGCTGCAACAAATCCAACAGCGAACTCGGGCAACGTTGTACCAATTGCTATAATAGTTGCACCGATAGTCGCTTTTGAAATATCTAAAAGGGTTGCAATTTTTGCAGCAGAACTTACAGCAAATTTTGCACAAGCTAAAATAAGAACAAAGGCCAACGCAAAATAAAAAATTGTTGTGGGACCAATTTTCTTTCTCTCTTGCTTTATTTTTATACCTTTTCGTTCAGAGTAGCAGTAATAGCATAGGAGTAAAAATACAATAATAAGTACTGCGCCCAAAATCTGTTGAATATAAATTCCTGTTAGCAGCACAAAAGGTATTATCGAGGCGATAAGAATCATTTGCGAGAGTTCACGAAATGTTTTTTTATAAACTATTATAGGAAAAAAAATGGCAATTAGACCGATATTCCAAGTTAAGTTGGCAATGTTGGAGCCAAAAATATTACCTAATGCCACATCCTCCTGTTCAAGAACAATCGAAGAAAATGCAATGCTTAGCTCTGGCAAGTTTGTAATGATAGATAGTAGTACAAATCCTATCATAATTCCACCCAATCCTGTAATTTTGGCAATTTCGTATGCTTTATCCGTTACGATATGTGCGGCTTTTCCAAGAATAGCTAAAGAAGCCAATAGTATAATTGACTGGATCAATAGTTCCATAATAAATTATAATCGAATTTATAATTTATAGCGAAGATATTTGTATAGTTTGCCGAGCCATAGCACAGAAGAAGATAGACCAAAAGTTATTAACAATTCGGCTAAACTTAGTGGGCTAAAATGAAATATATTTTGGAAAAATGGAATTTCATTAGCACCAAAATGTTTTAAGCGGTTTTTGCCTCTTCCTGTGAAATTCCATTTGGATTTGAAGACAGCGTGAAATGGTAACTGATTATGAACTTTATTTATTTGAATTTTAGAATAAAAAATTATGATCGATTGTCACTGCCATCTTGAGCAAAAAGAATACGATGACGATCGGAATGAAATAATAGAAAAATGCAGGCAGCAGCTAAAAGCGATAATAACATCTTGCGCCCATCCAAAAGATTTTGATTTAACTATGCGATTAGTTGAAAGATATAATGGGTTTGTTTTTGCCACAGTTGGCATTCACCCAGAATATATAAAAGAAATTTCTGACCAATGCAAAAGCGATTTTTTAAAATTGATGGAAGCGAATAAAGATAAAATTGTTGGGATAGGAGAAGTTGGACTTGATTATAGCTGGGTTAAAGAGCAAGAATGGAGAGCAAAACAGAGAGAGCTATTTATCGAATTTATTTCTTTGGCACAAAAATTGAATAAACCACTTGTGATTCATGCACGCAACGCTTTTGCTGATGCAATTGAAATTTTAAAAGATTGTGGTGCAAAAGCCGTTTTGATGCATTTTTTTACAGCAAAAGAGCTTTTTGAAAAAATAGTAGAAAATGGATGGTATATTTCTGTTAATACCACACTGCTTGCAAGCAAAAAAATAAAGAAAATTGTTAGAGATGCGCCAATAGAACAAATTCTTACAGAAACGGATTCTCCATGGCTTGGTGGTGGAAAGCGAAATGATCCAACTTCTGTCCGAGTAGTCATAGAAAAAATTGCAGAAATAAAAAAGTTATCTTTCGAAGAGGTTGATAGACAAACGACAGAAAATGCAGTAAAATTTTTTAACTTACAAATTTAGGCTTTATATCGCAAAAATCCACCTATTCCGCCAAGTTCTTTGAATTGTACACCTTCTGGCGTATCAGTAGATATTAATTCAACTCGCGTGCCATAGCTTTTTGCTTTTTCCATTAATTTTTCTATTTCGGCCAAATCCATTGCCTCGGAGATTAAAAGAGTATCTACTGCACCTTGCTCGAGTGCTTGTAGAGTTTCATTTAAGCCATAAACAACATTCCCTTCTTTCTGTAGCTCTGTAAGAAATTTTTCCACCAATTCTCGCTCTTTCACCACAGTTGCTTTTTCTATAAGATCAGACGATCTCTTTACAAGTTCGCTTAGTCCATATTCATCTGTATATCCTACATCCTTTATACCCAGAACTTTTTTCTGTATTTCGTGATGAAGATATGCACTAGAAGCAAAGCTTTCTTTCGTTGGGCCAGGCCCACCTATAATTATTCCTTTCAATTCTGGCTGTTGCAAAAATATTTGTGAAGCTGTTTCACCAACTTTTGTGAAAAATTCGTTTAGCGCATCTTCACGAAGGCGATCATACCTTTTTTGTGAATTGTGCACAAGTATACCATTTGCAACAAAACAATTAAATTTAGGAACGAACAGATCATAAAATTCACTGTTTGTTGTCAATTTTATTTTTTCCTTAACTTTGAGTGCAATTAGGTTTGAGCCATAAATTTTCTCTATGTACTTATTTAAATCTTCCTTTTTCAGTCCTGCATTTTCTATTAATTTTCGAATTCCGGATATTGGAACTCGAGTTGCAAATCCACTTTTATATTTTTTAATTACCATATTAAGTTTTGTAGCTTTTTTCTGAGAAGAAAATCCAATTTCTTTTTTGAATTTGCTGATATACAAAACATTTGTAATCCGCAATTCATATCGGTCAAATTTATCTGGGCCACTCAAGCTTGATGCTATACCAAAACGCGTTAAAAGTAGCTGAAGCTTTTTCATGATATTTTCATTAGTCATTCTTAGGACTATTCCTGCTTGATCAACATATCCCTTAGCATCAAATAACCCTCTAATAAAATGTTTTAGTTTATTTTTTGGTAAATGCAATATTTTTTCATCTATATCTTTTTCTCTTCGCGGTTTTGAAATTTTTGGAAAATTAGTCAATAGAAAGTCGACAAAAGATTTTTTATAAAGTCTTAATTCGTAAGAACCACCTTTTTTATAAATTACTGTTTTTTTACCGCTTACTTTTTCAGCAAGTTTTTTATAGACATCTAAAAGTTGCAAATCTTTATTATAAAATATTACTCTATTACCATCAATCGTTCCGCCACCAAGAAAATAACCTAGCAGTTGTGATAAAACACTACTAATTGTCGAATCGTCTTTACATTTTGGACATACTGTATGAAGAAATAGCAGCATATCGCCTACATTTATTTTTTCCACAGCCTTTTCTTCTATACCATTTTTACTAATAACAAAAACCAAATGCTCTGGCGTAAGTGTTAATGTTGTTGAAGGCTCTTCAAAAATCAGTTTATAACTTTTTTTAACCTTTTTTTTAAAAATTTCAAATGAATCTGTAAAAACTGGCTCAAACTTTTCGAAAGAATATGAAAGAATTTTTTTATTATTGGTAAGATCTTTTATCGGTATAATGTTACCATCCTCTAACTGGATTAGTGTATCTTCGCTGACACACATACCTCCCTTTACTGTTTTTGCTGGAACAGTTGATTCCAACTTTTTCACAACTGTAATGGCCTTTCCTCTAAGTAAACCTATGGTTGCTTCGTTTGCATCCAAAACTATTAGACCAAAAACATCTTTTTCTGTCAACATTTCCTTGAGTGGTTCGAGTATAAAGACCTGATCACAACGGTAAATTTTTGTAGTTAGCTTTTCTGGCGGCTCGATGGACCACAGCCTTATATCACTTACACCTTCTTTTTTCGAGACATTTCCACAAAAAACAGCCAATCCATTTTTAGGAGTTACTTTGTAAAACTGCAGATGGTAAATTATTTTATCTAGAGCAGCCATAACATTTTTTCGCACAGTTTTATCTTTAACATTCTGCGCAAGTGAATATTCCTGTCGAAGCATGTTTATGGTTTCCTGTAGATTGGCACCTGCAGGAATATATACTGTAACCAATTCGGTATGTCTACCTCTAACATCTTCTAGTTCCTTTACTATTTTTTTAATTTTTAGTAATTCCTCTTCCATTCAAATCAATCAAACTATGTTATGCATATTTCTTAAATCTTTTTCAAACTGCTTTAATTTCTCTGGTATTTTAACTTCTATTGGTTGTGTTAAAGAAATGTTTTTTGCTTTTTTCATAGACCAAATATTCGAATTAAATTTAACAAGTAAAGGTGTAAGTGCCAATAGTTTTTTATTTTTCCATTTTGTTTTTGGGAAGGCCTCCAAGTGGATAGATTTCTTGCTATAGAGTGATTGCCATATAAAATCAGTAATAAAAGGTGTAATGGGTGCAAGCAAAAGCAAAATATTTTTTAGGCATGTGTGTAGTGTAAACCATGCCGAGCGTTGTTCATTTTTAGAACCTTTCCCATATGCTCTAGCTTTTACCATTTCAATATAGTGTGGCGCAAATAAATTCCAAACAAATTCTCTTATTCTATTTGCGGGAATGAAAAAATTAAAGTTATTATATCCTGTCAAGCATTCATCGATAAGTTTACTCAATTCCGCCAAAATCCATTTATCGGTTGTTGTTAGCTTAGCATTTTTCGGTTGAGGAAATGAAGAAACAAATCGTGCAACATTCCACAATTTTGTTAAAAACTTTGCTGCACCAGCTATTCGTTGTTCAGAACATCTAAAATCAGAGCCGAGTGATGCTTCTGCGGCATTCCAAAATCGAAAACAATCTGCACCATATTTTTTAAGTATCGGTACCACATCAATTACATTCCCCTTACTTTTTGACATCTTTTCTCCTTTTTCATCTAAACCAAGACCACTTATCCATACATATTTAAAAGCAGGTTTTTTTGTTAACTGATAACATCTAAGTAGTGTATAATATAACCATGTGCGGACGATTTCTTTTCCTTGTGGTCTAATGGTATTCGGAAATATTTTTCTAAAGAATTTCTTATCTTTATAATATTTGGAAATAAATAGTGGTGTTATGGACGAATCCATCCACGTATCAAACGTTCTTTCCTCACCTACAAAATCATTTCCACCACACGTTTGACATTTAAATGGTGGTTTCTCTCGCCACGGTTGATAATAGTTGCCTGGCTCAGGTAAATTTATATTTCCACATTTTTTGCAATACCAGATTGGAATTTCTGTTCCATAAAATCGTCTTCGTGAAATTGGCCAGTCGATTGTAACCGAGTTTATCCAATCAATAAGAAGTTGGCGATGCTGCTCCGGAAAGAAAGTTATTTTTTTCGCAATTTTTTTCATTGTTGGTATAAATTCTAATTGTTTAAGATAAAATTCTTTCATAGGAATAATTTCTATTGCATTTCCACTTCTTTCGCATGTTGGTATATTATGAGTTATTGTTTCCTTTTTTTCTATAAGTTCGCGCTCACTAAGATCAGCAATAATTTTTTTTCTTGCATCTTCAATTGATAGTCCTGCATAAGGACCGGCTGCTTCTGTCATTTTGCCTTCTTCATTGATTGCAATTATTTCCTTAAGTTTGAGCTCTCTGAAAAGTCGAACATCGGAATAATCACCATAACTACAAATCATTACTATTCCAGTTCCAAATTTTGGATCAGCATATGGGTGTGGGATAATAGGAACTTCACGTTCATAAATAGGAATAATAGCATTTTTACCATGAAGATGTACATATCTTTTATCTTCTGGATTAACTATAACAGCTTGACATGCACATAACAATTCCGGCCTTGTTGTGGCTATGGTAATTTCTTCACCAGTCTCCTTCACACTGAATTTAATATAAACAAGTTGTGTTGGCATTTCTTCATAAACAACTTCTGCATCTGCTATTGTAGTTTTGCATATTGGGCAAAAATTGTTTGGTCGTGTTGCCTCATAAATTAATCCTCTTTTCCAAAGCTCAATAAATGTGCTTTGAGTAAGCGTCCTGAATTCTTTGCTATCAGTTCGATAGTAGTTATCAAAATCGCATGATAGACCAACCATTTTCATTATTTCGAGCATTTCCTTTTCTAGTTCATCGAGCGCATTTTGGCATAGTTTCATAAATTTTTCCCTTCCCACATCATGCATTTTTATTCCATACAATCTTTCTGTGTACATCTCAACAGGCAAGCCATTTCGATCTATTCCTATAGGAAAAAATACATCAAATTTTTTCATTCTTGCAGTTCTAGCAATCATATCTATTTGTGAATAATGCGCAACCGCTCCAATATGCCAAGGTCTGCCAGAGGGATATGGTGGAGGTGTATCGATACTAAATATCTTTTTGGATTTTGTATTGAAACTGTATATTTTATCTTTTATCCAACCATCCCTCACTTTTTTTTCTAAAATTATGTTCCATCTTTTTTCCTCTAACTTAGGTTTAAATTTCATATTCTCTTAATAAAATAATTAAAATAAATAATAAAAAAGAGTAATATGG